>NZ_JBWKDS010000021.1:0-150375 GCF_056435845.1 Streptomyces sp. NPDC043867 | reverse complement strand
GGTTACATTCCGAACCCGGAAGCTAAGCCTTACAGCGCCGATGGTACTGCAGGGGGGACCCTGTGGGAGAGTAGGACGCCGCCGAACAAATTTTGGAGAAAACCCCCGTACCGGGATACCGGTACGGGGGTTTTCTGCGTTGTGCGGAAATCGTTTCCCGTTCCGGGGCGTCGGCATTACGGTGGCCCGCATGAACCACGTGATCCGGCCCATCCGTGCGGACGAGTGGCGTGCCGTGAAGGCGCTCCGGCTTGTCGCTCTCCAGGATCCCGCCGCCTCCATCGCGTTCCTGGAGACGTACGAGGACGCCGTGGCGCGGCCCGACTCGTACTGGCAGGAGCGGGCGGCCGGCGCCGCCGAAGGGACGAAGGAACGGCAGCAGTTCGTCGCGGAAGGACCGGACGGTCAGTGGGCCGGCTCTGTCACCGTGCTCGTCGAACAGGCCGGGACGCGTGATCCCTTCGGGGGGCCGGTCGAGCGGGCCCAGGGGCACGTGGTCGGGGTGTTCGTGCGGACCGGGCAGCGCGGGAACGGGCTGATCGGCGCGCTGCTCGACGCGGCCCTGGAATGGTCCTGGGGACTCGGTCTGGAGCGCGTGCGGCTCTTCGTCCACGAGCGGAACTCCCGTGCCGACGCCGCCTACCGCAAGGCCGGGTTCGCGCCGACCGGAGTGAGCGCGACCATGCCCGGGAGCACCGATGAGCTGGAGCTGGAGTTCGCGGTCGAGCGTCCCTGACGGCGCCGGCGGCCTCGCCGCCGTCCGGAGCCCTCAGACCGGCAGGTCGTACTGCGGCCAGCGCGCGCGGCTCTGTTCCTGGGAGCGCAGAAGCGCCAGGGTGGGCAGGCCCCGGTCCGCTCCGCCGGTCAGCAGCTCCGGGAGCTGGGGGAGCGGGGCGACCGCGGCCACGTCGTCCAGGACGAGCGAGAATGGTGGGTCGAGGCGACCGGAGGATGACCGTTCGGCCATGCGCCGGCCGCGCTCGACCACGCTCGAGGCGAGGGCCGTCAGGAGCGGCATCGCGCCGGGATTCGCCTTGGGGTCCTCGATGGGTTCACCGACCACATAAAGCGTGCCCCCTTCGTTGACGAAGGAATCCAAGGTGAGCGCATCAGTTCGGTTGGGAGTGCAGGACTCGCGGACGTTGACCGTGAAGAGCGAGGACAGCGCGCGTGCGGTCAACTCCTGTGCGATGTCGCGGCGTTCGGGGTGCGAGGTGAGCGCCGCCTCCAGCTCGCCCGCGGAGCCTCCGGCGGCCTTCGGGTTGGTACGGAGAGTTCGTACGGCGTCCTGGACCTGACTGCCCTGTGCCCAGCGGTGGACGTGACGCAGAGCCCTGCCCTCCACCGCGGCGGCGTGCAGATAGCTCCGCAGGAGGATTTCCGCGACGTCCGCCATCGCCTGGTCCACCTTCGCGCCCGGGCGTACCGGGGCGAGGAGGGCGGCGGCTCTCGCCGTGGCCGTGGCGCGGTCCTCGCAGCCGGCGACGGGGGACCAGTGGAGGCGGGCCGGGGTGTCGCACAGGTGCGCGGGGTCGTACAGGAGGACGGGGCCGAGTTTGGCGCGGGCGTCCTTGGTCTCCGACCAGACGGCCGGGTTGGAGGTGACGACCAGGGCCGGGCCCTCCGCGTCTCGGACCGCCTGGACGGCGAGGGGGTGGCGGGTGGCCGGGGGGCCCAGCACCACGGGGGCGCGTTGGAGCGGTACCAAGGAGGGCTGGGGGGCCCAGGCCCCGGGTTCTGCCGTCTTTTCTGGCTGCGGCTCCGCCTGGGGGATTTCCCGCCCGCCCACCCGTTCGGTCTGTTCAAGCGGCTGCGCCGCCACCGTTGAGGAGTTTTCCCGCCCGCCTGCCCGTTCGGCCCGTTCGGCCCGTTCCAGCGGCTGCGCCGCCGCCGTCACAGCGGCGTTCTCCGTCCTCCGGTTTGTTCTGCCCGCTCTCCACCGGGCCACCGTGCTTATGACGAAGACGGACAGCACCAGCAGGATCATCAGCTGGCCGATGAACAGGCCCCAGACGAGGCCGTAGCCGGAGAGACCGTCGGCGGGGGTGTCGGGCCAGGCGCCCGGGATGTCGTGGGGCCGTGCGACCAGGCGGCGCATGGCCAGCGGCGTACGGCCGAAGGTGACGCCCTCCGGCCAGCTGCCGTGGGCGAACAGACCGGCGAGGCCCGTGGCCGTCCACACCATCAGCGTCATGCCGAGGAGGAACGCGAGCAGCCCGACCAGCAGGCCGTCCGGGATGCCTCCGTCGGGCTCCGGGCGGCGCGCCTTCTCGTCCCGTCCCATGTCAGGCCACCGTGGACTCGGACGAGTCGTCGAGGTCGTTCAGGTGCTGCTCCATGAAGGCCGCCGCCCGCTCCTCCGCCTCCAGTTCCGCGGCACGCAACGCGTCGTGCGCGAGGTGGTCCTCGGACGACTCGGTCATCGCGCGGTCCGTGAAGACGAGCGGCCGTTCGGTCTCCGTGATCAGGTGCTTGACCACCTGGACGTTGCCGTTCACGTCCCAGACGGCGATGCCGGGTGTCAGGCTCGGGATGATCTCGACGGCCCACCGGGGCAGCCCCAGAACCCGGCCCGTCATCCGGGCCTCGTCCGCCTTCTGGGCGTAGATGGTCCGGGTCGAGGCCATCTTCAGGATCGCCGCGGCCTCCTTGGCCGCCGCCCCGTCCACCACGTCGGACAGGTGGTGGACCACCGCCACGAAGGACAGGCCCAGCCGGCGGCCGAACTTCAGCAGGCGCTGGAAGAGCTGCGCGACGAACGGGCTGTTGATGATGTGCCAGGCCTCTTCGACCAGGAAGATGCGCTTCTTGCGGTCCGGCCGGATCCACGTGTGCTCCAGCCACACACCCACGATGGCCATCAGGATCGGCATCGCGATGGAGTTCCGGTCGATGTGGGACAGGTCGAAGACGATGAGCGGGGCGTCCAGGTCGATGCCGACCGTCGTCGGACCGTCGAACATGCCCCGCAGGTCACCGTCGACCAGCCGGTCCAGGACCAGGGCGACGTCGAGGCCCCAGGCGCGTACGTCGTCTATGGCGACGTTCATCGCCTCCGCCGACTCCGGCTCGGGGTGGCGCAGTTGCTCGACGATGTCGGTGAGCACCGGCTGGCGCTCGACGATCGTCTCGTTCACATAGGCGTGCGCGACCTTCAGCGCGAAGCCGGACCGTTCGTCGAGGCTGTGGCCCATCGCGACCTCGATGATCGTCCGGAGCAGCGCGAGCTGCCCGGTCGTCGTGATCGCCGGGTCGAGCGGGTTGAGCCTGATGCCCATGTCCAGGGCGGCCGTCGGGTCGAGCCGGATGGGGGTTATACCCAGCTCCTCGGCGATGAGGTTCCACTCGCCGACGCCGTCCTCACCCTGGGCGTCGAGGACGACGACCTGCCGGTCGCGGAACCGCAACTGGCGCATGACGTACGTCTTCTCGAGCGCCGACTTGCCGTTTCCGGACTCGCCGAGCACCAGCCAGTGCGGAGCCGGGAGCTGCTGCCCGTACATCTGGAAGGGGTCGTAGATGTAGCCCTTGCCGGAGTACACCTCGCGGCCGATGATCACACCGGAGTCGCCGAGTCCGGGTGCGGCGGTCGGCAGGTAGACCGCCTGGGCCTGGCCCGTCGACGTACGCACCGGGAGGCGGGTCGTCTCGACCTTGCCGAAGAGGAAGGACGTGAAGGCGTCCGTGAGGACGGAGAGCGGATCCCGCATCAGTGCATCAGCCCCTACCTGCGGATTCCGGTGGCGAACGGCAGTGTGTTCACGAAGGCGCGGTGGTGCTCGCGGTCGCACCACTCCAGCTTGAGGTACGACTTGCCGGCCGAGGCGCGGATCGTCCGCTTGTCGCGGGCGAGCGCCTCGGGGTTGCGCGAGGAGACGGTGATGTAGCCGACGAGGTTCACGCCGGCGGCACCGCTCGCGAGGTCCTCGCCGCGCTGGTCGAGCCGGTTGTGGGAGGCGATGTCCCGCGGGTCCACGGTCCGGTTCATCTTGGCGGCGCGGCTGGCGTCGGCCTGGTCGTTCGTCTTCTCGGTCAGCATGCGCTCGATGGCGACCTCGGTGGGTTCGAGGTCCATCGTGACGGCCACGGTCCGGATGACGTCCGGGGTGTGGACCAGCAGCGGGGCGAGGAAGTTGACGCCGACCGGGGTCATCGGCCACTCCTTCACCCAGGCCGTGGCATGGCACCAGGGGGCGCGGGTGGAGGACTCGCGGGTCTTCGCCTGGAGGTACGTCGCCTCCATCGCGTCCAGCTCGGCCGGCCAGGCGTTGCGCTTCGTCATCGCCTGGATGTGGTCGATCGGGTGGTCCGGGTCGTACATGGAGTGCAGGAGCGAGGCGAGGCGGCCCTGTCCGAGCGGCTGCCGTACGCGGATGTCGGCCTCCTGGAGCCGGGAGCAGATGTCGGTCAGCTCACGTGCCATGACGACGGCGAGCCCCGCGTCCCGGTCGAGCTTGCGGCCGCCTTGCGGCCGGGCGGCCCGCGCCATGGCCTGGGCCTCGGCGGCGAGCTCGCGGGAGTAGTGCATGCAGGCGACGAGGTACGCGCGGTGCTGCTCGCTGCTAGTGGACACCATCGACTGGAGCTGGTCGTACGACTGCTGGAGCCAGCCGGGGGCCCGGTCGTCACCGCGGGTGGCGACGTCCTTGGCGTGGGCGTCGGGGTCGGCGGGGAGGGTGCGGGCGAGCATCTGGATCCTGGTGACGAAGCCGTCGCCGTTCGCGACGTGCTTGAGCAGGGTCCCGAAGCGGTCGACGAGGGCTTCCTGGTCCTCGCTGTCCCGCAGGCCGACGCCCGGGCCCTCGATCTCGATCGCGGCCGTGACCGTACGGCGGTCGGCGTGCAGCAGTACGGCGATCTCGTCCGGTCCGAAGGGGGCGGCGAGCCAGTTGATCCGGCCGATGCCGGGCGGGGGGCCGACCTCGACCTCGCGCCCGTCGATGTGGGTGCCGGCCTCCATCACGGGGGACCGGTAGGCGGCCCCGCGGCGCAGCGACCGCTTGTAGCTCCGGTTGATCTCGAACCACTTGTAGAACGTCCGCCGCTTGTACGGGACGTACACCGCGGCGAGCGCCAGCAGCGGGAAGCCCATCAGGAGCACGATGCGCAGGGAGAGGACGGGGACGAGGAGCCCGCACATCATGCCCAGGAACGCGCCCACGATGATGAGCGCGATCTCGCCTGACTCGCGGTTCCGGCCGACGATCGCGTTCGGCCGGGCGCGGCCGATCAGATATGTACGGCGGGGCGTGACCGGATGGGACATGTGGGACTCGGTCGTCAACGCCCTTCACCTCCCGTGCGGTTGGTACTGCTGTTGCGGGTGTTGCCGGCGTGCGGGGTGTTGGCCGGGCTGGTGCGCGGCGGGGGTGCGGCGGAGGGGACGGATCCGCCGCCGCCCGACGGCGTACGGGTGCTGTGCGCGGCCATACCGCCGCTCGCCTGGTTGGCGGGCCGGGCGGCGGACGACTGGCCGCCGCCTCCGCCGCCGTTGTCGGCGCGGGTGCTGTGGGTCTTGATGCCCTGGGCGACGAGCGTGGCCGGGGAGCTCATCACGGCCGCGGCCTTGCCTTCGGCGCCCTGCATGATGCGGTTGTTGCGGGAGTTCGCGATCTCGTCGCCGAAGCCGGGGACGAAGCGGTAGATCATGCCGCTGGCGAAGATGGCGAGCAGGATGATGGCGAGGCCGGAGACGATCGCGGCGACCGAGTCGGGGCCGTTGTCGGAGGCGAGGGCGCCGGCGAGGCCGAGGACGATCACGATCACGGGCTTGACGAGGATGACCGCGATCATCACTCCCGCCCAGCGGCGGACGTGTCCCCAGAGGTTCTTGTCGACGAGGCCCGCGTAGACGACGACGCCGAGCAGGGCGCCGACGTACAGCAGGACCGCCCGGAGGTACAGCTCCAGGTAGAGGACTCCGGCGGCGACGATGGAGACCAGGGACACCAGCATCAGCATGATGGGGCCGCCGCCGACGTCGTCGCCCTTGTCCAGGGCCTCGGAGAACGTGCCGAAGAACGCGTCCGTCTGATTGCCCGTCGCCTTCGCCAGGACCTCGCTGACGCCGTCCGTCGCCGAGACGACGGTGTAGAGGATCAGCGGGGTGAACGCCGACGCCAGCACCGTCAGCCAGAGGAAGCCGACCGCTTCCGACAGGGCGGTGGTGAGCGGGACACCCCGCACCGCCCGCTTCGCGACCGCGAGCAGCCACAGCAGGAGGGTGAGGATCGTCGACGCGGCGAACACGACGGCGTACTGCTGGAGGAACTTGGGGTTCGTGTAGTCGACGTTCGCCGTTTCCTTCACGGCGTCCGACAGCTTGTCGACGGTCCAGGAAGCGGCGTCGGCGCAGCCCTTGGCCAGGGAGGAGAGGGGGTCGAGGGTCGTGGTGAGATCGTTCGGCTCACTGCTCGGGGCCCGCCGGGTGTTGCTGCCTCGCTCGCAGTACTGCTTGGCGGGGCCGGCGATCAGGGAGCAGGGGTCGTCCGAGGGTTTCGGCGTGGGAGCCGCATAGGCGTGCGACGCCATCAGTACGGCTGTGGTCTGTACGGCCGCTACGACGCCGGTGAGCTTGAATGCGCGGTGCGAGCTACCGGGCATACGTGAACCCTCCGAACTCCTCGACCGCCTTGCCGATCTCGTCGGCTCCGGAGACGGGGTTGTCTCCGTTGACGGGGGTTGGGCCGGTCCTCTGGCTGGTTTCCAGGACCTTCCAGTCGCCGTTCCAGTGCAGCTTCATGGTCACGGTGAACCAGCTGCTGGTCACGGGCTTGGTGGAGCGCTCACCGGTGAGCCCGAAGAGGCTGTTGCACCAGACCTCGACCGTGGCCGCGGTATCGCCGAACGACGTGACCTTGGTGCCCACGGGCAGCGTGCGGTAGACGAATGTGTTGCCCGCGGGTGCGCTGCCGTTGTCGTTGAGGCCGATCTTCTTCAGCAGGTCCTTCGAGTAGTCCGCGTCGAAACCGGACTGCAGTTGGGTCACCGCTGTGGGATCTGCGATCGTCTGCACGATGTCGTGACGCTGGGCCGTGGTGAACATGTCGTCAGACCCCAGCGCCACCGCGTAGTTCGCCGCCGCGCTCTGGGCGCCCAGAGCGCTGTGGCTGTACCCCGACGGGATCGCGCCCGTTTTCGACCGGACCGGGCGTTCTCCGGACGGTGCCGTCGGCGCGGACTCCGCCTTGTCGCCGCCGTCCACCCCCGCAGAGGCATCGTCCTCGCCGCGGTTCGCGAAGGCGATCGCCGCGATCAGCAGGACGACGACACCGACGACGGTGATCAGGCTCCGGGACGAGGACCGGCCCCGCCGGGCACCGCCGTAGACGTCACCGCCCCGGTCCGGCAGCCGCGTGCGGGTCTGCCCCGACCCGCCGTACCCGCCGTCGTCACCGCGCGAAGTGTCACCGTAACCATGATCGTCACCGAGACTCATACCGCGCACGCCCCCTCGATCTCGTACCGAAACGCCTCGTACCGAAACGCGTGACAGTACGACGGTAGCCGTGCTGGTTCCCGCGCGGGCGCGGTGTGGTGACTCGACATCAGGGAAACGCAACCTCAGCCGGTGAGCACGACGGACAGGTGGGTCGGGGGGCACCGGGCGTGCCCGGCCGGGCCTACACAGCCATGCCGTACACGATGGTGAAGAGCGTGCCGAGGGAGCCGATGATGAAGACTCCGGTCAGGCCCGCGATGATGAGGCCCTTGCCCTGTTCGGCGCTGAAGGTGTCGCGCAGCGCCGTCGCGCCGATGCGCTGCTTCGCGGCACCCCAGATCGCGATGCCGAGGCACAGCAGGATGGCGACCGCCATCACGACCTCGATCATCACCTTCGCCTCGTTGCCCAGGCTGCCGAAGGGCCCCCAGTCCGGAGCGATCCCGCCGATGATCGTGGTGATGTCGCCCTTTTCGGCTGCGAAAAGCATGTAAGTCACCGCCCCTTGTGGGTAGTTCTCCACCCCCTGCCACTGCGCGCAGGGGTCAGCTCATTCTCGCCGACAAAGACGCTGTCGTATGTCGACTTGACGTCATTGGTTGGCGGGTTTCGTGCGAATCCCTTGCCGCCGCCCCGCGGGGCACCCTCTCGGGAGCGCGGGACGGGTAGGCGTGGGGTCGTATGGTCACTCTGTGTATCACGGCAGGTCACGCCGGGCAATGAAGGCGAACCGGAACCTGTCGTGTGGTTCTGTCGTTAACCCCTTTTATGCCTCGGTGGCCCTCCCGGGCGATCCTGGGTGCGGACGGCACCGGTCCGTCCCGTTCCGGGCGGTGTCTGTCCGATACAGAGGTTATCTCCGTACCCGGGTCCGGACGACCCGGGTACGGAACCTCCTTGACGCCGGCTCAGGTCACGGCGTCCGCCAGGACCGACGCCGTCCTCGCGACCAGCGCGTCGTCGGGGGTGGCGTCCCGGTCGGGTTTCGTGGTGAGGACGGCGAGGACGACCGGGTCGCCGTCCTCGGTCCAGGCGATGCCCACGTCGTTCGCGGTGCCGTACGAACCGGTGCCGGTCTTGTCCGCGATCGACCAGGTGTCGGGCAGGCCCTCGTGGAAGCGCTTGGCGCTGGTGGTGTTGCCGAGCAGCCAGGCCGTCAGCCGCGCGCGGTCCCCGGCGTCCAGAGCTGCGCCCAGCGTGAGACGGGCGTACGTACGGGCGACGGCCGCCGGCGTCGTCGTGTCCTGCCGCTGCCACGGCTCCGCCGAGTTCAGCTCCGGTTCCCAGCGGTCCAGGCGGGTTCTCGGGTCCCCGACCGAGCGGCAGAAGCGGGTGACGGCCGCGGGGCCGCCGAGTTCCCGCAGGAGCAGGTTGGCGGCCAGGTTGTCGCTGTACCGGATCGCCGCGTCGCACAGCTCGGCGATCGTCAGGCCGGCGGCCACGTTCTCCGGCTTGCCGGTGATCGCTCCGCCCCCGGCGGCCTTTACGTCCGCCGCCGTGTAGTGCAGGCGCCTGGCCAGCGTCTCGCCGTCGCGGTCCAGGTCCCGCAGCACGGCGGCGACCGCCAGGGTCTTGAACACCGAGCACATGGGGAAGCGCTCCCCGGCCCGGTGGCTCATCGTCCTCCCGGTGCCCAGGTGGTGCGCGTACGCGCCCACTCTCGCGCCGTGCCGGTCCTCCAGCTCCCGCAGGCGGGCGCGGGCGTCCCGCGTACGGGCGTCCGCGTGCGCGGGGCCCGCGGTCAGTGCGAGGGCGGCCGTGGACGCGGCCGTGGTGAGCAGTGTGCGGCGGGTCGTCGTCGAACCTAAGATCGCTCTTCCTCCTGTACCTGCGCGAAGTGGTCGAACTCGCCTGCCCGTACGCCCCGTACGAACGCGTCCCACTTCTCCTGAGTGGTAGTGACGACCGTCTTGGGGTCACCGGTTTCACACAGGTGTACGAGGCCGGTGTCCCCGGTGGTCAGGTGGATCCCGGAGTCGGTGCGCACGGCCGCGCCGGGGGACTTGAGGGCCCGGAGGAAGGTGCGGAAGGTGTCGGGGGCGGCGGTGAGTATCGCGCCGGTGGGGTCACCGCTCTCGGTGAGACGGATCGTTCCGGCGGCGGTGTCGCCGGCCACGTGGACGCAGGAGTTGCCTTCGGGGCAGTAGGACGACTTCTGCCAGGTGAGCGCGGGCATTGGGGTCTCCTCATAGGTCCTTGGCGACGGTGTGGATGAAGGTCTGCGACTTCTCGGTGCTGAGGGCGGCGGACTCCATGCGGTCCAGCAGCACGCGGTACTTGCGCAGCTGGGCCTCGGCGTCCAGGAACACCGGGCCGTGCGACTGATCGAGGTTCACCGTGTCCAGTTGCGGCACGGGTCCCTCCACGTAGTAGATCGACTGGCCGGAGCCCGGGAGGACACCGGTCTCGAACGGGATCACCTGGATCTCCACGTGCTCCCGCTCGTTCATGTCCAACAGGTACTTCAGCTGCGCGCGGGTGACGTCCGCACCGCCGAACCTCATCCGCAGAGCGGCCTCGTGGATGAAGATCTGATGCGGTGTCGGAGGGTCACGGAACAGGATGGTCTGCCGCTTGAGCCGGAAGGAGACCCGGTGCTCGATGTCGGGCTGCGGCAGTTCGGGTACGGCCTGGCGGAAGATCTCGCGGGCGTACTCCGTGGTCTGCACGAGGCCGGGGATGTGGATCGTGACGGCACTGCGCAGTCGGGTGGCGTGGTGCTCCAGCTCGGCGAGGTCCAGCAGCCCGGCGGGCAGGATCTCGCGGTACTCCTCCCACCAGCCCCGCTTCCGCTCGCCCGTCATGCCTGCGATGGCCTCGATGAGGGCCTTGTCCGAGCAGTCGTAGTGACAGGCCAGGGTGCGTACGCGCTCGGCGCTGACCCCTAGGCGACCGGTCTCCATATTGCTGACCTGCGCCTGCTTCATGCCGAGCAGTTGAGCGGCGCCGGTCGAGGTCAGGCCCGCCTGCTCGCGGAGTTTGCGCAGTTCCGCGCCGAAGCGGAGCTGCCGCCCTGTCGGGTTGGTTCTCACGGGCATCCCCGCCGCTCCTCCGCAGCTTTGTCACCCACACGGGTGGTTGCTTTTAGTATCGCCCTGAAACGGGTCAAGAATATATCCAGCACCGCTACTGTGAAGCGCAGGCGCCTCGCCCCAGAAGCACCCCGCTCGACGGAGCGGCATGGTCACTGGGCCACGTAACCAAACCACCCAACTCCCCTCCGAACCGGGAGACTTCCATGGCAACCGTATCCCCGTCCTGGGACTACACCCTGCACCTTCCGCACGATCCCCGTGCCCCCGGCATCGCCCGCGCCACCCTGCGCACCGTGCTGGCCGCCCACGAGTTCACCGAGCTGACGCCCACCGCCGAACTGCTCGCCGCCGAGCTGCTCACCAACGCGCATCTGCACACGCGAGGCCCGTACGCGCTCCGGGTGCGGTCGGCCGGGCCGGACCGGCTGGTGGTGGCGGTCTGGGACACCGACCCGCGGGTCCCGGCCGGGTTCCGGGCGGACGTCCCCGCCGACGTCCCCCCGGACGACGCGGAGAACGGCCGGGGTCTGCACCTCGTGCGGGCCTGCGCGGACGCGTGGGGCGTTTCCGTGCTGCGGGAGCTGGGCGCGTCGAAGGGCGGGAAGCTGCTGTGGGCGGAGTGCGCGCGGACGGGCCTGTCAGGGGCGTGAGGCGCCGAAGGGGCTTACCCGGACCGCGCAGGCCTTTGCCTGCCGGGTCCCGGAGATTTTTCCGGGGCCGTGGGTCACAGTGGACGGGTGATGCGGCGCACCACTCGTCCCGGGAGACCACGGCGGCACACCCTGTCCGCCGTGGTCCTGCTGCTGGCCGCCACGACCTCCTCGGTGGCGGCGGCCGACGACGGGACCGGACCGCTCGGAGTGACGGCGGAGGCCACCAGGGGCCTGCCGAGCGCCCGCGTGGGCGCCCTCTTCGGCGGTTCCGGCGACCTCGTGGGCGGGCACTTCTGCACGGCGTCCGTGGTGCACAGCGCGGGACGGAACCTGATCGTCACCGCCGCGCACTGCCTGGACGGCGGCGGGGCGTTCCGGTTCGTGCCCGGCTACCGGGACGGCAGGGCGCCGTACGGGGTCTGGAGGGTGGCGAAGACGTACGTCTCCGAGGTGTGGCGACGGGACCGGGACGAGGACGGCGACCTCGCCTTCGCCGTCGTCGACGACCTGGCGGCCGGGCCGGCCCTGGAGGACGTCGTCGGCGGCAACTCCCTGGCCACCGGGCAGGCCACCGGGGCGACGGCCGTGACGGTCACCGGATACCCCAGGTCCCGTGAGGTGCCGATCACGTGCACCAACAGGCCGACCGCGCACAGCGCCACCCAGCAGCGCATCGCGTGCCCCGCCTTCACCGGCGGCACGAGCGGCAGCCCCTGGGTGAACGGGGACGGGCAGGTCGTCGGCGTCATCGGCGGCCACGAGGAGGGCGGCGACACGGCCGACGTCTCCTACAGCGCGGTCCTCGGCGAGGAAGCCGCCGCGCTCCACCGCCGGGCCACCGCCGAGGAGTGACCCCCGGGGGTTCGGCGCGGTGAACCGGCTTCGGCCATCGGCGCGCTTCGGGCGGTTTTGGCGCGTAACCGTCTTGTGCGGCACGGGGGTTGCTCTCGGCGAGCCGAGGGCGCCGCCCACCGGTCGCCACGTGCGGCTTCTTCTTGCGCGTGATCATCCCGCGGCGGCGGGGCCGCCTCTACACTGACGTCGGCGGACTCCTGTGCGGTGAGGGGCGGTTGACGGTGCGTAAGGCGTTGATCCTGGCGACCGCTGCCGCGGGGGCGGGACTGGGCTTCGTGATGCTGCTCGTCGTCGGCGTCTACATGGTCGCCGGCAACCTCACCAACGGCGTCGGCGGCGGCTCGGTCGGACTGGCCAAGGGAGCCGTGCCGGCCGCGTACCAGCCGCTCGTCAAGAAGTGGGGCAACCTCTGCGGAGCGATCAACCCCGCGCTGCTGGCCGCCCAGCTGTACCAGGAGAGCGGGTTCAACCCGCGGGCGAAGAGCCCGGCCGCCGCCCAGGGGATAGCGCAGTTCATCCCCGGCACCTGGGCCACGCACGGGATCGACGGCGACGGGGACGGTGACCGGGACGTCTGGGATCCGAACGACGCCATCCCGTCGGCGGCCTCGTACGACTGCCAGCTCGCCTCGTACGTGAAGGACGCTCCCGGGAACCAGACCGAGAACATGCTCGCCGCCTACAACGCGGGCGCGTACGCGGTCATCAAGTACGGAGGCGTGCCGCCGTACAGGGAAACCCAGAACTACGTGAAGACGATCACCACGCTGCAGAAGAGCTTCGCCGCGCCGGTCACCCGCGTGGATCCCTCCAAGCAGGCCGCCGGGGCCATCTACTACGCGCAGAAGAAGCTCGGCACGCCCTATCTGTGGGGCGGCACCGGCACCGCCGACCAGGGCGGACGCTTCGACTGCTCGGGGCTGACGAAGGCCGCGTACGAGAGCGTGGGCGTCACGCTGCCCCGCGTCGCCAACGACCAGTACAACGCCGGGCCGCACCCCAGCCGTGACGAGCTGCTGCCGGGGGACCTGGTCTTCTTCTCGGACGACCTGACCAATTCGCGGGCCATCCGGCACGTGGGCATCTACGTCGGTGGCGGCTACATGATCGACGCGCCGAGGACGGGTGCCGTGATCCGCTTCGACCCCGTCGACACCCCGGACTACTTCGGGGCGACGCGGGTGACCGAGGATGGCGCGAAAGCACTCCCCACGACGGTCTGAAGCCTGCCGGAAACCGCCCCCTGAGCTGCGGTGATGGATCTCTCTTCGATAACGTCTGCGTGATCATTCGGTGGAGGGTGGAACGTAGTGAAGGGGAGTGTGCGTTCCTGTTAGACGTAGCCCGGGCCAGGCAAGCGGAACGCGGTTCTACGACCACGGGGGTGGCACTGAGCGGCGCACGAGCGTGTGCGGTCGCGGTAAAGACGACGAAGGGGCCGCAGCGCAATGGCTGGACTCGCCGATTCCGGTTCGAACCCCGACGTCAGCCTGCTCTACGACATCAATGGCCTGGCCAAGGACGCCCCGCACTGGTTCGACCGCGGCATGGAGTTCGTGGGTGAGTACGGGCTCCTGCTCGCCATGGTGCTGCTCGTGCTGTGGTGCTGGTGGACGGTACGGCGGCGCGGCGGGGAGAACGCGGCGCCGTCCGTGGCCGCGCTCGTCTGGGCGCCGCTCGCGGCGGGCATCGCCGTCCTGGTGAACGTGCCGATACGCGGTTTCGTCGAGCGTCCCCGGCCCTTCGTCGACCACCGGGGCCTGGAGGTCCTGGTCTCCGGCAAGAACGACTTCTCGTTCGTCAGCGACCACGCCACGCTCACGATGGCGATGGGCGTCGGACTGTTCGTCGCGAACCGCAGGTTCGGGCTCGCCGGCATCGGGCTCGCGCTCCTCGAAGGCTTCTGCCGGGTCTACATGGGCGTGCACTACCCGACGGACGTCGTCGGCGGCTTCGCGCTCGGCACCGCGGTCGTCCTGCTGCTTTCGCCGCTCGCCATGGCCCTGCTGACGCCCGTCGTCCGGGCGGTGGAGCGGTCCCCGCGGGCCGGCCGGCTGGTCCGGGCGCGCGGCGCGCTCCCCGCGGAGCAGGACGCGCTCCTCCCCGGGACGGCCGTCACCGAGCGGCCCGAGGACCGGGACCTGGCGGCCTGAGCGCCCGTGGCCCCGGCCGGGGCAGCCCTCAGAGAGCCTGCGGGAAGGTGAAGAAGCGGTCGGGGTCGTACTGCTTCTTGACCGCCGTGAGGCGGGTGGCCGCGTCGCCGTAGTACGCCTTGCGCCAGTTCGTGAGGGTCGGGTCGGTGTAGTTCTGGTAGGCGGCGCCCGAGGCGTGCCGCGCCATCGCCCGGTGAGCGGTGTCCAGCCACGCCTGGGCGGTGGTTCCTGAGGTGCCCGCCCGCCACGAGGCGATGTACTGGGCGAGCATCCGTGAGCGGCGGTGGACGAAGGCCGTCGCGGTGGGCGAGACACGGTTCACGGCTCCGCCGAGCGCGGTGAACGCGATGCTGCCGGAGCCGCCGCGCACGCCCGACATCTGGTTCAGGAGCGCCTGGATCCCCGCCGAGGACACCGAGCGGTCGAAGAAGTCCGAGCGGGCCGCGTAGGTCTCCCGGCCGAGGGCGCCCTGCGGGCTGCGGCCCGGGGTCGAGCCCGGCAGATGGCACATGGCGTCCTCGGCGTACGCCGAGCACCCCGCGTACACCTCCATCGACTCCTCGTACGAGCGCCTCTTGAGGGACACGCTGCGGGCGGGCGCGCCGATCCTGTCGGCCAGCCGGTCCACGGCGTTCTGCAGCTCGCCGTAGGTGCCCAGGGAGAACGCGGAGACGGAGACCGTGGGGGTGCCGCCCGCCGCGCTGGCGAGGTGGCACGAGGACCAGATCTCGTCCGCCTGGGCCGGCCCCCACTCCTGCCAGGCCTTCACCACGGCGGCGGCCCGCGACCACGGCCAGGACATGTACGCCGTCACGGCCTGGGGCGCCGGGTGCGTTGTGAAGCGCAGCTCGGTGACGACGCCGAAGTTGCCGTTGCCCGCGCCGCGCAGGGCCCAGAAGAGGTCCTTGTGCTCCGTCGCGTTCACGGTGAGCCGCTTGCCGTCGGCCGTGATCACGGTCGCCCCGGTGAGGCTGTCGCACGTCAGGCCGTACGCCCGGGAGACGACGCCGTGGCCGCCGCCGAGGGTGAGGCCCGAGACGCCGACGGTCGGGCAGGAACCGGCGGGGATCGTGACCCCCTTCGCGGCGAGCGCGCGGTACACGTCGATCAGCTTGGCGCCGGCACCGATGACGGCCTCGCCGCCCGAGGCCCGGATCCGGCTCAGCCGGGAGACGTCGAGGACGAGCCTGCCGTTGCCGGAGGACCAGCCGGCGTAGGAGTGGCCGCCGTTGCGGATCGACACCTTGACGCCGTGGGCGCGGGCGTAGGAGAGGGCGCTGCGGATGTCGTCGGTGTGGGCCGCGTACGCGACGGCGGCGGGCTTCAGGGAGTCGAAGCGGGTGTTGTAGAGCTGGTGGGCGGTCGGCCAGGAGCCGTCGCCCGGGCGTATCAGGGGGCCGTCGAGGTCCCGGGCCAGGGCGGTCCAGTCGGCCGCGGTGGCGGCCGCGGCGCGGGTGGCCGTGGTGGGGGAGGCGGCGCCGGCCCGGCGGGTGGCCTTCGTGGTGCCGCCCGCCGGTGCGCCGTCGTCGCCGTTGCAGGCGGTGGTGGCCGTGGCCGTGAGTGCGGCGGTGGCTCCGCCTATGAACGTGCGCCGGTGCATGTGTGCCTCCCGTTGGCTCCCGTTGGCTCCCGTGGGACGAGACGGGGTGGCGGATCCGGGGGTTCCCTCCAGGACGGTACGGGTGCCGCCGCGAGGTGTTTTCGCCCCCTCCGCCCCTTCCCGTCCCGTCCCGGCCCGGGGGCTCCGCCCCGGGCCCCCGTGCCGCGCTGCGCGCTCGTCCTCGAAATGCCGGACGGGGTGAATACGTCTCGGCCGGCTGCATACGTCCCGCCGGGCTAGAAGGGGGCTTCCGCGTGCGTCTGCGCGTCGGTTCTCGCCAGGCTGCGGGCTCTTCTTGCCGGGCCGCGCCAGCCGCAGGTGCAACGGGCCAGGCAGAAGGGGCCCTGTTCGATCGTCGTCGTGCGGTGTTCCGAGGGAGTGTCCATCTCGCTCTGCTGCGCCACGCGACAACGTTACCCAAGGCAAGTGAACGGTTGGAGTACGCGTGACGGGGACTGGTACCGGTCGTTAACCGGCACAGGGGGCCCGTGGACGGACGGACCGGCTTGGGGGTAGGCAGGCGATGGTGGAGCGGGAGCACAGGCGGACCCGACCGGCGCTCGTCGCCGCCCTGGCCGCGCTCGGGATCGGGGTCTGCGGTACGGGATGTTCGGGCGGCGGAGCGGCGGCGGAGGACGGGCGCGCCGGTGCCGACGCCGTGCGGGTGCTCCACCGGTCCGCCGCCACGCTGGTGCGGGCGGGCAGCTCCAAGACCCGTACGTCCATGCAGATGGCCACCGGCGGCACCCGCGTCACCATCCGCGGCGAGGGGGTGTACGACTTCGAAGGGCGCCTGGGGCAGCTGAAGGTGATGCTCCCTCAGGACCCGGCCGGGACCGCCCGGCACCGGCCCATCACCGAACTCCTCGCCCCTGGCGCCCTGTTCATGAAGAACCGGGGTGCCGGGGTGCCCGCCGACAAGTGGGTGCGCGTGGACACGGCCACCCTCTCCGACGGGAATCTGGTGACGGGCGGCGCCACCGACCCTTTCGCCGCGGCCGAGTTGCTGCGCGGGACGCGTAAGGCGACGTACGTCGGGGAGACCGAGGTCGCCGGGACCAGGGTCCGGCACTACCGCGGCACCGCCGACCTGGGTGTCGCCGCGAAGGGCGCCTCCGACGGGCACCGGCAGGCGCTGGCGGCGGCGGCGAAGGGGTTCGCCACGGTCGAGGTCCCGTTCGACGCCTACCTCGACGAGCAGGGCCGCATCCGCAAGGTCCGGCACCGGTTCAGCTTCGTCAACGGCGTGCGCAAGGACGCGGTCGCGGTCGCCTCGACGACTCTGCTGTACGACTTCGGGGTCCCCGTCGACGTACGGCTTCCCGGGCCGGCCGACATCTTCGCGGGCAAGATCGCCGAGCCGTAGGACGCCGTTCCTGGGCGGGAAAGGCCGGAATGTGCGGGGCCGGAAATGGTCCGTTGGTGCCATGCGCGTTGCGTAGGCCGCTCCCTACTCTAGGAAGCCGGTGACGGCGGGAAGAGGTGGTGTACGTGGCTCCGGTCGGCGGTACGGCGGTTCAGGACCACGTGGCCCTCGCCGAGATCGAGCTGTGCGGTGACCTGATCATCGCCGCGTCGGCCGCCGGGGAGGACCGGCTCAGCATGGAGAGCATCGACGAGGTGCTGAAGGTGGCGGAGGAACGCGTCCGCGGCAGAGAGGCGCGCTCCTCCCAGGGCCTGTCCGACGGCGAAGTCCGCTCTCGGTGCTGATGTCCGCCGGGCCGCTTGCCCGGCGCCCGCGCGCTCAGGTGCGCAGCAGGCGGCCGATGGCCTTCGTGGCCTCCTCCACCTTCGCGTCGATCTCGGAGCCGCCCTTGACGGCCGCGTCCGCGACGCAGTGGCGCAGGTGCTCCTCGAGAAGCTGGAGCGCGAAGGACTGCAGAGCCTTGGTGGAGGCGGAGACCTGGGTGAGTATGTCGATGCAGTAGACGTCCTCGTCGACCATGCGCTGCAGGCCGCGGATCTGGCCCTCGATGCGGCGCAGCCGCTTGAGGTGCTCGTCCTTCTGCTTGTGGTACCCGTGCACACCCCGGTCGTGGTCCGTCACGGTCTCCCGCGGCTGGCCGGAGGGCGCCGTCGCGCCGGCCTCGGTGGTCGTCATCGCGTCCTCCTGCTGCTCCGGCGGCAAACCTGTCTGGTTCGCCGCTTACATATACCCCTGGTGGGTATATGGTATCGAACTTCGCCGGGTATGTGGCCCTTGCCCGGCGCCGGGACCGGGACCCCGTGCCGAGCACTGTGCATGATGGGCGACACTGGGGGACGGCCGGTTAGCCGTGGCCGGATGATGCGCCTAGCATCAGCCTGACCGAAACAAAAGGACCCCGAGGACCCCACCGTGCGCTTTCGTCTGACCCCCAGGGAGACGAGCTTCTACGACATGTTCGCCGCGTCCGCGGACAACATCGTCACTGGCTCGAAGCTCCTCATGGAACTGCTCGGGGCGGACTCCTCCGCCAGGGCCGAGATCGCAGAGCGTATGCGGGCCGCGGAACACGCCGGTGACGACGCCACGCACGCGATCTTCCACCAGCTGAACTCCTCGTTCATCACGCCCTTCGACCGCGAGGACATCTACAACCTCGCCTCGTCCCTCGACGACATCATGGACTTCATGGAGGAGGCCGTCGACCTGGTCGTGCTGTACCAGGTCGAGGAACTCCCCAAGGGTGTGGAGCAGCAGATCGAGGTGCTGGCCCGCGCGGCGGAGCTGACCGCCGAGGCCATGCCGCACCTGCGGACCATGGACAACCTGACCGAGTACTGGATCGAGGTCAACCGCCTCGAGAACCAGGCCGACCAGATCCACCGCAAGCTGCTCGCCCAGCTCTTCAACGGCAAGTACGAGGCCATCGAGGTGCTGAAGCTGAAGCAGATCGTGGACGTGCTGGAGGAGGCGGCGGACGCGTTCGAGCACGTGGCGAACACGGTCGAGACCATCGCCGTCAAGGAGTCCTGACCTCTTCATGGACACCTTCGCACTGATCGTGACCATCGGGGTCGCGCTCGGATTCACGTACACGAACGGCTTCCACGACTCGGCGAACGCCATCGCCACGTCGGTGTCGACGCGGGCGCTGACCCCGCGGGCGGCGCTCGCCATGGCCGCGGTGATGAACCTCGCGGGCGCGTTCCTCGGCAGCGGGGTCGCCAAGACGGTCAGTGAGGGGCTGATCCAGACCCCCGAGGGCTCGAAGGGGATGGGCATCCTCTTCGCGGCACTCATCGGCGCGATCACCTGGAACCTGATCACCTGGTACTTCGGCCTGCCGTCGTCGTCCTCGCACGCGCTGTTCGGCGGCATGGTCGGCGCGGCACTGGCCGGCGGCACGGAGGTCTACTGGCACGGCGTGGTCGACAAGGTCATCATCCCGATGTTCGTGTCGCCGGTGGTCGGTCTGGTCGCCGGTTATCTGGTGATGACCGCGATCATGTGGATGTTCCGCCGGTCCAACCCGCACAAGGCCAAGCGCGGTTTCCGGATCGCGCAGACCGTGTCGGCGGCCGGTATGGCGCTCGGTCACGGTCTTCAGGACGCGCAGAAGACGATGGGCATCGTGGTGATGGCGCTGGTCATCGCCGACGTGCAGGGACCGGGCGATCCGATCCCGGTCTGGGTGAAGATCGTCTGTGCGGCGATGCTGTCGCTCGGCACGTACGCCGGCGGGTGGCGCATCATGCGGACGCTGGGGCGGAAGATCATCGAGCTCGACCCGCCGCAGGGGTTCGCCGCGGAGACGACCGGTGCGTCGATCATGTTCGCGTCGGCCTACCTCTTCAAGGCGCCGATCTCCACGACGCACGTCATCACGTCCGCGATCATGGGTGTCGGTGCCACCAAGCGCGTCAACGCGGTGCGGTGGGGTGTCGCCAAGAACATCATCCTGGGGTGGTTCATCACCATGCCGGCGGCCGGGGCCGTGGCCGCGGTGAGCTTCTGGATCGTGAATCTGGCGGTGCTGTAGCCCCCCTTCGCGCCGAGCGCTCGTCCTCGGACGCAGGACGGGCCGGAAGATCCGCGCCGGACGTGCTGCACGCAGCAAGCGGGCCCTTCCCTGGATACAGGGGAGGGCCCGCTTTCTTTGGCCTCGCGGTGGCACCGCCATGCAGCACCGCGAGGGGCTGGGGGGCGGCTCAGCCGAAGCGGCCGGAGATGTAGTCCTCGGTGGCCTGGACGGACGGGTTGGAGAAGATGCGCTCCGTGTCGTCGATCTCGACGAGGTTGCCGGGGCGGCCGACCGCGGCCAGGTTGAAGAAGGCGGTGCGGTCGGAGACGCGGGCGGCCTGCTGCATGTTGTGCGTCACGATGACGATCGTGAAGCGCTCCTTGAGCTCGCCGATCAGGTCCTCGATGGCGAGGGTGGAGATCGGGTCCAGGGCCGAGCAGGGCTCGTCCATCAGCAGGACCTGGGGCTCGACCGCGATGGCGCGGGCGATGCACAGGCGCTGCTGCTGACCGCCGGAGAGGCCGGAGCCGGGCTTGTTCAGGCGGTCCTTGACCTCGTTCCAGAGGTTCGCGCCCTTGAGGGACTTCTCGACGACGTCGTTCAGCTCGGACTTCTTGTACGAGCCGTTCAGACGCAGGCCCGCAGCCACGTTGTCGAAGATGGACATCGTGGGGAAGGGGTTGGGGCGCTGGAAGACCATGCCGACCGTGCGGCGCACGGCGACCGGGTCGATGCCCTGCCCGTACAGGTCCTCGTCGTCCAGGAGGACCTTGCCCTCGACACGGCCGCCGGGGGTGACCTCGTGCATCCGGTTCAGGGTGCGCAGGAAGGTCGACTTGCCGCAGCCGGAGGGGCCGATGAACGCCGTCACCGAGCGCGGCTCGACCGTCATCGAGATGTCTTCGATCGCCTTGTGGGCGCCGTAGTAGGCGGTCAGCCCGCTTACGTCGATTCGCTTGGCCATGAGGATCACTGCTTCTTTCGAGGGTTCGGGTCGCTGATGGCCGCGTCAGCGGCCCGTCTTCGGGGCCTTCCAGCGGGCGATGCCGCGGGCCGCGAGGTTCAGGATCATGACGAAGGCGATGAGGGCGAGTGCCGCCGCCCAGGCCCGGTCGTAGGCCGCGCCGGAACCGGCGCTGTTCGCGTACTGCTGGTAGATGTACAGCGGCAGCGAGGCCTGCGGGTCCTGGAAGGGGTTGGTGTTGATGAACCCGGTACCCCACACCAGGAGCAGCACGGGAGCGGTCTCACCGGTGATGCGGGCCACCGCGAGCATCACGCCCGTGATGATGCCGCCGATGGAGGTCGGCAGGACCACCTTGATGATGGTGCGCCACTTCGGGACGCCCAGCGCGAGGGAGGCCTCGCGCAGCTCGTTCGGGACGAGCTTGAGCATCTCCTCCGTGGAGCGGACCACCACGGGCATCATCAGGATGGACAGGGCGAGCGCGCCGGCGAAGCCGGAGTAGCCCATGTCCAGGATCAGGATCCAGAAGCTGAGGACGAAGAGGCCGGCCACGATCGACGGGATGCCCGTCATGACGTCGACGAAGAAGGTGACGGCCTTGGCGAGCCCGCCCCGCCCGTACTCGACCAGGTAGATCGCGGTGAGGACACCGACCGGCACGGCGATCAGGGTGGCGATGCCGACCTGCTCCAGGGTGCCGAGGATGGCGTGGTAGATACCGCCGCCGGGCTCGGTGTCGGTGACCACGCCCATCGAGTGGGTCAGGAAGTAGACGTCGAAGACCTTGATGCCGCGCTTGGCGGTCTCCCACATCAGGGAGGCCAGCGGGATGACGGCGATCAGGAAGCAGACCCAGACCAGGCTGGTGGCGACGCGGTCCTTGGCCTGGCGGCGGCCCTCGACGCGCGCGGCGATGACGTACGTGCCGAGGACGAACAGGAGCGCGGCGATCAGGCCCCACTGGACCCGGCTGTCGAGGCCGCCGGCCAGGCCGATGACCGCGGCGAGGGCGACCGAGCCCGCGGCGATCCCCCACGGGGACCACTTCGGCAGCTGCGCGCCGCGCAGGGTGGCCGGGCGCTTGCCGGTGACGGGTGCGTGGCTCATGCGTTGGCCCCCGAGTACTCCTTGCGGCGGTTGATGATCATGCGCGCCGCGCCGTTGACCAGCAGGGTGATGACGAACAGGACCAGACCGGACGCGATCAGCGCGTCCTGTCCGAGTTCGGTGGCCTCGCTGAACTTGCTGGCGATGTTCTGGGCGAAGGTGCCGCCGCCCGGGTCGAGCAGGCTGGCGTCGATGTCGAAGGTCGGCGAGAGGACCGTGGCGACGGCCATCGTCTCGCCGAGCGCGCGGCCGAGACCGAGCATCGAGGCCGAGATCACACCGGAGCGGCCGAAGGGCAGCACCGACATGCGGATGACCTCCCAGCGCGTGGCGCCGAGGGCCAGCGCGGCCTCCTCGTGCATCTGCGGGACCTGCCGGAAGACCTCACGGCTCACGTTGGTGATGATCGGCAGGATCATGATCGCGAGCAGGATGCCGACGGTGAGCATCGAGCGCGGGGCGCCGCCCTGCCACTCGAAGACGCCGGTCCAGCCGAAGTAGTGGTCGAGCCAGCCGAACAGGCCGTTCATGTGCGGCACCAGGACGAGGGCGCCCCACAGGCCGTACACGATGGACGGGACGGCGGCGAGCAGGTCGATCACGTACGCGATGGTCCCGCCGAGCTTGCGCGGCGCGTAGTGCGTGATGAACAGCGCGATGCCGACCGCCACCGGGACCGCGAGGGCCATGGCGATGATCGCCGAGACGACCGTGCCGAAGGCCAGCACCGCGATGCCGAAGACCGGCGGCTGGAGGTTGGTGTTCCACTCGAACGTGGTGAAGAAGTTGCCGTGGTCCTCGCTGATCGCGAGGGACGCGCGGTAGGTGAGGAAGGCCGCGATGGCGGCCATGATCACCAGGAGGAAGATGCCGGACCCGCGGGAGAGGCCGAGGAAGATCCGGTCTCCGGCGCGGGTGGCGCCGCGGGCGGCGTTCTTCTGCTCGGCCGCGGAAGGCTGGGGGGCAGGAGGCGGTGCCTCTGCGGTACGTGTCGATATGTCCATCAGGATTCTCCGGTCTGCGGAGCCGGATCGGGTGGCGGCTCCAGGCGGCGGTGCACCGGACGGTGCGGCCCGCCTCGGGGGAGGCGGGCCGCACACTCAGGTCAGCTCAGGCCCGAGATGGTCTCGCGGACCTTCGTGATGATCTCGTCGGGGATCGGCGCGTACTTGGCCTCGGCCAGCTGCTGCTGTCCGGCCTCGCTCGCGACGTAGGTGAGGAAGGACTTGGTGGCGGCCAGGGTGTTGGCCTTGTTGCCCTTCTCGCAGACGATCTCGTACGTGACCAGGGTGAGCGGGTAGGCGCCCTCCTCGGTCGGCTTGTAGTTCAGCTCCAGCGCCAGGTCCTTGCCGGTGCCGGCGACCTTGGCGGTGGCGATGGCCTTGGTGGCGTTCTCCACGGTGGCCTTGACGGGCTCGGCGGCCTCGGTCTTGAGGTCGACGGTGTTGATGCCGTCACCGGCGTAGGAGAGCTCGAAGTACGAGATGGCGCCCTCGGTCTGCTTCACCTGCTGGGCCAGGCCGGAGGAGCCCTGCGCGGACTGGCCGCCCTTGGCCTGCCAGGCCTTGCCGCCCGAGTACTTCCAGTCGGAGGGCGCGACGGCCTTCAGGTACTTGGTGAAGTTGTCCGTGGTGCCGGAGTCGTCCGAGCGGTGGAACGTCTGGATCTTGGTGCTCGGCAGCTTGGCGTCGGCGTTCAGCTTGGCGATCGCCGCGTCGTTCCACTTGGTGATCTTGCCGTCGAAGATCTGGGCGAGCGTGGCGGCGTCCAGGGTCAGGCTGTCGACACCCGGGACGTTGTAGCCGACCGCGATCGGGCCGCCGACCATCGGCAGGTCGATGGCCGCGTTGTTGTTGCAGGCCTTCTTGGCGGCCGTGACCTCTTCGGGCTTGAGCGGCGAGTCGGAGCCGGCGAAGGCCGTCTGGCCCTGCGTGAACGCCGTGATGCCGGCGCCCGAGCCC
This sequence comes from Streptomyces sp. NPDC043867, assembly GCF_056435845.1. Lineage (NCBI taxonomy): Bacteria > Bacillati > Actinomycetota > Actinomycetes > Kitasatosporales > Streptomycetaceae > Streptomyces > Streptomyces sp. NPDC043867. The sequence continues at coordinate 126,656 of NZ_JBWKDS010000021.1, read as the reverse complement.
GTCGGGTTGTAGTTGATCTGGACGCCCTTGCAGGAGGCCGAGTACGCCTTGATCCAGGCGTCGATCGCGTTCTTCTGCGCGGAGGACCCGGAGGCCTGCAGCTGTCCCTTGGCGTCGTCGCACTTGATGGCGCTGTTGCCGGCCGTGGCCGAGCTGCCGCCGTCACTGCTCTTGCCGGTGTCGTCCGAGCCGCACGCCGTGAGGGCCAGGGCGCCGGAGACGGCGACAGCACCGAGGGAGAGGGCGCGGAGCCGGTTCTTGCGCTGAAGCTTCACTTTCGGGAGTTCCTTCCAAAGGCCGCCCACAGATGGCGGCGCGCGAAGTCGGTGTATGCGGGCGCCACATCCAGAAAGGCGTTCCGCACCGGGTAAGGCCGAAATTAGGCAGAACAGGTGAAGCCGCCGACTGGCGTGAGTGAACGGGGGGTGAACCCCTGAGGGCGGTGTGGTGAGGTCACGGAACGCTTACGTCGAGGACACGGGCCGGTTTCGGACAACTCGGGTGACAACGGTCGCCCTGGTAACAGTAGGCATCCGGACGGCGTCGTCCGGGTTTCCACGCACACCGACGGCCTCGGACACCTCCGAATGCCTGCGGGCGCGCGCCGTACGCGGACACGGTCTAGGGCCTGTCGTTTGGATCAGGCTGGCTGTGACCGACGGTTGGTCCTGACCGACCCGAGCGGGGTCTGGCGCGTGCAGCTGCAAGGCGGAGGAGGGAGTCGACGCGGAGCGTCGGCGACCGACGACAACGCCGCAGATGTGCGTGCCGGACCCCGCGACGCCGGCGTGATCCAAACGACAGGCCCTAGGGCAGGCGCAGGGCGGCGAGCAGGGCGTCGACCAGGTCGCGGTCGCGCGGCTGGGTGAGGTGCTCGCGGGCCGCGGCCGGGGAGAGCCACAGGATCCGGTCGACCTCGCGGTTCGGCGTGAAGCCGCCCCGTGTCGCCTCGGCGGCCCAGTAGCGGACCTCCTTGGGGCGGTCGTCGACCACGTAGTGCTGGACGGGCAGCACGGCGCCCGGCTCGGCGGCGTACCCCGTCTCCTCCCCGACCTCGCGCAGCGCGCCGGCCAGGGGGTCCTCGCCGGGCTTCAGCTTGCCCTTCGGGTGGGACCAGTCGTCGTACTTCGGCCGGTGGACCAGGCAGAGCCGCAGTTCGCCGGTGCCGGGCGCGCGGCGCCACAGGACGCAGCCCGCCGCCCGGATCGTGGTGTCCGTCATGGGGTGCTCGGCCTCCTTCCGCCCGCCGCGGCCGGTGCGGCCGTGCGCGGCTCGGGTCTCCGCGGTCAGGCGGTGCCCACCGCGGTCTTCTGCCAGGACTGCTGGAACGCGAACCGGGCCGCCTCCACCTCGTGCCGCTGGTCGGCGTGGAGCACCCCGAGGGCGTACGCCGTCGCCGGGGCGATGCGCGGGGTGCGGGCCGCCGTCGCCGCGGCCGCGGCCGCCTCCGCCGCGTCCCGGTGCTGGTTCAGGGCCCGGCCCGCGTTCAGCAGGCGGACGTCCACCGGGCCCTGCGCGCCGTACAGGACCTCACGCGCGTAGCGGTGCAGCCGCAGCAGCAGGCGCACCTGGTGCCAGGGGGCGTCCTGCGGCTGGGGCGCGGTGTCGGCGGACAGGCCGTGCACGAGGGCCTCGGCGTTGTAGGGGTGGCCCGCGGTGATCAGGGGCAGCGCGGTGACCGCGTCGCACAGCCGCTCCTCGGCGGCGGCGGCCGGGCGGCGCAGGTCGGCCGCCGCCGCCCCGGGTGTCAGCGGGACCTCGCTGGCGAGGACGGCGACGTGGTCGGCGACCGCGTGGAAGCGGCTCGAACCGAGCGCCTGGAGGGCCGCCGAGTGGGCCCTCGTCCGGGCGAGGGTCAGCTGGCGCTCCAGCAGCGCGCCCGCCTTCGCGGCGCCCACGGTGAGGTGGCCGCGCTCCGGGACGCCGGGGCTCGGGACGACCTGGCCTGCGGCACCCTCCGGGCTCCCCGCGGGCCGGCCCGCCACGGCGGCGGTGGCCGGCCTGGCGGAGTGGGCCGGCGCAGGGAAGGCCGCCGAGCCCGAGAGGCGGTGCAGGGCAAGGAGCAGGCGCTCCAGCCGGGCCGCGTACGCGTGCTCGTGGGCCAGGGTGCCGGACAGCCAGGCGAGTTCGGGGCGCATGGACTCGGACCACTCGGCGTCGAGCAGCGGCCGGAAGGTGTGCAGGGTGCCGCTGATGCGGCGGGCCGAGCGGCGCAGGGCGCGCGCCGCGTCGACGGAGTCCTGCGAGCCGTTCTCCGCGCCCTTCGGCCGCGCCCGTGCCGCGGGGCCGCCGTCGCCGCCGGCTTCCCGGTGCTGGCGCAGCGAGCGCAGGAACTCCGTGGCCTGGGCCCGCAGATAGCCCGCGAGGGCCTCCCCGGTGGGGGCGCCCCGCAGCTCGTCGAGGTCCCCGCCCGCGGGGGCCGGGCGTGCGGAGGGCCCGGTGGCGGGCCCTGCGGGGTCAAGGTGTCGCTGTGCCACGCCGGCGCCTCCGGGCGTCTATGAGCATCTCCTGGACGTTGCGCAGGGGCTGGCCGTCCGCGTCGGTCGCGTGCCGGGTCCACTCGCCGTCGGGGCCCAGGTGCCAGGAGGAGGTCGTGTCGGACATCCCGGTCTCCAGCAGCCGGTTCAGGGCCGCCCGGTGGGCCGGGTCGGTGACCCGGACCAGCGCCTCGATCCGGCGGTCGAGGTTACGGTGCATCATGTCGGCGCTGCCGATCCACACCTCGGGTTCGCCGCCGTTGCCGAAGCCGAACACCCGGGAGTGTTCGAGGAAGCGGCCGAGTATGGAGCGGACCCGGATGTTCTCGGAGAGTCCGGGGACGCCCGGGCGGACGGCGCAGATGCCGCGGACCCACACGTCGACCGGGACTCCGGCCTGCGACGCGCGGTACAGGGCGTCGATGAGTGCCTCGTCCACCATCGAGTTGACCTTGATGCGGATGTGGGCGGGACGTCCGGCGTTGTGGTGCTGGACCTCCTTGTTGATCCGCGAGATCAGGCCGTCGCGCAGGGACTTGGGGGCGACGAGGAGCCGGCGGTAGGTCTCGCGGCGCGAGTAGCCCGAGAGGCGGTTGAAGAGGTCCGAGAGGTCCGCGCCGACCTGCGGGTCCGCGGTCAGCAGCCCGAGGTCCTCGTACAGGCGGGCCGTCTTCGGGTGGTAGTTGCCGGTGCCGACGTGGGAGTAGCGCCGGAGCGTGTCGCCCTCCTGCCGGACCACCAGCGACAGCTTGCAGTGGGTCTTCAGCCCGACGAGCCCGTAGACCACGTGGCAGCCCGACTCCTCCAGCTTGCGGGCCCACTTGATGTTGGCCTGCTCGTCGAAGCGGGCCTTGATCTCCACCAGGACGAGGACCTGCTTGCCGGACTCGGCCGCGTCTATCAGCGCGTCCACGATCGGCGAGTCGCCCGACGTCCGGTACAGGGTCTGCTTGATCGCCAGCACGTCCGGGTCGCCCGCCGCCTGCTCCAGGAAGGCCTGGACGGAGGTGGAGAAGGAGTCGTACGGGTGGTGCAGGAGGACGTCGCGCTCGCGCAGGGCGGCGAAGATGTCGGGCGCGGACGCCGACTCGACCTCCGCGAGGTCGCGGTGGGTGCCCGCGATGAACTTCTGGTACTTCAGCTCGGGCCGGTCCAGGTGGCTGATGCCGAAGAGGCCGGTGAGGTCCAGGGGGCCGGGCAGCGGGTACACCTCCGCCTCGCTGATCTTCAGCTCCCGGAGCAGGAGGTCGAGCACGTACCGGTCGATGGACTCCTCGACCTCCAGGCGCACCGGCGGCCCGAAGCGGCGCCGCATCAGCTCCTTCTCCAGGGCCTGGAGGAGGTTCTCGGTGTCGTCCTCCTCGACCTCCAGGTCCTCGTTGCGGGTGAGCCGGAAGGTGTGGTGCTCCAGGACCTCCATGCCCGGGAAGAGCTCTTCCAGGTGCGCGGCGATGACGTCCTCGATGGGGACGTAGCGGTCCGGGGAGGCCTCGAGGAAGCGGGAGAGCAGCGGCGGGACCTTGACGCGGGCGAAGTGGCGGTGCCCGCTGACCGGGTTGCGCACGATCACCGCGAGGTTCAGGGAGAGGCCCGAGATGTACGGGAAGGGGTGTGCCGGGTCGACCGCGAGGGGGGTCAGGACCGGGAAGATCTGGTGGCGGAACAGCGTGAAGAGGCGGGCCTGCTCCTTCTCGGTCAGTTCGCTCCAGCGGACCAGGTGGATGCCCTCCTCGGCCAGCGCCGGGGCGACGTCCTCCTGGTAGCAGGCCGCGTGCCGGGCCATGAGCTCGCGCGAGCGGGCCCAGATCATCTCCAGCACCTCGCGGGGCTGGAGGCCGGAGGCGGAGCGGGTGGCGACGCCGGTGGCGATCCGGCGCTTGAGGCCGGCCACCCGGACCATGAAGAACTCGTCCAGGTTGCTGGCGAAGATCGCCAGGAAGTTCGCGCGTTCCAGGAGCGGCGTGTTCGGGTCCTCGGCGAGTTCGAGGACCCGCTCGTTGAACGCCAGCCAGCTGCGCTCCCGGTCCAGGAACCGGCCCTGGGGCAGCTGGATGCCGTCCTGCACGGTGTCCTCGTAGACGTCGAGATCGGCGTCGAGGTCCGGTTCGAGGTCCGAGACGTTCGCCGCGACGGTGTGCGGCCGGTGGGCGGCGATGGAGCCGACGGAGGGCTGCGGGTGCTGGACCTGTGCCTTGGCGCTGGACTGGTTCATGGACCCATTCTTCCGCGCCGGGGGCGGGACGGGCGCGTCGGAGCGGGCGGGCGGGAGCGTGAGCGCGAAACGGCTGCTCCCCCGGGCCTTCCCGTTCTCCGGGGGAGGCGAGGGCTCGGGCACGGAGGGGTTCATTCGGTGAGGGTCGCAAGCCTGTCTGAATCGATGGTTACGGCGACATGACGTGCGGGATATCGCGGGGCGGCTCCCGGACGTCCGCGCGGACGGGAACAGGTGCCGCGGGGGCCCGTGAGCCCGGGTGCGTCCCGTCTCCGTGCGGGGCGTGCGGGACGTACGGGCGGGAGGGCTCAGGCCGTCCGGTGCCTGAGCACCGCGTGGGCCGCGGCCACCGCCAGGGCGGCGAGCGCGAGGACGATCCCGGACTCCACGAGCTGGAGGGGCCAGAAATGGGACGGGGGGTGGTAGGTGACCCAGAAGTCGCTGATCCGGCTGTTCGCCATGCAGCGTTTGATCTCGGCCGGGTCGCCGTACCGCGTGCAGGCGGTGTTGTTGCCGATGCGGGTGCCGTCCGTGGTGATCACGCCGTGTTCGAGGGTCTGGACGCCCGCAGGCGGGTCGAGGGCGCCCCGGCCGGTGAGGGTGTCGGTGGGCCACAGGCTCGGGCGGTACGCGTTGCCAAGGACGTACACGACGAGCAGGGCGGCGAGGGCGGCGGCCAGGGCGGGCAGCGAGCGGCGCAGCAGCAGGCCCGCGAGGGCGCCGAGGGCCAGGCCGCACAGGGCGTGGGCGACCGTCACGGTTCCGTTGGCGTGGAAGGCGTCGGCGTCGTACCAGAAGACCCCGAGCCATCGCAGTTCCCCGCCGCCGCTCCACATCGTCCGGTGCAGCAGGACCAGGAGCGTGGTTCCTGCGGTGACGAGGAGAGCCGGGACGGCGAGCTTGGCGGTCAGCCAGCGGGCCGGGGTGACCGACTGGGTCCAGGCGAGCTGCGCGGTGCCGCTCTCCAGCTCCCGGGCGGTCAGCGTGGCGCCGGCCCACACGGCGACCAGCAGCGGCAGGCAGCCGACCGTGAGGGTGCTGACCGCCATGACGGCATGGTACGGGTCGAGCCAGGGTCCGGAGACGTCGTCGCACAGGTCCGTCGCGGCGGGACAGGCGGTGCGGTCCCTCGCGAGGGCGCTGTCGAAGCCGGGTCCGCGGGCCCACAGCATCGCCGCGGAGACCACGGTGACCAGCCCCAGCCAGCACCACAGCGCGGGGCGGTGCAGCCGCAGCACGGTCCAGGGCAGGCCACGGACGGTGCCCCGGACCGTGGACGCGCTCATGCGGCGGCCTCCGCAGTGATGGCACCGGTGCCTGCCGTGCGCCGCTTCAGCACCCGGAAGGCGGCGAGGGCCGTGAGCCCGGCGAGGGCGAGGGCGGCGCCGGTCGCCGTGAGCTGGAGGAGCCAGTAGTGCGAGGCGGGCTGGACGTCGCTGTAGTAGCCGGTGACGTGGAGCCGCTCGAAGGTGTCCGCGCAGGCCCGGGCGGGGTCCCAGGCCGAGGTGCAGCGCGGCAGGGGCAGCCGGGCGCCGGCGGAGTCGAGGACGCCGCGGCCGGTGGCGAGGCCGCCGTACCAGGGGCCCTCCTCCAGGGAGGTGGTTCGCGTGACGGGCGGCCAGAACCAGGCGCGGTATCCGTTGAGCGCCCACCACAGGGCGCCGGTGGCCGCGGTGGTGACGGCGAGGGCGGCCAGGGAGCGGCGCAGCAGCAGACCGGTGAGGGCGCCCGCGGCCAGGGCGAACAGGGCCAGCGCGACCGTGGTCGGGCCGTTGGCCTGGAAGACCAGGAGGTCGTGCCAGGCGAGGCCGTTGCCGCCGCGTCCCGCGTCCCACATCAGGTGGTGCAGCAGGACCAGGAGCGTGGTTCCTGCGGTGACGAGCAGGGCAGGGACGGCGAGCTTGGCGGTCAGCCAGCGGGCCGGGGTGACCGACTGGGTCCAGGCGAGCTGCGTGGTGCCGTTCTCCAGGTCCCGGGCGGTCAGCACGGCACCCGCCCAGGCCGCGACGAGCAGCGGCAGGAACGTGACGGTGTAGTGCGCGTACAGGGAGACGTCCTTGAAGGCCAGGTACGCGCCCTGGTCGTACGCGCAGGTGTAGTCGCAGGCCTGGAGGCGCCGGTACGCGGCGACCGCGGGGCCGGCGAGCGCGGCGTACGCCCACACCATCAGCGCGGCGGCGGCGGTGACCAGGGCCGCCCACCCGTACAGGGCGGCCCGGTGCAGGCGCAGCACGGCGCGCGCGGTGCCGAGGCGGAGGGCCGCGGGAGGCGGGGCGGCGGGGGTTTTGGCGGTGGTGAGCGCGGTCATGCGGCGGGCTCCCGGTCTGTGGTGTGGGGGAAGGGGCCGAGGAGCAGGTCGGGTGCCTCGGGGTTGCGCAGGTGCGCGAGCAGCAGTTCCTCCAGGGAGGGGACGCTGGTCTCGCCGCCGTCGGTGAGCGCGCCCCGCGGGCGGACGAGGGCGGTCAGCTGCCGTCCGGTGGTGCGGGAATCGATCACGGTGTGCGGGGCGAGATCGCGGTCCGGGCCGGTGGTGAGGACGTGCGCGGCCACGAGGTCGTCCAGGTCGCCCGCCAGCCGTACCCGGCCGCCGCCGAGCAGGACCAGGTGGTCGCAGGAGTTCTCCAGTTCGGCGACCACGTGCGAGGACATGACCACGCCGGTGCCCCGCTCGGCGGACTCCGCCAGCAGGACGCCCATCAGCTCGTGGCGGGCCAGCGGGTCGAGGTCCGCCATCGGCTCGTCCAGGAGCAGGAGTTCGGGCCGCTTGCCGAGCGCGAGGGCGAGGGCGACCCGGGTGCGCTGGCCGCCGGAGAGGGAGCGGATGCGGGCCTTCGGGGCGAGGTCGCCGGCCGCGGTGATCCGCTCGGCGGCCGAGGCGTCCCAGCGGCCCGGGTTCAGCTCGCGGCCCAGGCGCAGTGTCTCGGCGACCGTGAGCTGCGGGTACAGCGGCTTGTGCTGGGCGACGTACGCGATGCGTCCGCGGGCCGCCGCGGGGCTCGTGCCGAGCACTGTGAGCGTGCCCTCGGTCGGCCCGAGCACGCCGGCCGCGAGGGCGAGCAGGGTCGACTTGCCCGCGCCGTTCGGGCCGACGACGGCGCAGACGCGTCCGGCGGGCAGCCGCAGCGCGCACTCCCGCAGGGCCCACCCTCCCCGGCGCCCGAACCGCTTGCCCAGTCCGGCCGCCTCGATGGCGGTGTCGGTCATCTCGGGTCCCCCTCGGTGCTCATGTGCCGTGCTTCCCCGGTGTTCGTGAACTGCTCGAGTACGGAAGTGAAGAGCGCCGCCACGTCGTCCCGGTCCAGGCCGGCCGCGCGGGCCCGGGCCGCCCAGTCCTCCAGCTCGGCCCGCAGCGGCGAGTCGGCCGGGGCGGCGCCCAGCGAGCGCCGGACGAAGGTGCCGAGGCCCCGGCGGGCCTCGACCAGACCCTCGCGCTCCAGCTCGCGGTAGGCCTTGAGGACGGTGTTCGGGTTGATCGCCGTGGCCTCGACGACCTCGCGGGCCGTGGGGAGCCGGTCGCCCGGTTCGAGCAGGCCGAGGCGCAGGGCCTGCTTGGTCTGCTGGACGATCTGCATGTAGGTGGCGACGCCGCTGCGCCGGTCGATGCGGTACTCGACCACTGGGACAACCACCCTTTCACTAATTGAGTAGTGAAAGGGTGGTACAAGGGTGCGGCCGGTGTCAAGCGCGACCGCGGGCGGACGGCGTCCCGACGTGCGCGGACCGGACCGGCGGACGGCGCCGCGGGGCGCGCGGACCGGCGGGCGGACGGCGTCCCGACGTGCGCGGACCGGCCCGGCGGACGGCGCCGCGGGGTGCGCGGACCGGCGGGCGGACGGCGTCCCGACGTGCGCGGACCGGCCCGGGAGAACTCCTCGCCTCCGTCGTGAACCGATCCGGGGGGCTCGTCCGATGATGGGGCGTGAGGGATACGAGAAGCGACGGGGAGCTGCTGCGGGCCATCGCGGCGGACGCGGACCGCCGCGCCTTCGAGGAGCTGTACCGGCGGTTCGCGCCGTGGCTGACCGCGCGGCTGCGCGGCCGCTGCGCCGACGCCGCCGTGGTCGACGACGTCGTGCAGGAGACGTTCCTCGCCGTGTGGCGCGGCACCGCCCGCTACCGCGAGGAGGGGGACCCGGCCGGCTGGCTGTGGCGTGTCGGCTCACGCCGACTGATCGACACCCTGCGCGGCGACGGGGCGCGCGGGCGGCTGCGGCAGGCACTGGCCCGGCTGCGGCACCGGGACGAGGCCTCCGCCGAGGAGCGGGTGCTGGCGGGCGTCGAGCACGGCGACCTGGCCGGCGCGCTGACCCGGCTCTCACCCGAACTGCGGGCGGTCCTCCAGGCCACCGTCATCGACGGACTCACGACCCGGGAGGCGGCCGTCCTGCTCGGCATCCCGCCCGGCACGGTCAAGACACGGGCCTCACGCGCCCGCAAGCAGCTGAGGGAGGCGCTGGCATGAGCGGACACGACACCACCTGGCACGTGCCGGAGGAGGACCTGCGGGCCTACGCCCGAGGTGAGCTGACGGCGCCCCGGCTGTGGTCCGCCGACGCCCACCTCGCCGCCTGCGCGCGATGCCGGGAGGCCCTCGGCGAGGCCGTCGGACCGGCCGCGCTGGACGCCGGATGGGCCCGCCTGGACGCCGAACTCGACGCCCCGCGGCCCGGACTCCTGGAATCCCTGCTGGTACGGGCCGGCGTCGCCGACCACACGGCACGGCTGCTCGCCGCCACCCCGGTGCTGCGGCGCGCCTGGCTCGTCGCCGTCGTCGCCGTCCTGATGACGACCCTCGCGGCGGCGACCGCGCTGCGCACCGCGCAGTCACCCACCCTGTTCCTCGCCCTCGCGCCGCTGCTCCCGCTCGCCGGGGTCGCGCTGTCGTACGGGCCCGCCCTCGACCCGACGTACGAGATGGCCGTCGTCACCCCGACCCACGGATTCCGGCTGCTGATGATCCGCACCGTCGCGGTGCTGGCCACCGGCACCGGGCTCAACGGCCTGGCCACACTCGCGCTGCCCTCGTACGGACTGCGCGCGGTCGCCTGGCTGCTGCCCGCGCTCGCCCTCACCGCCCTCGCCCTCTCGCTGACCCCCCGGCTCGGGCCGGTCGCCGCGCCCGTCCTGACCGGCGGGGCGTGGGTGGGGCTGCTGCTGGTGGCCGACCGCAGGACCGAGGGCGTCCTCGCGCCGTTCACCGCGGCCGGCCAGGGCGTCGCCGCGGGCGTCGCCCTGCTCGCCGCCGGACTGCTGTACGCCGTCCGCGACCGTTTCGACTCGTCCACCGTCTCCACCCCGACCCACAGGAGCGCCGCATGACCTCCGCCTTCCCGGGGGCCGCCCCCACCGTGTCGGCCGCCGGGCTGACCGTGCGCTACGGCAGCACCCCCGCCCTCGACGACGTGTCGCTGCGGCTCGGGGACGGCGTCACCGGGCTCCTCGGGCCCAACGGCGCCGGCAAGACCACCCTGCTGCGGGTGCTCGCCACCGCCCTGCCCGCCGACCGCGGCTCCTTCACGGTGCTCGGCCACGACCCGAGCACGACGGCCGGCCGGCAGGACGCGCGCCGCGCGCTCGGCTACCTGCCGCAGACCCCCGGCTTCCACCCCGACTTCACCGCCTTCGAGTTCGTCGACTACGTGGCGATCCTGAAGGAACTGACGGACCGCGCCGCCCGGCACGCCGAGGTGCGGCGGGTGCTCGACGCCGTCGACCTGTCCGACGTCCGCGCCCGGCGCATCAAGAAGCTCTCCGGCGGGATGCGGCAGCGGGTCGCCCTGGCCGCCGCGCTCGTCGGCGACCCCGGTTTCCTCGTCCTGGACGAGCCGACCGTCGGCCTCGACCCCGAACAGCGCATGCGCTTCCGGGAACTGATCGCCGGGGCGGGGGAGGGGCGGACGGTCCTGCTGTCCACCCACCAGACCGAGGACGTGGCGATGCTCTGCCACCGGGTGATCGTCATGGCCCGCGGCCGGATCCTCTTCGAGGGCACCCCCGCCGAACTGGCCGCACGCGCGGCGGGCCGGGTGTGGAGCAGCGCGGAACGCGCCCCGCACGCGAAGGCCGGCTGGCGTACGGGCACCGGCACCTTCCGCAACGTCGGTGACCCGCCGCCCGGCGCGGACCTGCTCGAACCGACCCTGGAGGACGGCTACTTGCTCACGCTCGACGGCGAGCCGGCGGAGGTCGCGGCATGAGCGCCACGGTCACGGAAAAAGTTCCCGCGGGGACCGCGCCCACCACCCCGGACGGCCGGCGCCCCCGCACCGCGGCGGTGCTCGCGCTGGCCCGGTTCGAGGCACGCGAACTGTTCCTCCAGATACCGGTGTTCGCCATGCTCGTCCTTTACCTCGCCTACACCTGCTGGCAGTTGTGGTCCGGCCGCGAGCCCATGGACGACTTCCCGGCCCTCCAGGACGCCGACCGGGCCACGCAGGACCGGCCCGCGCTCCTCGCCGTCGGCGTCCTCGTCTGCGCCAACCGGGCCGTCCTGCGCTCGCGTCGGCGCGGCACCGACCAGTCCTTCGGCGTGCTGCTGATGGAGCCGTGGCGGCGTACGGCGGCCCACGCGCTGTCCGTCGTCCCCGTCGCCGCGGTCACCGCGCTGGTGGTCGCCCTCGACTTCACCTGCACGGCGCTGAAGCCCGGCGCGGTCGGTCACGGCTCGCCCGCCGAGCTGGCCGTCGGCCCGCTGACGGTCCTGCTGGCGGGCGTCCTCGGCGTGCTGCTCGCCCGCCTGGTCCCCTCCGCCTTCGCCGCCCCGCTGCTCGTGGTCGGCGGACTGGTCCTCGCCACCCTCCTGTCCGCCGGTCTGAGCGACGCCGCCTGGCTGCGCTGGCTGTGGCCGGCCGTCACCGACGCCGGCACCGAACCGCTCCCGTCCGACCTGCTGGGCCGCCCGGCCGCCTGGCACGCCCTGTACCTGGCGGGCCTCGCCGCGGCCCTGGCCTGCGCGGCGGTCCTCGCCGCCGGCGGCCGCACCCGGCTGCTCGCCGCGGTGACGGTCGCCGCACTCGCCGCCACCGGCGCCGGGGTGGCCGGACAGTCGTCCGGCGAGCCCGCCGGGCTGATCGCGGCCCGGGAGAAGGCGTCCGTCAGCCCGGAGAAGGTGCAGTCCTGCCGCACCCACGGCCGGGACGCGTACTGCGCCTACCCCGAGTGGACCGGCCGGACGGCCGAGTGGGCCGAGGTCGTGAAACGCGTGCGGTCCCTCGCGGGCGGCGGCGCGGCGGGCACCCGGCTGACCGTACGGCAGAGCCTCGACGCCCGGTACGGCCTGGACGCCGACACCGCGCTGGAGCCGTCCCGCACGCCCGGCCGGGTCACCGTCGGCACGCGCTGGGGCGGCACCCGGGTGCCCGAGTTCGCCGTCGCCGTCGCCTCGGTCCTGGTGGCGGGCGACGAGAACGCCATGAGCGAGGCCTGCGACGCCCGCGTGGTGACGGTCATGTGGCTCGCGCTGGGCGCCGAGTCCGACCCGATGGCCGCGTTCCGGCGCGTCCGCCTCGACGACCGCACGAGCGGCTCGGGCATCGCGCTCACCCCGACGAACCCGCTCGGTATGACCGCCCAGCAGGCCGACGTGGTCCGCGAGCTGCTCGAGAAGCCGCGCTACGGCATCACCGCCAAGGTGAAGGCGCACTGGGCGGAGCTGGTCTCCCCGAAGACCACCACGGCACGGGCGGCGGAACTGCTGGACGTGCCGGTGCCCAAGGGAGCCGACGAGTGCCGGGCATGACCCGGGCCCTGGTCCGGCCCGTGTCGCGGACCCTGCCGTGGCGGTCACTGGCGGCGGGCGGGGGAGTGGGGCTGCTGCTCGCGGGCGTGCCCCGGATGCTCTCCGGGCCGCCCGACGAGCGGCTGTCCCTGACGCTGCTGCGGGCCGCGATGCTCGCCTGCGCCCTCGGGCTGGTGTTCCTCCTCGACGACCCCGCCCGGCACACCACCGCGGCCGTCCCGGCGCCGCGCCCGCTGCGCACCGGCCTGCGCGTCGCGCTCGTCGCACCGCTCGCCGCGGCCTGGTGGGCGGCGGCCCTCGCCCTCGTGCCGGACGCGGGGCGCCCGCCGGTGGGCGCCGTCAGCCTGGAGGCGGCCGCCGTCGTCGTCCTCGCGCTGGCCGCGGCCGCGGCGGGGGTACGCCTCTCGGACGAGGCCGAGCCCGGTACGGCGGCGGCCGTCGCGGTCCTGGTGACGGCGATCGCCGCGCCGCTGCTGGTGCCGCACCGGTGGAGCCCGTTCGTCTCCGTGGCCGACGACCGCTGGAGCGCGGCCCACCACCAGTGGGCGCTGCTCCTGGCCGCCGGGGCCGTCGCCTGGGTGACCTGTGCGCGGGAACCCCGGCGCAGGCGGGCCGGGTCCGGCCTCCGGCGGGCCGCCCCGGCCGGGTAGTCCCGGCTGCCCGGTGGGGGTGGCCTCCTCGCCGGGCGGGGTGTCAGGACTCCGGCCCCGGTGGGGGTGGCCTCCTCGCCGGGCGGGGTGTCAGGACTCCGGCCCCGGTGGGGGTGGCCTCCTCGCCGGGCGGGGTGTCAGGACTCCGTGCGGTACATCAGGTCCGTCTCGTAGGTCGTGAAGCCGAGCCGCTCGTACACGGTCACCGCCGCCTTGTTGTCCGCGTCGACGTACAGCATGGCGGTCGGCAGGCCCTGTGCGGCCAGGTGGCGGAGTCCGATCGTCGTCAGGGCCCTGCCGAGGCCGCCGCCCTGCGCGCCGGGGCGCACCCCGACGACGTACACCTCGCCGAGGCGCTCCTCGGCGTGCGCCTTCGTCCAGTGGAAGCCGGCGAGTTCACCGTCGCGGAAGGCGAGGAAGAACCCCGCCGGGTCGAACCACGGCTGCGCCGTCCGGTCGTCCAGGTCCCGCTGGGTGAGGGAGCCCTGCTCGGGGTGGTGCGCGAAGGCCTCGGCGTTCGCCGCGAGCCAGGCCGTGTCGTCCCGGCCCGGCACGAAGGTGCGGACGGTGACCCCGTCGGGCAGCACCGGCTCGGGCAGGTCGAGACCGGTCAACGGCCGCCGCATCTGGCGCAGTTCACGGAAGAGGGACAGTCCGAGCACCTGCGCGAGGTGCCGGGCGGCCGAGTGCGCGCCGTGCGCCCACACCCGCAGCCGCTTGCCGGAGGCGGCCAGCAGCGCCGTACCCAGCGCGCGCCCGTGCCCGCGCCCCCGGTGCGACGGGTGCACGACCAGTTCCGCCGCCGGTGCCTCCACGGGGTCGGTGTCCTCCAACTGCGCGTATCCGACGAGCGTGTCGCCCACCGTCAGCAGCAGATGCCTCACGCCCTCGCGCTCGCCGCCGCTCAGCCGCAGCCGCCCCTGCTCGGACACCGCCTGCTGACCGTCGGCCTGCGCGGCCTCGGCGAGCAGGTCGAGCACGGCCCGGGCCTGGCCGGGGGAGAGCTCCGCGCAGGTCTCGATGGAGCGGGAGAAGGCTGCGGGTGCGGTGTCGTCGCTGGTCATGGATACGAGGGTACGGCGCGAGGATATCCGGACAAGGAGCCGGGCGCGGCCGATCCGTTCGTGGCGCCGCCGGGCCGCCCACCGGCTCGGGAGGGCCGCCGCGCGGGGGACGATCCGGGCAGCCGGGAAGCGATGGCAACCAGTCCGTAACCCGAACCCCCCTGTTGCGCTACGCGCGTTGATCCTAGGCTGCGCCCAAGCCACAGCCGTACCACGCTCCCACAGGGGGAACCCATGCTGCCGACGCCCCGGCACAGAAGTACTCGCCGCATGCTCGCCGCCGCCGCAGGCCTCGCCACCGTCGGTGCGCTGACCGCCGCGCTGCCCGCGAGCGCCGGCCAGGACACCGCGACCGCCCGCCACCACCACGGCAGCGGCCGTTACCAGGACGTGCAGCTGCTGTCCTTCAACGACCTGCACGGCAACCTGGAGCCGCCGACCGGCTCCTCCGGCCGGGTCACGCACCTGAACGCGGACGGCACCACCAAGACCATCGACGCGGGCGGTGTCGAGTACCTCGCCACCCACCTGCGGGACGCCCGCAAGGGCAACACGTACTCGATCACGGCCGCCGCGGGCGACATGGTCGGCGCCTCGCCGCTGATCTCCGGTCTCTTCCACGACGAGCCCACGATCGACGCGCTGAACAAGCTCGACCTCGACGTGACGAGCGTCGGCAACCACGAGTTCGACGAGGGCGCCGCGGAACTGGCCCGCCTCCAGAACGGCGGCTGCCACCCGAAGGACGGCTGCTACGACGACAGTCAGGAGTTCGAGGGCGCCGACTTCCCCTACCTGGCGGCGAACGTCACCAAGGAGACGACCGGCAAGCCGCTCCTCAAGCCCTACTGGGTCTGGAAGAAGAACGGCGTCAAGGTCGGCTTCATCGGCGTGACCCTGGAGGGCACCCCGAACATCGTGTCCGCCGAGGGTGTGAAGGGCCTGAAGTTCGGCGACGAGGTCGAGACGATCAACAAGTACGCCAAGGTGCTCAGGAAGCAGGGCGTGAAGTCGATCGTCGCGCTGATCCACGAGGGCGGCGTGCCCGCCTCGACGGCGTACAACTACGACTGCGACAGCCCCGGCGCCGGCGACGGCATCTCCGGGCCGATCGCCGACATCGCGAAGAACGTCACCCCGGCCGTGGACGCGCTGGTCACCGGCCACACCCACCAGGCCTACGCCTGCACGATCCCCGACCCGGCGGGCAACCCGCGCATGGTCACCTCGGCCGCGTCCTTCGGCCGCCTCTACACGGACACCACGCTGACGTACGACCGCTGGACGGGCGACATCGCGCGTACGGCGGTGAAGTCCGCGAACCACGTGGTCACCCGTGACGTGGCCAAGGCCGCCGACCTGACCGGCCTGATCACCAAGTGGAAGACCCTGGCCGCCCCGGTCGCCTCCCGCCCGATCGGATACATCGCCGGTGAGATCCCCAACTCCGGCACGGAGTCCCCGCTCGGCGACCTGATCGCGGACGCGCAGCTCGCCTACGCCAAGTCCGTCGACCCCGAGGCCGACGTCGCGCTGATGAACCCGGGCGGCATCCGGGCCGGGCTCACCTTCGCGTCGAGCGCGGGCGAGGGCGACGGCGTGGTGACGTACGGAGAGGCGTACACGGTCCAGCCGTTCGCCAACACCGTCAACCTGGTCGACCTCACCGGCGCCCAGCTGATCACCGGTCTCCGGCAGCAGGTCAGCGGGGCGAACGAGAGCGCCCCGAAGATCCTCCAGGTCTCCGGGGGCCTGACCTACACCCTGGACCTGACCAAGTCCGGTGCCGCGCGCGTGGTGGCCGACTCGGTCAAGCTCAACGGGGCCCCGGTCGACTCGGCCGCCACCTACCGCGTCGCGATGAACTCCTTCCTCGCAGGCGGCGGCGACGGCTTCACCGAGCTCGGCAAGGGCGGCAACGTGCGGGTCGGCGGCGACGACCTGGCGGCGCTCGAGGCGTACCTCACGGCCAACTCCTCGGCCGCGGCGCCCTACTCGGTGCCGACGGCCGACCGGATCACGGTCGTGAAGTAGGACCGAGGGGTCCGCGGATCACGGTCGTGAAGTAGGACCGAGGGGTCCGCGCATCGCGGGCTCGGGGGCCCGCACATCGCGGGCCCCCTTTCTCTTTTCCTGTCCAATTCCCCGGTAAATTCCAGGTGAGGTCCTTCATAAAGTCTGTGTGAGTGGCGAATTGGTTCCGCAGGTCTCCTGAAAATGCACTCAGCCGCAATTCATCGAGGTCTCAGCGGAATTGGTTCTTTCCGGCTCCCCGGTCCCGTAACGTTTTCCTTGTCGAAAGCGAACAGCGCTCACGGCAAAGGAAATCCACCCGCAGGGAAAAGGAGAACACCATGAGCTTCCACAAGATCGCCCCCGTCAGCAAGCACCGGAAGGCCGCTCCGAAGAAGGCGCACCAGCCCGCCAAGCCGGCGCCGAAGGCCAAGGGCGCCCCGCGCCGCCCGGTGAGCCGTCAGGGCCGCTGACCGCCGCCCGCCACGAGGCGGGGCCCCGGATCCGTCCGGCGGCCCCGCCTCGGCCATTTCGCGACCCGGGAAAGGAAGTCGACATGCGGGACGTGCGGGACACCTTCGCGCGGTTCTGGCCGCTGACCCGCGGCGACCGCACCTGGCTGGCGCTCGTCGTGGCCTGCGTGGTGATGTCCGCGCTCACCGAGACGGCGTCCATCCTGCTCGTCGCGGACCTCACCGACGGCGCGCTGGCCGACGGCTCGCTCTCCGCGTTCTGGGGGCCCGCCGGTGCCTGGCTCGGCGTGGCCGTGCTCGGCGCGGCCGTCGGCTACCTCGGCAACTCACTGGCCGTGTGGACCGCCGAGAGATTCGTCCTGCGCCTGCGCGCGAACGCCTTCCGGCACCTCCAGGACCTGCCGCCGCACTTCTTCCAGCGGCACCGCCGGGGCGACCTGGTCGAACGGCTCACCGGCGACGTCGAGGCCATCGAACAGATGGTCGTCTCCGGCGTGGTCGGCACGGTCTCGGCCGTCTTCTCGGCCCTCTTCTACGCCGCCGCCGCGCTCTGGCTGCGCTGGGACCTGGCGCTCGCCACCTTCGTCCTCGCCCCCCTCTTCCTGATCGCCGCCCGCAGCTTCGCCGGCAGGATCAGGCATGCCTCCCAGGACGAGCGCGCCGCCGACGGGGCGATCACCTCCGTCGTCGAGGAGTCCCTCGCCAACATCGTGCTGACCCAGGCGTACAACCGCCGCCGCGCCGAAGAGCAGCGGCTCGACCGCGAGGCACACGCCTGGCTGCGCGCGTCGGTGCGCGGGGCGCGGGCGAGCGAGATGTACGAGCAGTTCGTCGAGGTCGTCGAGACGCTGTGCGTGCTCGCCGTGATCGGCCTCGGCGCCTGGGAGATCGGCCGGGGCCGCATGTCCCTGGGCGAGTTGCTCGCCTTCGCCGCCTTCCTCGGCTACCTCTACCCGCCCGTCCGCAACCTCGGCGGGCTCGGCCTGACGCTCACCGCCGCCACGGCCGGCGCGGCTCGGATCCAGGAGATCCTCGACGCCGAACCGGCCGTCACCGACCCCGCCGACCCCGTGAAACCCTGGCCCGTGCGCGGCCACGTCGGCTTCCACGGCGTGTCCTTCCGCCACCCCGGCGCCGGCCGCGACTGCCTGCACGACGTGCACCTCACCGCGCACGCCGGCGAACTCGTCCTGGTCACCGGCCCGAGCGGCGCCGGGAAGTCGACGCTCGCGGCGCTGCTGACCCGCTTCCACGACCCCACCGCGGGCGTCATCCGCCTGGACGGCGTCCCGCTCACCGGCGTACCGCTGGAGTTCCTGCGCGAGAACATCGCGCTGCTGCCCCAGGAGACGCTCGTCCTGCGCGGCACGATCCGCGAGAACATCGCGTGCGGCAGGCCCGGGGCGACGGACGCCGACATCGAGCGGGCCGCGCGGGAGGCGGCCGCCCACGACTTCGTCACCGCGCTGCCCCGCGGGTACGACACCGTGATCGCCCCCGGCACGGCGACCCTGTCCGGAGGCCAGCTCCAGCGGATCGCCATCGCCCGCGCCATGCTCCGCGCGGCGCCCGTCCTCGTCCTCGACGAACCGACCGCCGGCCTCGACCCGGTCGCCGCCCGCCGGGTCGTCCGGCCGCTGCGCCGGCTCATGTCCGGACGCACGACGATCATGATCACCCATGATCTGGGGCCGGCCCCCGACGCGGACCGCATCCTGGTCGTGGACGGCGGCCGGCTGGTGGAGACGGGCACCCACGACGAACTGCTGGCCCGGGACGGGGTTTACGCGCGACTGGCGGCGCCGGGGCGGGCACCGGATCCGGCGCCCGCCCCGGTCGCCGGCGGCGCGTAGCCCCGCTCCGGGGAACACCTCAGGTGGGGAACTCCCCGAGCCAGCTGCGCGTCAGCAGATGTCTGGGCAGGTACTCGGACTCGACCTCGACGGGCATGCCGACGTCCAGGGCGAGGCAGGCGACGGCCAGCGGGCCGAGTGCCACCGCGCCGTCGGTGGACAGCCTGCGGTCCTCGTCCTTGGTCCAGTACTCCTTGTGCAGCCGCAGCGCCTGGACGAGCCCGGCGTTGAACTGCTCCACGTCCCGCTTCAGGAACTGCAGGAACAGGTTGAGCGGAGGGTAGAGGATCTTCAGCATCAGCTCCCGGTCGGCGACCCGGAGGCCGTCCGGATCCGTCCCGCGGAAGGCGGCGGAGAACTTCTCGCCGAGCCCGGGCCGTTCCGCCCAGTACGTCTGGAGCGCGTCGACCCAGTCGTAGATGTAGTCGTCGTAGACCGCGCCGGACGCGCGCAGCACGTCGACGGGCACGTCGGAGAGCTGTGTCATCCGGTTCTGGTCGCGGCAGACGATCGCCAGCCAGAACGCCGTGATCCAGTTGCCCGCATCGGTGAAGTGCTTCGGGCCGGTGGCCGGGATCGTCCGCGTCTTGTGCGCGATGACGCATTCAACGGTGTCCGTACCGGCGGTGGCCGCCGCGAACAGGGCGGAGCCGACCTGCATCGCGGCGACCCAGGCCTCCCAGGTCTCGGAGGTGTTGGCAGTGGGGTCGTGGAGGCAGTGGAGCGCCGCGGTGCTCAGGGTGCTGCTGAAGGTCAGCCCGAACATCTCCGGCGCCTCTTCGAGGTCCTCGATCTGTTCGATCGCGCCCTGGTCGCTCATTTCGAGGATCCGGGTGGGATCCCCACCGGGAAACTCGTGACGAGGCACTCGTGTGGACATCAGTTACTCCCGGGCTTGCCTATGTCGAACTGCTTCATCTGGTAGCCAGCGTACTTACCGGCCTTGGTGGCGTCGGCCTTCACCAGCACGTAATCCACGTCACCGGATTTGAGTGCCCGGCGGAGGTCCTGTGCCAGGGCCATCTCGTCCGCGTTGTTCGAGGCCTGGGCGCGCTTCTCCATTTCGTGCAGGATCGTCTGGAAGTACTCCCGCGTCCCCTGCTGCACCCGGTTGCCCAGGTGGCTCGTCCGCTCACCGAGGCCGGCCCTGGTCGAGCCCTTGGCCTCGACGACGACGTACCTGCCGTCGGACGTCCGGTAGACCTGGTCGAAGCGGTTGTTGCCGAACGCGCCGTCGTCCACGCGGGTCGCGTTCGGGTAGTGCTCGGGTATGGCGTGCGTCTCCGCGACGTTCTCGCCGAACAGCTCGCTCTGCTTCAGCATGTCGCCGTGCAGCGGCGAGTGCGCGGCCTCGGCCAGGTCCCGGGCGGCCGCCAGCTCCGGTGTGGGATGCGCCTTGTACGCCTTCTCGGCCGACTCCAGGCTCGCCTCGGCGGTGTTGTCGGCCGTGATGGCCTGCTGGCGCGTGTGCGCCCATTCGTCGAGCCGGCGCAGTGTGCCGGGCGGGACGTCGACACGCGAACCGACCGTGGGGTTGGGGTCGAGGTACTTCGCCGGGGTCGCGGGCGGCAGGTCGCTCTTGGAGATCCACGTGCCGGGGTGGGCGGGATCGGGCACCAGGGTGGGCAGCCGCTGGCCGAAGACCTCCTGGTCCGCGAACCTGCGGTAGCCGTTGGACCGGTAGTGCTCCTTGAACCAGGCCGGGTCGTTGTTGGCGAGGTCGACGTGGCGCCGCATGATCTCGCGCGGTCCGGTCTCCGCCGGGCGCCCGCCCCCGGGCTCGCCGGGGGTGTGGTCGCCGCCGGTGGGAGTAGAGGCGTCGTCCGCGTTCCGGCCGGCGTCGAGGGCGTCGTCGCCGTGGCCCAGGCTGTCGAGATCGTCCAGGCCGCCCGGTCCGCCCGTGCCGCCGGTGTCGTGCCCGCGGGGCGGCAGCGTATCGGTGGTGTGGCTCCCCGGCAGATGACCGCCGGTGCCGCCGGTGCCGCGGGGACCGCCCGTGCCGCCGACGGGGTCGCCGCCACGGCCCACGGTGCCCGCCGTGTCCGCGGAGTGCGCGCCGACGCCCGCGAGTTCGCGCCCGCCCGTGCCGGGCGCCGCGTGCTCGGAAGTGACGCGCTCGGCGGCCGTGCCCTCGTGCGCGATGTCCGCGAGGGACTCCCGCACGGTGCCGTCCGCGTTGTGCATGACCAGCGTCTTGGTGTCGAGGTAGACGACCTCGCCCTTCGGGGTCTCCATGCGGACCGTGTTCTCGGGCGTCAGGCCCGCGGGCAGGACGTCGGTCTTCAGCGGCTGATCGGTGATCTTGAACGTGCTGTCGGCGAGCTTGATGTACGTGCCGTTGGTGACGGCCTTGAGGCTGGCCATCACGTCCCCGAGCCGCGTGACACCGGCGCCGATGCCCTTGGCGACGTACGTCATCGGGTCCACGATGCGGCCGGCCTTGCCCGCGAAGGAGATGGCCTTGGCGATGGCGCCGGTCTTCGCGGCGGTGCCCGCACCGCCGGTGAAGACGGTGGTGAGGACGTTGAAGGTGACGGCGCCCGCAGCGCGCGAGGGATTCTTGCCCCACTCGTCGTAGGCGATCAGAGCCTTGCCGGTCTCCACGACCGCGGTGCGGGAGTCGCGCAGCCACGACGGCAGCTTGTCGTCGGGAGCCAGCCAGTAGGCGCTGCCGACGATGGGCATGCCGGTGATGACGAGGCCGGTGAGCAGCTTGCCCAGACCGGTCCAGGCCTGGCCCGCCGCGTCCCACCCGTCGAAGCCGACGAGCGTGCCGAGGCCCTTGACGGTGCCCCACACGCCGTCGACGAAGAAGCCCTTGGTGAAGTCCCACAGGTGCTCGTGGATCTGGTACCAGGGCGTGGACTCCTCGACCGGGTCGCCCCAGGGCAGACCCTGGGCGTTGTTGAGGTCCTCGGCCCGGTAGCCGTACATGCCCTCCTTGTTGGACCCGTCGTTCAGGGTGAGCGGGGCGCCGCCGATCAGGGCGACGATCTTGCCGTAGCAGGTGCGCTCGGCGGCCTGGAACGCCGCCCAGGCCGCGTTGACCTCGCCTCGCCGGGCGTTGTTCTCGTCGACGAGGTCGGCGTCCTCGCGCCAGTCGTCGTCGTCCGCGATGCTGCTCGCGAAGGCGGCCGCGTCGTGGCGCAGGCTCTCGAACTTGGCGACGAGGGGACGGACCTCCGTCGCGTAGGCGGAGAGCGCGGAGGCGACCGTGCCCACCTCGGTGCGCAGTTCGTCACCCGCCTTGGCCACCGGAGCGGTGGTGGCGAACAGCTTCTCCGCCTCGGGCGCCTCGTAGTGGGCGGAGAGCCCCTTGAAGCGGGTGTCGATGTGGGATCCGGCCTCCCACAGGTGGGTCGCGTCCTTGCCCAGCGCGGAGACGTCCTTCTCCAACTGCTCCAGGCTGCCGGTGAACTTCGGTATCTCGTCCGGGTTCAGTGCGGTCTGGTCGCTCACTTGGCACCGCCCGCGGGAGCGCCCGGAAGGTCGATCTTCGGTTCCTTGAGCGCCGCCGCCTGGGCGTCGGCGGCCATGTCCAGGTCACCCTTGTTGTACGCGTTGGTCGCCTCCACCGCGCCTCGCATCGAGTTCGCGGTCCGCTGCGCCATGAACGCCAGCTTCTTCTGCCGCTCCTCCAGGTACTGGCTCAGCGCGGCGGCGACCGGACCCACCGGTACGCGCGGTGTGCCGGCCGGCACCGGGCCGATCATCGGCCCGTGGAACTGCCCTCCGGGCACGGCCGTCCCCGCCGAGGACGCCGCGCTCGCCATGTTCGTCACCAGCGAGGTGGCGGCCTTCTCCAGGTCCCCGCCCGCCTCGCCGGTCGTCGTCAGCGTGGCCTGCACGCCGACGGGATCGATGTCCCAAGCTGTCATTCCAGCCCCCGTAAAGCCTTTGACAGTCACGTTCATCAGACACGTATTCGGCCGATCATTCGTACCAAAGAGACGCATCCGACGGCAACGCAGTTCCGCGCCGAGGCAGTTGGGGTCTACGGCGCTTCCGGCGGGGGCGTCGGCGCGCCGGGCAGCCGGACGGTCGCGACGGTGCCGCCGCCCTCCGCGGGCGTCAGCGAGACCTCGCCGCCGGACCGCTGGACCGTGCGGGCCACGATGGACAGGCCGAGGCCCGAGCCCGGGAGCGCGCGGGCCGACGGGGAACGCCAGAACCGGTCGAAGACGTACGGGAGTTCGTCGGCGGGGATGCCGGGGCCGTGGTCCCGGACGGTGAGGACACCCCCGTCGAGGACGACCTCGACGGTGCCGCCCTCGGGGCTGAACTTGACCGCGTTGTCGAGCACGTTCACGATCGCCCGCTCCAGCGCGGCCGGCTCCGCCCGGACGAACCAGGGGTGGAGGTCCGCCGAGATCGTCAGCTCCGGCCCGCGCAGCCTCGCGCGGCGCAGCGCCGCGTCCACGGTGTCCTGCAACGCGATCACCTGGACGCGGTCCCCCGACTGGCCCGAGTCCGTCCGCGACAGCGTCTGCAGGTCGCCGATCAGCGCCGCCAGTTCGGTCATCTGCGCGGTGACGGAGGCGAGCAGCGCCTTGCGGTCCGCCGGGGGAATCGCGCGGCCCGTCTCCTCGCTGCGGGCGAGCAGTTCGATGTTCGTACGGAGCGAGGTGAGCGGCGTGCGCAGCTCGTGGCCGGCGTCCGCGATCAGCTGTTGCTGCACCTCGCGGGAGTTCGCCAGCGACGCGGTCATCGAGTTGAACGAGCGGGACAGCCGCGCGATCTCGTCCTCGCCGTCCTCCTCCACGGGGATGCGGATGCCGAGGTCCTCGGTCCGCGCGACGTGCTCCACGGCCTCGGTGAGCTTGTCGACGGGACGCAGGCCGGCGCGGGCGACGGCCAGTCCGGCGGCCCCGGCACCCACCACTCCGATGCCGGAGACGAGGAGGAGGACGAGGGCCAGGTCCTTGAGGGTCTTCTGGGTGTCCTCGAGCGAGACGCCGACCATCAGCGCGACGCCCGGGTAGGGCTGCGACGCGGGTCCGGGGCCGACCATGACCGGGAGGGTCGCCACCCGCACGGCACGGCCGTCCGCGTCGGTGCTGTCGTGCAGGGTGCGCACGCCAGGGTCGGGGTTCGCGGCCACGGCCTCGTCCTCGCCGGTGGCCTTCACGATGCCCGCGGAGTCGGGGAACACGCAGGTCTTGCCGCTCGCCGTGACCAGCTGCGTGTAGTACGGCGTCCGCAGCTTGCCCGAGGACGTGTCCGTGCAGCTCGCAATCAGGGCCGTCACGTCGGTGCCGCGCAGGTTGTTGTCGATGTTGTCGAGCGAGGCGTTCACCTGCTCGTCGAGCTTCCCCCGCACGATGAACCAGCACGTCACCGAAACCGCCGCCACCCCGAACGCCACCGCCGCCGCGACCAGCAGGGCCAGCCGGGACCGGATCGGCAGGGACCGGAAACGGCGCAGGGCTCGGCTCACTCCGCGCCGCCCGAGCGGAGCACGTACCCCACGCCCCGCACCGTGTGGACGAGGCGCGGCTCGCCGCCCGCCTCGGTCTTGCGCCGCAGGTACATGACGTACACGTCCAGGGAGTTGGAGCTCGGCTCGAAGTCGAAGCCCCAGACCGCCTTCAGGATCTGCTCGCGGGTGAGGACCTGGCGCGGGTGGGCGAGGAACATCTCCAAGAGAGTGAACTCCGTGCGGGTCAGCTCGACCTGCCGCCCGCCCCGGGTGACCTCCCGGGTCGCCAAATCCATGCGCAGGTCGCCGAACGTGAGCGCGTCGTCCCCGGGGGCGCCGGGCGCGGTGGCCGCGTACGAGCTGCGCCGCAGCAACGCCCGGATGCGGGCGAAGAGTTCGTCCAGTTCGAAGGGCTTGACCAGGTAGTCGTCGGCGCCCGCGTCGAGCCCGGTGACCCGGTCGCCGACGGTGTCGCGGGCGGTGAGCATCAGGATCGGCGTGGTCGTGCCGGCGCCGCGCATCCGGCGGGCCGCCGTCAGGCCGTCCATCCGGGGCATCTGGATGTCCAGGACGACCAGGTCGGGCTGGTAGGCGGTCGCCTTCTCCAGCGCGTCCGCGCCGTCGACGGCGACCTCGGTGCCGTACCCCTCGAAGGCGAGGCTGCGCTGGAGTGCTTCGCGCACCGCCGGCTCGTCGTCGACGATCAGAATGCGCTGGGGTTCACGGTCGCCTTCGGCGGGGCTCATCGGCGTTCTGTTCCTCGGATGCGGTGGGACGGTTGCGGGGACTTTCAGCCTCGCACGTTTCCGGGCCGCTCAGCGGGGACCGGCCTCGTACGAGACCGTCGTACGGCGGCCGGTGTCAGCCGCGGACGGCGGCGCGACGGCGGTCCCGGGCCCGGCGGGCGGCCCGGGCGGCGACCGGCGGCATCTCGGGGGCCCGGGCCGGGGGCGGGTGCAGCTCCCCGGTGACCGCGAGGGCGAGGCGGAGCCCGGCCGGGCCGCCGGCCGTGACGGTGTGGGTGACCTGCCGGAACGGAACCTGCTGGATCATGTCGACCTCCTCGGTCACTGGTCCCCGGGCGGGGCGGCTCAGCTGTCCGAGCCGCCGGCGCGCAGGGTGTCCAGGTCGGACTTGACGGTGTTGACCGGGATGGCGAAGCCGAGGCCGACGCTGCCCGCGCCCGACGAACCGGACGAGGAGTCCGAGGCGGCCGAGTACATCGCGGAGTTGATGCCGATGATGTTGCCGTTCATGTCGATCAGCGCGCCGCCGGAGTTGCCCGGGTTCAGCGAGGCGTCCGTCTGGAGCGCCTTGTACGTCGTCGTGGACGAGCCGGTGTCGCCGTTGAACTGCCGGCCGCCGTACTCGAAGGGCCACTGCCCGCTGCCGCCGCCCTCCTGCCGGCCCTGGCTCTCGTCCGTGGAGACGGTCACGTCGCGGTCGAGCGCGGAGACGATGCCGCTGGTGACGGTGCCGGTCAGCCCTTCGGGGGACCCGATCGCGACGACCTCGTCGCCGACCCGGACGGCGGAGGAGTCGCCGAGCGTGGCGGTCTTCAGGCCGGACGGCGCGTTCTGGAGTCTGATCAGCGCGAGGTCCTTCTTGCTGTCGGTGCCGACGACCTTCGCGGTGTACGACCTGCCGTCGTTCGTCGTCACCTTGATCGAGGAGGCGCCGGAGATGACGTGGTTGTTGGTGATGATCTCGCCGCCGCCGGTGATGATCACGCCCGAGCCGGTGGACTCGCCGGCGTTCGAGGTGGCGCTGATCTCCACGATGCTCGGGCTGACCGCCGAGGCGACCTGGGCGACGGTCCCCTTCTTGCCGGCGGGCACCACGTTCGTGCTCGTGCTGGACGTCGCCACGGTGTCCTGGCCGGTCAGCTCCTGGAAGGCGTACGCGGTGCCGCCGCCCACGGCCGCCGCCGCGATCGCCACCGCCGCGAGCAGGCCCAGCGGGCCCCGGGCGCGCCTGCGGGGAGCCGCGGCTGCCCCGCCGTGGAAGGGCTCGGCGGCCGGTCCGGCGTGGCCCCCCGCGCCGCCGCCGGCACCGTTCCCGCCCGTGCCGGGCCACACCGTGGTGCCCGGCGCGACCGGGACCGGCGTGCCCGGCTCGTACGCCGGCGGGGGCGGCCACTCGGGGTTCACGGGGGAGGAGGCGTGCTGCTGCCGGGGGTACGCGGGCTGCTGGTCGCCCTGGACGTACCCGGACTGGTCGCCCTGCTGGGGGTGCTCGTACTCGCCGCTGCGGCGGAAGCTCTCGGTCATGGGACGAGACTCGCCCCTCATCATGAGAGCTCCCTGAGGGGCCGCTGAGAAGCCCGACAGAACCTCGTATGCCCGATATAAAGACGCCCGGGCCCGGCGAACACCGGGTGGCGCGGACGTGAGGGCACGGATGGCGCCGGACGAACACTTGTCCGCGGGCTGTGCGACCCGTGTGCGGGCCGGGGCGCGCGGCCTACGATCACCGCGCCGGAGGGGGGCTCCGCGGTTTCGCCCGACTGCTGCGCGCAGTGCGGGCCGGTGCGTCGTACGCCCTTCTCGGGTTCCGCCACGCTTCCCGGATCCTCCCGGGGCCCGCGCTCCGACCCGTTCGGACGGGCCCCGGGACGACACCACCACCCCAGGAGCCCTGAGTGATACGTGCCCTGCGCGGCCGTACCGAACGTCTGGTCACGGCGTTGCCCGCGGCCGCCCTCGCGCTGGCGCTGAGCTGCGCCGGCGCCCTCGCCGCCCAGCCCGCCGCCGCGGCCGGCGACCCGTCCGGACTGCCCGACGCGAACGTCGCCCGTTCCGCCGCCCCGGCCCCGGCCGCCTCCGCCCGGGAGCTGCGCCACCGGGTGGTCGAGGCCGCCGAGGACCGGGCGACTCCCGCGACGGCCGCCGCGAAGAAGACCCCGTTCGTCATCGGCGGCAGCCAGACCACCATCGCGAGCGCCCCCTGGATGGTGCAGCTCGCCTACTACGACGACGCCACCGGCGACGGCTACTTCTGCGGCGGCACCCTCGTCGCCCCGAACAAGGTCCTCACCGCCGCCCACTGCGTCGCGGGCCTCGACTGGGCGAAGAACGGCGCCGTCCTGGCCGGCACCACCGACCTGTACGACGACACCAACGGCACGGTCGCGGGCGTCTGGCAGCAGTGGAACCACCCGCGCTACGACGAGGCGACTGTCCGGAACGACATCGCGGTCCTCACCCTCGACCGCCCGCTGGAGCAGCCGTGGATGCGGCTCGCGGCCGCCAACGACACCCCCTGGTACACGCCCGGTCTGACCGGCACGGTCTACGGCTGGGGACTGACGTCCGGCGCCGACGGCGCCCAGCTGTCCACGAAGCTGCGACGGGCGGCCCTGCCGCTGGTCGACGACGCCACCTGCGACTCCGCGATGCGGTCGGTCCTCGGTGAGGACGCCTTCGCCGAGGGCTCGATGTTCTGCGCGGGCACCCCGGCGAGCGGGACCGACGAGGGCACCGAGAGTCCCTGCAACGGCGACTCCGGCGGACCGGTGATCGTCAGCGGCAAGATCGTCGGCATCGTGTCCTGGGGCGTCGCGGGCTGCACCGCCAAGGGCGCCTACCCGGTCTTCACCAAGGTGTCCTCGTACACCTGGGCGGCCCAGCCGCGCATCGACGACGCCGACCAGTCCTTCGACGGCCGCGCCGACGTGCTGGCCCGTACGCCGTCCGGCGGGCTCTTCGAGCAGGACAGCAAGGGCACCTCGCTCAGCCGGCGGAAGTACGTGGGCGCCGACTGGCAGGGCGTCAGCTGGGGTCTCCAGGCCGACCTGGACCGCGACTGGTTCCAGGACCTCATCGTCCGCGACAAGACCGACGGCAAGCTCTACCGCAGCTACCTCGACCACCCGTCCGGCGAGTACACCTGGATGCAGATCAGCTCGGTGTGGGGCGGCTACAAGTCCTATGCGGTGCCCGGCGACCTGACCGGCGACGCCCGCCCCGACCTCGTCGCGGTGGACGCCGACGGCTCGGTCTACCTCTACCCGGGCAAGGGCACCGGCCAGTTCTACGGCCGGGTCAAGGTCGTCGACAAGGCCTGGAAGAACGTGAAGATCTTCGGCCACGGCGACCTGTCCGGCGACGGCCGGGCCGACCTGCTGGTCCGCGACAGCTCCGGCGTCCTCTACCTCTACCGGGGCACACAGCAGGAGAAGACGCCCTGGTCGGCGCGGATCCAGGCCCGTACCGGCTGGAACTTCACCTCGTACGTGGCGAACGGCGACGTGACGGGCGACGGCATCGCGGACGTCGTCACGCGCGACTCGGGCGGCACTCTCTGGCTCTACCCGGGCACCAACAAGGCGTCCAGCTCCCTGTTCGGCTCACGGGTGAGCCTGGGCACCGGCTTCAACCAGTACAACCTGCTGTTCTAGCGACGGGCCCCAGGGGATCCGCGACGGCCGCGACAGGCCCCGCGGGTCCCCGCTACGCGCAGCCGCAGGAGCGTCGTACGACCAGTCGCGAGGGGAACTGCTTCAGCCGCTCCCGCCGCGACCCGGCGACCCGCAGCCCGTCGTCGAGGACGAGGTCGACGGCCGCGCGGGCCATCGCGGACCGGTCGGACGCGATCGTCGTCAGCGGCGGATCCGTCAGCGCCGCCTCCTTGACGTCGTCGAAGCCGGCCACGGCCAGCTCGCCCGGCACGTCGATGCGCAGCTCGCGCGCGGCGCGCAGCACGCCGATCGCCTGGTCGTCGGTGGAGCAGAAGATGGCCGGCGGGCGGTCGGGCCCGGCCAGCAGCCGAAGGCCGACCTGATAGGCGTCGTAGCGGTTGTAAGGGGCCTCGAAGAGGCGGCCCTCGGTGGGGATGCCGGCCTCCTGCATCGCCCGCCGCCAGCCCTCGACGTGGTCGGAGACGGGGTCTCCCACGGCGGGCGTCTCGGCGGTGCCGCCCAGACAGGCGACGTACGCGTGGCCGTGCTCCAGCAGGTGGCGGGTGGCG
Organism: Streptomyces sp. NPDC043867; assembly: GCF_056435845.1. Taxonomy (NCBI): domain Bacteria; kingdom Bacillati; phylum Actinomycetota; class Actinomycetes; order Kitasatosporales; family Streptomycetaceae; genus Streptomyces; species Streptomyces sp. NPDC043867. The sequence continues at coordinate 97,789 of NZ_JBWKDS010000021.1, read as the reverse complement.
AGCTGGGCGCCGCCGGTGTCGTCCGTGACCACCGCGACGTCGTCGATGGCCTCGGGCCGCTCGTGCAGCAGGACCACGCGGGCGTCCCAGGCCTCGATCTCGGCGGCGGCGTTGTCGTTGAGGGCGTGGCTCACCAGGATGAGCCCGGAGACCCGCATACCGAGGAAGGCCCGCAGATAGTGGACCTCGCGCTCCGCGATGTAGTCCGAGTTGCCGACCAGCACCATCTTCCCGCGCTCGGCGGCGGCCTGTTCGACCGCGTGCGCCATCTCCCCGAAGAAGGGCTGGCGGGCGTCCGGCACGATCAGGCCTATGAGCTCGGTCTTGCGCGAGGCCATGGCCTGGGCGACCCGGTCGGGCCGGTACGCCAGCTCCTTGATCGCGGCGAGGACACGCTCGCGCGTGGCCGGGGCGACCGGCCGGGGTCCGTTGTTGATGACATAGCTCACGACGGCGGTGGAGGTACCCGCCAGTCGCGCCACGTCATCCCGAGTCACCTTGGCCACGCGCGGAGTCTACGCGGATGGACCTACCTCTGGGCAGGCCGTACGGCGGCTTCCTGCGCCTCCGCCGCAGCCTCCGCAGCGTCCGCGGTGTCCGGGTGTGCCGCCTCGTCCGCCTCGTCCGGCTTTGGCCGGGCCGCCTTCTCCGCGGCCCGCTCCACCTTCTCCGGCGTAACGAATCGATAACCGACGTTCCGGACGGTCCCGATCAGCGACTCGTGCTCCGGGCCGAGCTTCGCGCGCAGCCGCCGTACGTGGACGTCGACCGTGCGCGTACCGCCGAAGTAGTCGTAGCCCCAGACCTCCTGGAGCAGCTGGGCGCGCGTGAACACGCGGCCGGGGTGCTGCGCCAGGTACTTCAGGAGTTCGAACTCCTTGAAGGTCAGGTCCAGGACCCGGCCCTTGAGCTTCGCGCTGTACGTCGCCTCGTCCACGGAGAGATCGCCGTTGCGGATCTCCATGGGGGAGTCGTCGCTGACGATCTGCTGGCGGCCCATGGCCAGCCGCAGCCGCGCCTCGACCTCGGCCGGCCCCGCGGTGTCGAGCAGCACGTCGTCGATGCCCCAGTCGGCGGTGACGGCGGCGAGGCCGCCCTCGGTCACGACGAGGACGAGCGGACAGCCGGGCCCGGTGGAGCGCAGCAGCTGGCACAGGCTGCGGACCTGCGGGAGGTCACGGCGGCCGTCGACGAGGATGACGTCGGCACCGGGGGTGTCGACGAGTGCGGGGCCCTCCGCCGGAGCCACGCGCACGTTGTGCAGCAGCAGGCCGAGAGCGGGGAGCACCTCCGTCGACGGCTGAAGGGCATTGGTCAGGAGCAGCAGAGAACTCATCGCGCCCCACCTGCCTGGGGCGTCCTGCGTTCGTGCACGGTTCGCTCGCCCATAACGTCTGGTTCCTCCTCGGTCCCTGCATGGGGCACCTCCCACGTCCGTGAGGCCGTGGGGGAGTTGCGGCACTGCTTCTTACTGCGGTGCGGATCCCGCGCCCCGGGGTCCACTGCGCCGCTCCGGACCGCTTCGTATACCGGCTTCGTATACAACGCTCCGGAAAGCGCAAAAGGACCCGGGGGCTTCACTGCCCGAGTCCTCTGCCCAGCAGAATAGCCCACATGAGCTCAGGTCCGGCAGGTCGTGTGACCCGATCTTCCAGAATTCCACCAGGTGAGACAGGCCCCCGCACCCCGGTGCGGACGTTCCTGCGCACGGCCGACGGGGTCACCGTCGACGCCGCGTACACCCCCGGAAGGGGTACGTCCGACGACCTGGTGATCGTCGTCGCGCACGGTTTCACGGGTGACCTGGAACGCCCGCACCTGCGCCGGGCGGCGGACGCCTTCGCCCGGTACGCGGCCGTCGTGACCTTCTCCTTCCGCGGCCACGGCGCCTCCGGCGGCCGGTCCACGGTCGGCGACCGGGAGGTCCTCGACCTCGCGGCCGCGGTGGCGTGGGCACGTGAACTCGGGCACACCCGGGTGGCCACGGTCGGCTTCTCGATGGGCGGCTCGGTGGTGCTGCGCCACGCCGCGCTCGCGGACGGTCCGAAGGCCCCGGAGCACGAGGGGCGCACGGAGGCGCGCGTCGACGCCGTGGTGGCCGTGAGCGCCCCGGCCCGGTGGTACTACCGCGGTACGGCCCCCATGCGGCGCCTGCACTGGCTGGTGACCCGTCCGGTGGGCCGTGCCGTCGGCCGCTACGGCCTGCGCACCCGCATCCACCACCGCGACTGGGACCCGGTACCCCCGTCCCCGGTCGAGTCGGTGCCCCTGATCGCGCCGACCCCGCTGCTGATCGTGCACGGCGACCGGGACGGCTACTTCCCGGTCGACCACCCGAAGATGCTGGCGGAGGCGGCCCGGGGCCACGCCGAACTGTGGCTGGAGCACGGGATGGGCCACGCCGAGAACGCGGCCGGGGACGAACTGCTGGCCCGCATCGGGCGCTGGGCCGCGGCGCACGCGGGCCAGGTCTGATGATCACGAGCGTTGTCGACACCGGCCGGGGCACTAGCCTGACGGTGTCGACGCCACGACGGCGCCGGCACCGACTTCAGTACTGATCGAGGGACCAGATGGCAAAGGGCACGGTGCGGTACTGGGCCGCCGCCAAGGCCGCGGCCGGCGTCGCCGAGGAGCCGTACGAGGCGACGACGCTCGCCGAGGCGCTCGACGCGGCGCGCGAGCGCCACCCCGGCGAACTCACCGGGGTCCTGCGGCGATGCTCCTTCCTCATCGACGGTGACCCCGTGGGCACCCGCGGACATGAGACGGTACGGCTGGCCGAGGGCGGCACGGTCGAGGTGCTCCCGCCGTTCGCAGGAGGGTGACCCAGAGCATGAGCAACCAGCCCCACGAGCCGTACGAGCCCCCGTACGAGGGGTACGACCCGTACCGGCAGGACCGGCCGCGGACTCCGGACCGGCCGCAGTCCGGCTGGCCCGGGCAGCAGGGGTACGACGAGGCGCAGCAGCAGTCCCACCAGTACACCCAGCAGTGGGAGGGGCAGACCTGGGAGACCCAGGCGCAGCCGCAGGCCTCCGCCGCGGACACGGCGTACCTGCCGCCGCAGGGGTACGCCGAGCCGTCCCCGTACGGCACGGCGGGCGGACCGCTGCCGCCCGAGGCCCCCGCCGCCCCGTGGAACGGGCCCGCCGACCCCGGCGCCCGGTGGACCGCGGCCTCCGCGTCCGACGCCGGGTGGAACGGCGGCTCCGCCGAAGCACAGGGGAACGGCGCCTACGCGTCCGACGCCGGGTGGAACGGCGGCTCCTTTGCCGGGCAGGCGGACGGCGGCTACGCGTCCGACGGCCAGTGGGCCGGTGCCGCGGACTCCGGCGAGGGCCGGTGGAACGCGTCGGCCGACCCCGGCCACGGCACCGGCCACGGCACCGGCCACGCCGATTCGGGCTACGGCTCCGCGCCCGGCGGTACCGGTCATGGCTCCGCGCCGGCCGGTTCCGGCTACGGTTCCGCGCCGGCCGGTTCCGGCTACGGTTCCGCGCCGGCCGGTTCCGGGTACGGTTCCGCGCCCGCTGATGCCGGGTACGGTTCCACGCCCGCCGTTTCCGGTTACGGCGTCGCCTCCGCAGACTCCGTTCACCCGGTGCCGGGGGGCGCCGAGGCGGCGCCGCTCGTCGGCGGGGCCGTTCCTGGCGGTGGCGGCGACGCCGGTTCCGGCTACGGTCCGCCGACCGTCACAGGCAACCCGCGGATCACCGACGCCCAGCGGGCCCGGGCCGAGGGCCGGTCGCCCATCATCGAGCCGGGGATGCAACCCGCGGCCCTCACGGCCCTGCTCGGGCTGCTGCTCGCCGGTGCCGCGACGGTCGGGCCGTACGCGCTCGTCGTCCCCCTGGTGCTGCTCCAGGCCGTCACCGCGGCCGGCTGGTTCCGGCTGAACGGCATGTGGCCGGCCAGGCAGGGCATCGCGCTGGCCTTCGCCGGGGCGCTGGTCGCGGACACCGCGCTGCTCGCCGTGGGGCGGGAGAACGCGCCCGCCGCGATCCTCGGCACCCTCGGCGTGTGGGTGCTGCTCACCCTGGTGCTCCAGCTGCGCAGCCACGCCGACCCGGACACCCGGATGTACGGCCTGACGGCGACCGTGGTCTCGGCGGCGCTGGCGATCGTCGCGGCCGGACACCTCGCCGCCGAGCCGGACGCGGTGACCGTCGGGGCCGCGGCGGTCGCCGTGGCGGTCCTGGCCCGCGCCCTGCCGCTGCCCACGGCGGCGTCCGTGGTGGTGGCGCTGCTGGCGGCCGCGGGTGCGGGCGTCGCGGTGGGCGGACTGACGGACCTCGGTGCCCAGGGCGCCTTCCTGGGGCTCGGCGCGGGTGTCTGCGCGCTGATCGGCCACCGGGTCGCCAGCTACGACTACCCGTCCCGCTTCGTCCACATGACGGCCGGCGTGGCCCTGCCGCTCGCCGCGGCGGCTCCGGCGGTCTACCTCCTGGGCCGGGCGCTCGGCTAGCACGGATGTTCGTCACAGCTGATCGACAACCCCGTGGGGCCCTCCGGTCCCGGGTCCCGCGGGGCTAGGCTCACGGAGGACGGCCGCCCAGGTCGTCGGCCGGCCGCCGAGTGGGGGAACACCGAGCATGCGCGCACTGCGAATACTTCTGATCGTCGTCGTGATCCTGGGCGGTCTCTTCGTGATCGCGGACCGCGTCGCGGTCGGTTTCGCCGAGGACGAGGCGGCCGACCGGATCAAGAGCAGTGAGGGCCTGACCGACACCCCCGACGTGTCCATCAAGGGCTTCCCCTTCCTCACCCAGGTCGCCGGCGGCGAGCTCGACGACGTCGAGGTCGGCATCAGGAACTACCAGGCCTCGACGGGCGGTACGGCCGCGGCCACCGACTCGATCCGCATCGACGACCTGAACGCCGAGATGCACGGCGTCGCCTTCAGCGGCGACTACAGCTCCGCGACGGCGGACCGCGCCACGGGCACCGCCACCATCTCCTACGACGAGCTGCTCAAGGCCGCCAAGTCCGAGCCCGTCCAGGTCGCCCCCGGTGTCACCGCCCGGGTGGTCGGCCTCTCGGACGGCGGCAACGGCAAGATCAAGGTCAAGGTCGAGGCGACCGTCCTCGGCACCAAGCTGCCCCAGCCGGTCTCCGTGCTCAGCTCGGCCAGCGTGGCGGGCGACACCGTCAAGGTGCACGCCGACAGCCTGCCCAAGCTGGGCGTCGAGCTCGCCGAGGGCAAGATCCGCACGATCACCGACTTCGAGCAGAAGATCGACGAACTCCCCGGCGGCATCGCGCTCGACAAGGTCGAGGCCGCGAAGAACGGCGTCGACATCAAGGTGAAGGGCTCGAACGTCAAGCTGGTCGGCTGAGGGCCGCAGACCGACGAAGCGGGACGGGCCCGGGGACGGGACGCCCGGCGGCGGTCGGACAGATGTCCGAAGGGCGAGACGCCCGGTCCGTCCGGCGGGCGGGACGGGGGACGGGGCGCCCGGGAACCGGGCCGCGGCGGCACCGGCGGGCGACTGCTTCTCACATCGCGGACGATCGCGTCTCAAAATGCGACACGCCGGTGACATCCGCGCCTGTCCGTCCCTACGATCGCTGTCATGAAGCGACAGGCGGATCTCACGAAGCGGCGGGCAGTAGACCTGTGCCGCGTCGCCGCCATGCTCTGTCGCACCTTCTGAGCGGAAGCCCGCGTACTTCCGCATTCCCGGCCCGTGGACCATCCCCGTCAGGGCCACGCGTGCGCCGCGTACACCACCGCTGTCGTGACCGTGTACCGCGCACCCCCTCTACACCGCACAGCCCCGCCGCACCTGCCCCGGAGGAGAACGAGCATGAGCCGCAGCGATGTCCTGGTAGACGCCGACTGGGTCCAAGAGCATCTGGACGACCCGAACGTGGCCGTCGTCGAGGTCGACGAGGACACGTCCGCGTACGAGAAGAACCACATCCGCAACGCGATCCGGATCGACTGGACCAAGGACCTCCAGGACCCGGTCCGCCGTGACTTCGTCGACCAGGAGGGCTTCGAGAAGCTCCTGTCGGAGAAGGGCATCGCCAACGACACGCTGGTGGTCCTCTACGGCGGCAACAACAACTGGTTCGCCTCGTACGCCTACTGGTACTTCAAGCTCTACGGCCACGAGAACGTGAAGCTCCTCGACGGCGGCCGCAAGAAGTGGGAGCTCGACTCCCGCGACCTGGTCGCCGAGGTCCCGGCCCGCCCGAGGACCGAGTACCGGGCCAAGCCGCAGAACACGGCGATCCGCGCCTTCCGTGACGACGTCGTCGCCGCGATCGGCTCGCAGAACCTGGTCGACGTGCGGTCGCCCGACGAGTTCTCCGGCAAGCTGCTCGCCCCGGCCCACCTCCCGCAGGAGCAGTCGCAGCGCCCGGGCCACGTCCCGAGCGCCCGCAACATCCCGTGGTCGAAGAACGCCAACGACGACGGCACCTTCAAGTCGGACGAGGAGCTCAAGGAGCTCTACGCCGCCGAGCAGGTCGACCTCGCCAAGGACACCATCGCGTACTGCCGCATCGGTGAGCGTTCCGCGCTGACCTGGTTCGTGCTGCACGAGCTGCTCGGTGTCGAGAACGTCAAGAACTACGACGGCTCCTGGACCGAGTACGGCTCCCTCGTCGGTGTGCCGATCGAGCTCGGCGCCAACAAGTAATCCGCGGCCTCCGCGACCCCTCATCACCCGAAGGACAGAACTTATGTGTGGAGCGAAGGCCGGCGGCCCCGACGCGTCGACGATCAAGCCCGGTGAGACCACCATCCAGGGTCAGGTGACCCGCGACGGCGAGCCCGTCACCGGTTACGTCCGTCTGCTGGACTCGACGGGCGAGTTCACCGCCGAGGTTCCGACCTCGGCGACCGGACAGTTCCGCTTCTACGCGGCCGAGGGCACCTGGACCGTCCGGGCCCTGGTCCCCGGTGGCACCGCGGACCGTACGGTCGTCGCGCAGACGGGCGGCCTCGCCGAGGTCGCGATCGCCGTCTGACGGCGGCACCCGAACGGCCGCAGGGCCGCACCCCAGGGTTGGACGCTCGGGGTGCGGCCCTTCGGCTGTCCGCGGCCTACGCTGGAGGTATGTACGCGCGACGGCGGCACGCCTACTTCGCCCTGATGGCGACGTGCATCGGCCTCTTCGTCCTGGCCTGGGCGGTCGTGCGGATCTGGTCGGTTCCCGCGGCCGTCGGGATGTGTGTGGTGGCGATGGTGATCCCGCCGGTGGCCGCGATGGTGGCCAACCGGCGCGGGCCCGAGGACCGGTGGTGGGACGACCCCTCGGGGGACCCGAAGTCCGACGAGTGGTGGGACGAGCTGGACGGGAAGAGGCGCCGGCCGCAGTAGTGGCGGCCACCGCGCCGCCCGGCCCGGCATCCGTGCCCGCCGCTCCCGGGGCGCGTCTCAGTAGACGAGCGCCTGCGTCCCGTCGGCCATCGCCTCCTGCACGAACACCTGGGCGCCCGCGATGCGGACGCCCTCGAGGACGTCCTTCTCCGTGATGTCCCGGCGGGCCGCGCACTGGGTGCACAGGGTGATGCGGCCGGCCGCCATGATCGAGTGGATCAGCTCGGGCAGCGGCGCCGCGTGCGGGAGCTCGAACTCCGCCGCCCGGCCCGGCAGCGCGAACCACGCGGACTCCCCGGTCAGCCAGAGGGAGACGTCGACACCGCTGGCCACCGCCACCGCCGCGACGGTGAACGCCTGCGAGCAGCGCTCGGGGGCATCGGCCCCCGCGGTCACCTTGATCACGAGCTTCTTCGCCATGGCCGCATGGTAGTCCGCGTCGTGATCAACGTATCGAGGACATCAGCGGACGGTGACCCCGAGGGCGACCTCACAGAGAGAGCCGGGTCCCCGCCCACTAAGCTGGGACCCGGCTCTTGTACTTCCACCCCGCTCAATCGAGGAGCACCCCGTGCTTGAGGCATTCTTCGAAGCCCTGCTGGTCCTGGTCTGCGTCGGCGTCCTCGCCTTCGCCGGACTGACCGTGAAGAAGCTGTACCAGGGCCAGCGCTGACCCCGCGTCGTCCCTGACCTCCGCGACGTCCCCGACGCCCCCGACGAAAAGCTGCTCATGATCGAGATCCCGTCCGACCTCCACAAGGACCTCGTCCCGCTCGCCTTCCTGCTCGGCAGCTGGGCCGGCGCCGGCGTCCACGACTTCCCCGGTTCCGAGAAGTGCAACTTCGGGCAGGAGGTCTCCTTCAGCCACGACGGCCGGGACTTCCTGGAGTACCACTCCCGCACCTGGGTCCTCGACACCGACGGGAACAAGGTCAGGCCGCTGGAGACCGAGTCCGGCTTCTGGCGCATCGACGGCAACCGCAAGGTCGAGGTCGTCATGACCCGCGACGACGGCGTCGTCGAGATCTGGTACGGCGAGCTGGCCGCCAAGAAGCCGCAGATCGACCTGGTCACCGACGCCGTGGCCCGCACGGCGGCCTCCGGTCCGTACACCGGCGGCAAGCGGCTGTACGGCTACGTGAAGAGCGACCTGATGTGGGTCGGCGAGAAGCAGACCCCCGAGGTCGAGCTGCGCCCCTACCTGTCGGCGCACCTGAAGAAGGTCGTCACCCCGGAGGACGTCGAGCGCTGGGCCAAGGCCCTGCCGGACGACATGCCGGACGACGGGATCGCCTTCTTCAAGTAGGCCGACCGAGTCCCCGGCGGCTCCGGCCGGGTGGCCATACACTTCCGGTGTGGTGAGCACCGACTGGAAGAGCGACCTGAGGCAGCGCGGCTACCGGCTGACGCCGCAGCGCCAGCTTGTCCTCGAAGCCGTGGACACCCTGGAGCACGCGACCCCCGACGACATCCTCATCGAGGTGAGGAAGACGGCGTCGGGGGTCAACATTTCCACCGTCTACCGGACGCTGGAGCTCCTGGAGGAGCTCGGTCTGGTCAGTCACGCCCACCTCGGGCACGGTGCCCCGACGTACCACCTGGCCGACCGGCACCACCACATCCACCTGGTCTGCCGTGACTGCACGAACGTCATCGAGGCCGACGTCGAGGTGGCCGCCGAGTTCACCGCCAAACTGCGGGACACCTTCGGCTTCGACACGGACCTGAAGCACTTCGCGATCTTCGGGCGCTGCCAGAGCTGCACGCTCAAGACTTCAATTACCGAGTCGTAGGGTTAGGCGTATGAAGAGCCCCCTGCTGTCCCTGCCCGGCGCCGTGCCCGCCGAGGGTGTGGACGAAGGTGTCGCAGCCCACTACGGCGACCTGTTCCGCGAGCAGCGGACCCTCGCCGACGGCACCGGCTTCGTCGACCTCTCGCACCGCGGCGTCGTCGCCGTCTTTGGCCCGGACCGGCTGAGCTGGCTGCACCTGCTGCTCACCCAGCACGTCAGCGACCTCCCCGCCGGCCGTGCCACCGAGGCGCTGATCCTCTCCGCCAACGGCCACATCGAACACGCGCTGTACCTCGTCGACGACGGCGAGACGGTGTGGATGCACACCGAGCCCGGCACCCAGGACGCCCTGATCGCGTACCTGGAGTCCATGAAGTTCTTCTACCGCGTCGACGTCGCCGACCGGACGGGGGAGATCGCGGTCGTGCACCTGCCGGCCGGTTCCATCGCCGAGGTCCCGCAGGGCGTCGTCGTCCGCGAGACCCCCCACGGGCGCGACCTCTTCCTGCCGCGCGCCGGGCTGGAGGCGTTCGCGGCGGACACCGGCGGCCACGGACCGGCGGTCGGACTGCTGGCGTACGAGGCGCTGCGCGTCGAACACCATCGCCCGCGGCTCGGCTTCGAGACCGACCACCGCACCATCCCGCACGAACTGGGCTGGATCGGCAGCGCCGTCCACCTCCAGAAGGGCTGCTACCGCGGCCAGGAGACGGTCGCCCGCGTCCACAACCTGGGCAAGCCCCCGCGCCGGCTGGTCTTCCTGCACCTGGACGGCAGCGAGGTCCATCTGCCGCCGCACGGCACGGAACTGCGCATCGCGGACGAGGGTCCCGACGGCCGCAAGATCGGCTTCGTGACGACGTCCGTACGCCACTACGAGCTGGGCCCCATCGCGCTGGCCCTGGTGAAGCGGAACGTTCCGCCAACCGCGCGGCTCCTCGCCGACACGACGGCGGCGGCCCAGGAGGTCGTCGTCGAACCGTAGAGGTCCGGGGTGCGGGCCGTGGGCGTCACATCTCCAGCAGGACCGTGAACGGGCCGTCGTTCGTCAGCGAGACCCGCATCGACGCGCCGAACCGGCCCGTCGCCACCGTGGCGCCCAGCGACCGGAGCTGGGCGACCACCTCGTCGACCAGGGGCTCGGCGACCTCACCGGGCGCGGCCGCGTTCCAGGTGGGGCGGCGGCCCTTGCGGGCGTCGCCGTAGAGCGTGAACTGGCTGACGACCAGCAGCGGCGCGTCGATGTCCGAGCAGGAACGCTCCTCGCTGAGCATCCGGACCGACCAGAGCTTGCGCGCCAGTTGGGCCGCCTTCTCCTTGGTGTCGTCATGGGTGACGCCCACCAGGACGCACAGCCCCTCGCCGCTGATCCCGCCGACCGTCTCCGGGCCGTCCGCCCCGTCCACGACGACGCTCGCGCCGTCCACTCTCTGCACCACCGCACGCATGCGGACCATCATGCCGTGCGGGCCCTTCGCGTGATTTACGGGGGGTTCGAACCCCCCATCCGGGGCCGTTCGGGGGCACTCGGTCACATAGCGGGCTCCGGGGGTGGCACCATGCAGGTACCGCGAAGCTCATACGCGGTGGACCGCACCGGTCGAGGGGACGGCAGAGGCACATGAGCACACCGAGCAGTACCGGGCGCCCGCCCGGGACCGTGTCATTGACCCGTAACAGCCCGCGCGGGAGCGGCGACGGCGCGGGCGCCCCTCACCGGCCGCCCGTGCAGCGCACCGACAGCCCGCTGGCCGTGGACCCGCCCGAGCCCGAACTCGCCGTGCTGGGCCTGCCCGAGCTGCGCACCCTGCGCCGGGACGCCCAGCGGGACGAGGCCGACCTCAGCTATGTGCGGCGGCTGCTCCAGGGCCGTATCGACATCCTGCGGGCCGAGCTCGCCCGCCGCGGGGGCCTGCCGGCGCCGCCCGGACTCGTCGCGGTGCCCTCGCTCATGGACCGGCTCCCCGAGATCCTCACGGACGCGCCCGCCCGGCACCGCTCGTCGGCCCGGCACGTGACGGTCGGCACACCGCGCGGCGAGGAGTACCGGCGGCTGGCCGCCGACATGCTGTCCGAGGTCGAGCTGTCGGACCTCGAGGCCCGTACGGACGACGAGCTGAACGACGGGATGGGCCGGCTGGTGCGCTACGAGCAGCAGGTCTCCCGGCGGCGCCAGCGGCTCCAGCGCACCGCCGACGATTGCAGCGCGGAGATCGCCCGCAGGTACCGTGAGGGAGAAGCACAAGTAGACGACCTGCTCATGTGACGCGGTGGCCCCGGTGATCCCGGGCGTCCCGGCCGGAGTGACCCCGGCGCCCCGACCGGGTGCCCGCGGAGCGCGCCCGCCGTCGCCGGGGCGGGTCCCGCCCCGGAAGGCCCGCGCACATGTCCGTCCCCGCCATACCCCCCGTCCTCGCCGAGATCGTCCGTTCCGGCTTCGTCGAGGGCCGTCACCGGGGCAGCCTGGTGCTGCTGGCCGCGGACGGATCGGTGGACCTGGCTCTGGGAGACGTGCGTGCCCCCGTCTTCCCCCGGTCCTCCAACAAGCCGATGCAGGCGGCCGGTGTCCTGCGGGCGGGCCTCGACCTCGCGGGCGAGCGCCTGGCGCTGGCCGCCGCCAGCCACTCGGGCGAGCCCTTCCACCGTGACCTCGTCCAGAAGATGCTGACCGAGCACGGACTCACCCCGGAGCAGCTGCAGTGCCCCGCGGACCTGCCGCTGGACCCCGTCGAGGCCGAGACGTACCTGGCCGCCGGCGCGGTCCGGGACCGGGTGACCATGAACTGCTCCGGCAAGCACGCCGCCATGCTCGCCGTCTGCCGCCTGCGCGACTGGCCGCTGGACTCCTACCTGGACCCCGGCCATCCCCTCCAGCGGCTGATCCACTCCGTGGTGGAGGACGCGGCCGGCGAGCAGGTGGCCGCGGTCGGCACGGACGGCTGCGGCGCCCCGCTGATGGCGATCACGCTGACCGGTCTGGCCCGCGCCTTCCGCTCCTTCGTGCTGGCCGCGCCCGGCACCGCCGAGCGCCGGGTCGCCGACGCGATGCGCGCCCACCCGGAGTACGTCGCCGGCACCCGCCGTCCCGACACCTGGCTCATGCGGGAGGTGCCCGGCACGCTGTCGAAGATGGGCGCCGAGGCCGTCCAGGCGGTCGCCCTGCCCGACGGCCGCGCCCTCGCCTTCAAGATCGACGACGGCTCGGTCCGGGCGCTGGGCCCCGTCCTGGCCCGAGCCCTCGCCCTCCTCGGTGTGGACGCCCCGGTGGTGTCCCGCATCGGGCACGCGCCCCTGCTGGGTGCCGGCCGGGAGGTCGGGGAGATCCGCCCGGCGTTCTGAGCGCCGGAGGCCATCGGCACGCCCCTGCTGGGTGCCGGCCGGGAGGTCGGGGAGATCCGCCCGGCGTTCTGAGCGCCGGAGGCCATCGGCGTGACACGGGCGTGGACCGCGCGTGGAGCACCCGCGGGACGGGACGGTCGGGGCAGGGGCGCAGGGGGCGAAAACCCGGCGACACCCGCCCCGCCAGGGACCTAGCGTGACCTCATGACCCATCGTGACGACACCGACGTACGAGCGATCACGGAGGCCGAGATCCCCGACTGGATCCGCGCCCTGAACACCGGCTTCCTCCGGTCGCCGGCCGTGTCGGAGCAGGAGGTCGCCGACCGGTCTTCGTACATCGTCCCGGAGCGGACCCTGGGCGCCTTCGACGGTTCCCGGTGCGTGGCGACGTTCCGGTCGTTCCCGCAGGAGCTCACGGCGGTCGGCGGCGCCCCCGTACCCGCCGACGCCATCTCGAACGTGACCGTGACCGCCACGCACCGCCGCCGGGGACTGCTCACCCGCATGATGGCCCGGGACCTCGCGGCGGCGAAGGAGCGCGGCGACGTGGTGGCGACGCTGATCGCCGCCGAGTACCCGATCTACGGGCGGTACGGCTTCGGTGCCGCGACCACCGCCGCCGAGTGGACGGTCGACGTGCCGCGGACGGGCCTCGACCCCCGCTGGTCGGGCCCGGCCGACGGCGGCCGCATCGACCTCGTGGACGCCGAGGACGTACGCAAGAGCGGGCCCGAGCTGCACGAGAGGCTCCGGCGCGTCCAGCCCGGTGCCGTCAGCCGGGACGAGCGCTGGTGGCAGGTGAACACCGGCGCGCTGGTCCTGGACCGCGCGCCGTGGACCGAGCCCTTCTACGCCCTCTACCGCTCGGCGGCCGGTGAGGTCGAGGGCCTGGTCTCCTACGCGTCGGACGACAACTGGGGCGACGCGAAGCAGCCGCTCAACACGGCGTCGGTGAACTGGCTGATCGCGGTGACCCCGGCCGCGGAGCGGGCCCTGTGGCAGTACCTCTGCTCGATCGACTGGATCGCCCGCGTCAAGTCGGGCCGGCGGGCCCCGGACGACCTGCTGCCGCACCTCCTGCCCGACCCCCGCGCCGCCCGCATCACCACCCGGGCCGACTGGCTGTGGGTGCGGATCCTGGATGTCGTACGGGCCCTGGAGGCGCGTACGTACGACGGGACCGGGTCGCTGGTCCTCGAGGTCACCGACCGGGACGGGCTGTCGGCCGGACGGTACCTGCTCGACGCGGCGCCGGACGGCGCGTCCTGTGTCCCGACCGGGCGGGACGCGGAACTCACACTGGAGGCAGGCGAGTTGGCTTCCCTGTGGCTGGGCGACGAGTCGGCGGTGCGGCTCGCGGCGCTCGGCCGGGTGCGGGAGGAACGGGCGGGCGCCGCCTCCGTCGCCGACGCGCTGCTGCGCACCTCCAGGCGGCCGTGGTGCCCGGACGTCTTCTGACATCGCCCGAGCCCGTGACCAACGCCGATGGTGCTGACTCCACTTGGGGGTCCCGCCTGATCCCTCCTGCCTGACCCGGGCCCCCGCCTTCGGCCCGGCCACGGGCGGTTGCCGAGAAGCGGGACGCCGTCGTGGAGGAATCGCGGAAGTGGTCCGACGCCCTCTGGGCAACCATCGCGAGGGACCTGACACTCTCCTGGTGACTTCTGACGCGTCGAAGCGGACTGTCCGGGTGACGGAAGAGGCGCGGGTCCTGCGGGAGCTGACCGGCCGGGCACGCTTCGTGCTGCTCGGTTTCGACGGGCCGCTCTGCACGCTCTTCACCGTCCACAAGGCGGAACGAGTCGCCGGCGACCTCGTGAGGTGGCTGGAGGGACGCGGCCCGCGCGGTCTGCTGACGCAGGCGGAGCGCGAGTCCCCGGACCCGTACGGGCTCCTGCGCGCGGTCGGCCGCCGCCGCCCCGGTGACGGCCTCGTCGCGGAGCTGGAGGAGCGGCTCACGCGGGAGGAACTGCGCGCCGTGTCCTCGGCGATGCCCACGCCGTACGCGGATCCGCTGGTCCGCACGTGGACCGCGGTGGGCGTGCGGCTCGCCGTCGCCACGAACAGCTCCCCGCGCGTGGTCCGCGCTTACCTCGAATCCCGCGGGCTGCTCGCCTGCTTCGAGCCCCACATCCACGGCCGGACCCAGGAGCCGCACCTTCGCGAGCCCGACCCGCGCTGCCTCCCCCGGGCCCTCGCCGCACTGGGGGCCGACCCCGCCGCCGCCCTGATGATCGGCGACACCCCGTCCGACTTCCTGGCGGCCGGGCAGGCGGGTGTCCCCTTCCTCGGCCACGCCCGCAACGAGGCCAGGGACACGTGCCTGCGGGAGGCCGGCGCGGAGGTCACGGTGAACTCCCTGGAGCCGGTGCTGGCGGCGGTGCGGGGGTAGGCCCTGTCCCCCCGGTCCTTCACACCTTCAGGACGACCTTGCCCACCAGTTCCCGGCTCTCGACGGCCGCGTGGGCGTCGGCCGCCCGGTTCAGGGGGAACGTCCCGCCGATCACGGGGCGCAGGCGGCCCGCCGCGGCCTCGGTGAGGGCGGTGGTCGCGAGGCGGGTCCGGGCGGCGGTGTCGAACTGAAGGTCGCCGATGCCGAGGAGGGTGATGCCGCGGCGGGCCGCCTCCTCCCGGTCGACCGGGGCGAAGCCGCCGGTGGGGGCGCCGTGGGCCGAGAAGCGGCCGCCGTCCGCCGTCACCGGGAAGGCGGCCGAGCCGAGCTGTCCGCCGACGCCGTCGAGGACCACGTCGGCGGCGCGGTCGTCACCGCCGAGGGCCGCGGCGGCTGCCGCCGGCCAGTCGGGGAGCGTGGCGTCGACGGCCGCGTCGGCTCCCAGTTCCCGTACCAGGGCGAGCTTTCCGGCGCCCCGGGCGACCGCCACCACGCGGGCGTCCCGGGCGTGGGCCAGCTGGACGAGGAGCGTGCCCATGCCTCCGGAGGCGCCCAGGACCAGGACGCGGTCGGTGGCCCGGACCTCCGTCAGTTCCATCAGGCCGGCCGCGGTCACGCCGTCGTGGACCAGGGCGGCGGCCGTACGGAGGCCGACGCCGTCCGGGACGCAGACCAGGGCGGGGACCGGGGCGACGGCGCGCTCCGCGTAGCTGCCCGTCACGAAGGCGGTCACCCGTCGGCCCGGCCAGCGCCCGGGCACCCCGGGGCCCACGGCGCTCACCACCCCGGCCACCCCGCCGCCCGGCACGTACGGCGGGGTCACCGGGAAGAACTCGCGGCCCCAGCCGCCCCTGATCTGGGTCTCCACGAAGATCGTGTCCACGTAGGCGACGTCGATCACCACCTCGCCCGGGCCGGGGACCGGGTCGGGAACCTCCCCGGGCACCAGGACCTCCGGGCCGCCGAACGTCGTCACCTGTACTGCCAGCATCGTGCTCTCCTCGTGGACCGGCGCTACCGCGGATCGGTGCGGACGCACGGCAGTGTTCGGCCTCAAGCGCGCTTGAGGTCAAGGGTGCCGGGGCGGCCGGGGTGCGTAGGCTCGGGGCATGGCTGAAACGGGGCTGCGCGAGCGCAAGAAGCAGCGGATGTACCAGGCTGTCTCCGACATCGCGATCGGGCTCTTCCTGGACAGGGGGTTCGACGAGGTGTCCGTCGCCGAGGTGGCCGCCGCCGCGGAGATCTCCAAGCCGACCCTCTTCCGGTACTTCCCGGCCAAGGAGGACCTCGTCCTCCACCGGTTCGCCGACCACGAGGACGAGGCGGCGCGGGTGGTCGCCGGGCGTCCGGCGGGGGAGTCCGCGACCGGGGCGCTGCGGAGGCACTTCGTCGCGGGCCTGGAGCGGTTCGATCCCGTCACCGGGCTCAACGACGACCCCCGCGTCCTCGCCTTCCACCGGCTGCTCTACGGGACGCCGTCGCTCGCGGGACGCCTGCACGCGTACCTGGAGCGCTCGGAGTCGGCGCTCGCCGAGGCGCTCGGCGGCGACCTCGACGCCCGGCTCGCCGCCGGGCAGGTCATCGCCGTACAGCGCGTCCTCGCCCTGGAGAACTGGCGGCGGATGGCGGCCGGCGAACCGGCCGCGGAGGTCCGCGGCGAAGCCGTCGCCGCCGCCGAGCGGGCCTTCGGCCGACTGGAGCGGGCCCTGATCGCAACCGAGGCAAATATGTAACCGAGTAAAGTTATCCGTTACGCTCGATGGAATGACGTCACCCGACCAGTCCCCCGGCCCCGCCCGCGCCCTCACCCGTGAACGCGCCCACCACGAGATCTGCCGCGCCGCTCTCGCCGCCATGGCCGAGGGCGCCCGGGAACAGGTCGTCACCGGCGAGGACGTGTCCGCGTCCGGCGCCGACGCCGAAGTCCTCGGACACCGGTTCCGCAGCCGTGCCAAGGAACTGCGCGAGCTTCCCGAGGGCCCGCTGTTCTTCGGGCGGCTCGACTTCGACGCGAGCGGGGGCGAGCACGCCGGGGCGAGCTACCACATCGGCCGCCTCCGGATCACCGAGCAGCCCTCCGCCCCACCGCTCGTCGTCGACTGGCGCGCCCCCGTCTCGCGGGCCTTCTACCAGGCGAGCACCCGTGATCCGCAGGGCGTCGCCGTGCGCCGGCGGTTCGGCTGGGCACCCGGCAGCCGCGGGGACTCCGCCGACCTCACCGGCCTGGAGGACGAGCCCCTGACGGGCGGCGGCCCGGACGGTCACGGCGCACCCCGGGCGCCCGGGCAGGGCAGCGCCATCCTCGCCGACGAGATCGAACGTCCCCGTGTCGGGCCCATGCGGGACATCGCCGCGACCATCCAGCCCGAACAGGACGACCTCGTCCGGGGCGATCCGACGGTCTCGGTGTGCGTGCAGGGCGCGCCCGGCACCGGCAAGACGGCGGTCGGGCTGCACCGCGCCGCGTACCTCCTCTACACCTGCCCGCAGCGGGTCCGGCGCGGCGGCCTGCTGATCCTCGGACCCAACCGCACCTTCCTGTCGTACATCTCCGAGGTGCTGCCCGCCCTCGGCGAGACGGGGGTACGCCAGTCGACCGTCGGTGACGAGATCGCCCGGCACCCCGTCACCGCCGAGGACGACGAACGGGCCGCGGTCGTCAAGCACGACGCCCGGATGGCGCGGGTGCTGCACCGCGCCCTGTACGCGCGGGTGACGCCGGGCCGCGCCGACTCCCTGGCCGTGCCGGACGGCTCCTACCGGTGGCGGATCCCGGCCGCCGCCCTCGAACGGATCGTGGCGGGCGTACGGGCCGAGGAGCCGCCGTACGCGACCGGACGGGAGCGGGTGCGGACGCGGGCCGTGCGGTGTCTCCAGGCACAGGCGGAGCGGCGCGCCGGGCCGCGGACCGACGCCTGGGTGCAGAGGATCTCCCGGGCCCGGGCGATGAGCGCGTAC
The DNA here is from genome assembly GCF_056435845.1 of Streptomyces sp. NPDC043867. Lineage (NCBI taxonomy): Bacteria > Bacillati > Actinomycetota > Actinomycetes > Kitasatosporales > Streptomycetaceae > Streptomyces > Streptomyces sp. NPDC043867. The sequence goes on along the minus strand of NZ_JBWKDS010000021.1, from coordinate 79,970 downwards.
GTCGACGCGGTCTGGCCCCGGGTGCGGGCCGAGGAGGTCGTGGCGGAGCTGCTCACCGATCCGCGGGCGCTCGCGGCGGCGGCGGACGGGATCCTCGACGCGGACGAGCAGCAGGCGCTCCTGTGGGCGAGAGCGCCGAGGTCGTACAGGTCGGCACGGTGGTCGGCCGCGGACCTCGTCCTTCTCGACGAGGTCGCGGGCATCCTCGAACACCCGCGGGGCTACGGCCACGTGGTGGTCGACGAGGCGCAGGACCTGTCACCGATGGAGTGCCGGGCGATCGCGCGGCGGGCGTCCTTCGGGTCGCTGACGGTGCTCGGGGACCTGGCGCAGGGCACGACCCCCTGGGCCGCCCGCACCTGGCCCGAGCTGCTGGCGCAGCTGGGCAAGCCGGACGCCCGGGTGGTGCCGCTGACCACCGGCTTCCGGGTGCCGGAGGCGGTGGTCGGGCTCGCCAACCGGCTCCTCGAACGGCTGGAGGTGGACGTGCCGAGGGCGCGGTCGCTGCGCAGGGACGGGGAGCTGACGGTCCGGCCGGCCGCCGATGTGCTCCCGGAGACGGTCGCCGCCGTGCGGGACGCCCTCGCCCACGAGGGGTCCGTCGGCGTCATCGAGGCCGACGCGGAGACCGTACGGGTACGGGAGGCGCTCGACGCCGGGGGCATCCCGTACGCCGGTCCTGGCGAGCCGGGCGCCCGGGTCACGGTGCTGGCCGCCTCCCTCGCCAAGGGCCTCGAGTACGACCATGTCGTGGCCGTCGAGCCGGCGGCGATCGCGGAGGCCGAGGCACGCGGTCTGCACCGGCTGTACGTGGTGCTGACCCGGGCGGTCTCGCGGCTGGACGTGGTGCACGCCCGCCCGCTGCCCTGGTGAGGCGGCACTCCGGCGCACCGGGACAGGGGCGGTCGGCCGGGCGGCCGTGATCAGGAAGCGGCCGCCGACGCGGCCTCCAGGACGGGGACCAGTACCTCCTCCTCGTAGGCCAGGTGTGCTTCGAGTTCGCCGGTGAGGCGGTCCACCTCGGCGAGCACGGTGCGGGGGTCCGCGTCCTCGGCGGAGACGGCCCGGCGCAGCTCTTCGAGGAGGGCGGCGATCCGCTCGTGCTCGTCGCGCAGGCGGTCCAGGGCCGGCGCGAGTCCGGGGTCGCGGCCGGCGGCGAACGGGAACAGTGCCGTGTCCTCGCCGGTGTGGTGAACGTGCAGCCCCTGGCAGAGGGTGAGGCAGTTGATGCGGAGCTGGGCGCCCAGGGCGGTGCCCGAGGCGGCGAACTCCTGCCGGATGAGGCCGAGTTCGTGCCGGACGGCCCGGTGGACCAGCTTCACGGCCTCGCCGGGGGAACTCGCCGCGAAGCTCGGCGGGCCGGCCACGGGGATCTCGCGGAGGGCGACGACGGGGATGACGCGTTCCGTCTTCGCCTGGTACTCCGCCCAGCCCGGGTCGGCCTCGACGGCGCGCGCGAAGACGTCGTCCCGCTCGGCGCCCTCCAGGACGAGGGCTTCGGCCTCGTACGTGAAGACGCCGTTCTCCACCGTGACGCGCGGGTGGGCGACCAGGTTGCGGTACCAGTCGGGGTGCCGGGGCGAGCCGCCGGCCGAGGCGATGACCAGGACCCGGCCGGCGCCGTCGGGGTAGTAACCGACGGGCGTCGTGTGCGGGGTGCCGGTCCGGGCGCCGGTGGTGGTCAGCAGGAGCAGGCGTGCTCCCTCGAAAGGACCGCCGACGCGGCCGCCGTTGGCACGGAACTCTTCGATGATCTGCTGGTTGAAGGGGTTGGGCATGCGCTGCTTTCGTCCGTGGGCCTGGATTCCTTCCTCTTCCGTGGTCCTCCCGACGCCTTTCCCCCGTTTCCGGGCAGGGGAGACCGCCACGGAGTGCGGACGCGCGCACCCGCGGTGAGGCGGAGAGGAGAAGAAAAAGAAGGGCGGACTCCTGGCCCGCCCGGGCCTCACTCGGAGGCCGGGCACCCAACTCGCTCACGGCACAAGGCCGACCCGGCAGTCATGCGGACGAACGTAGTGCGGGGCACGGCAGTTGGGCAATGTCCGGGGGAGCTGGTGATCCGGGCAGGGGCATATGGGGCTTTCGGCCAGAGCGGGGCTTCACGTCGGAGGTGGGGTGAGTTTGCTGGCCACGGCGTCGAGGACCCAGTCCAGGCCGGTTGCGAAGGATGTCTCGGCGTCCACGTCCGTGCCGTCGTACACGGCCTTGGCCAGCGCCGGGAAGCGGCCGGTGGCCAGTATTTTCGTCAGGTGCGGGCCGTAGGCGCGCTGCCAGTCGTGCTTGGACAGGCCCGTGGCGCGCTCGGCCCGCAGATTCGCGATCTCGCGCCTGATCGCGCCAATGAAGTAGGCGCTGACAGTCTCCACGGCGCGCATGACGGTGTCGACATCCGCGAGGCCGTCGAAGGCGGCCAGCGTGGCCTCGGCCACGGCGAGGCCGTTCGGACCCAGGGCCGGGCGGCCCCCGAGCAGGTCGGCCAGCCATTCGTGACGGAGAGCGGCCTGCCTGGTGCGCTGGGCGAGGGTGCGCAGCGCCTCCCGCCAGTCACCGGGCTGTTCCGCGGGGAGGATCTCGGCCTGGACCTCGTCCACCATGAGGTCGAACAGCTCCTCCTTGGTGGAGATGTGTCTGTACAGCCGCATCGGGCCGGCGTCCAGGCGGGCCGCGACCTTGCGCACCGACACCGCCTCAAGCCCGCCCTCGTCAGCCAGTGCGATGGCGGCGGCGACGATCCGCTCCCGGTCGAGCGGCACGGGTTGAGTCGGCGGTTCCGGCCGGTCCCAGACAGTCATGCCCACACCGTACCGTTGCAATACATCGTATGCGATCAATACAGTGTATTGACATGAGACATCGCATCGCAGTGGTCGGGAGCGGTCCTGCCGGCCTTACCCTCGCCCGCGTCCTGCACCGCCATGGCCACCCCGTCACCGTCCTCGAACGCGACCCCGCCCCCGACGCCCGCCCCCCGGGCGGCACCCTGGACCTGCATGAAGGGATGGGCCAGCGCGCGCTGGACAAGGCGGGGCTGCGGGAAGAGTTCCGGGCGCTGTCCCGTCCCGAGGGGCAGGCCATGCGCATCCTTGACACGGACGGGACCAACCTGCGCGACTGGCGACCCCGTCCGGACGACCGGGCCAATCCCGAGATCGACCGCGGGCAACTCCGTGACCTGCTGCTCGGCCCTCTCGACGTCCAGTGGGGCCGGGGCGTGACGCGGGTGGTGCCAGGGACCCGGGACGGCGTACTGGTCCATTTCGCGGACGGCCGACAGGAGGCGTTCGACCTCGTGGTCGGCGCTGACGGCGCCTGGTCCCGGACCCGTCCGGCCGTCTCGTCGGCGACACCGCAGTACACCGGCGTCACCTATGTCGAGACCTCCCTCGACGACGTCGACACCCGCCACCCCGACCTCGCCCGGCTGATCGGCGACGGTTCCGTGGCTGTGTACGGCGTGAACCGCGGACTCGTCGCCCAGCGCAACAGCGGCGGCCACGTCAAGGTCTACGCCCAGTTCCGGGCGCCGCTGGACTGGCACACGCACCTGGACCCGGCCGATGTCGAGGCCGTGCGGTCGAGCCTGCTGGCCCTGTTCGACGGCTGGGCCGCTCCCGTCCTCGACCTCCTCCGTCACGGCGCCGCTTTCGTCCACCGCCCCCTCTACGTCCTGCCCGTGTCCCACACCTGGACCCACGTCCCCGGGGTGACGCTCCTGGGCGACGCCGCCCACCTGATGCCCCCACTGGGGGCGGGCGCGAACCTCGCGATGCTGGAAGGCGCCGAACTCGCCGAGTCCATCGCCGCCGCCTCCGGTCCTGGACATCTGGACGAATCCGTCCGCGCCTTCGAGGAGCAGATGTGGGCACGGGCCGGCAGATGGGCGAAGATCACGACGGCCGGTCTGGAACGCCTCGTGAGCCCGGACCCCGCCGAAGCCCTCACACTCTTCGACCAAGTCCAGCCATCCTGACCGCCCGGTGGGGCTGCTCGCCGGGTCACGGGGGCGGCCCGGTGCCCCGGGGGAGTGGCGTGGCGCACTTTTGCAAGCGGACGCTTGCAATTGTTAGCAGGGGTGGGGCAAGGTAGCGGCATGGCATCGCTCAACGTCGGCAATCTCGGTGAGTACCTGCGCGAGCAGCGGCGCAACGCGCAGCTGTCGCTGCGGCAGCTCGCCGACGCCGCCGGGGTGTCCAATCCGTATCTGAGCCAGATCGAGCGCGGGCTGCGCAAGCCGAGCGCGGAGGTGTTGCAGCAGGTCGCCAAGGCCCTGCGGATCTCCGCCGAGACGCTGTACGTGCGGGCCGGCATCCTCGACGCCGAGCGGGACCGGGACGAGGTGGAGACGCGCGCCGTCATCCTCGCCGATCCCACGCTGACCGAGCGGCAGAAGCAGGTGCTGCTCCAGATCTACGAGTCCTTCCGCAAGGAGAACGGGTTCGAGATAGCCGTGGCCGCCGAGGGCGTTCGGGAGACCGCCGTTCGGGACACCGACGCGCAGGCGGCCCCCGGCACGCAGCACACCCAAGACATACCTGATGTAACGGACACCACCCGCCGCGGCCCCCGCACGGCCGACGGCAGCGATGCCGGCCCGCAGCAGACGGCCGGTTGAGAACCCGCGGGCCTTCTCCGCAGCGGACCACCCACACCCTCAGTCGACAGCCGATCCGGGAGGACCACCCTCATGGCCATCACCGACGACATCCGCAAGGCCGCCACCGACCCGACGCCGCTGTACTTCCTGGCCGGCACCGCCGACCTCGCCGTCCAGCAGGCCAAGAAGGTGCCGGCGCTCGTGGAGCAGCTCCGCGCCGAGGCCCCGGCGCGGATCGAGACCGTGCGCAACATCGATCCGGCCGCCGTCCAGGAGAGGGCCGGCGCCCGTGCCAAGGAGGCGCAGGCGACCCTCCAGACCAAGGTGACCGGCCTCATCGGCACCTTCGACACCGACCTGAAGAAGATCGGTGAGTCCGCCCAGGACCTCGCGCTGCGCGGTGTCGGCGTCGCCGCCGAGTACGCGGTGAAGGCCCGCGAGGCGTACGAGAAGGTCGCCGAGCACGGTGAGCAGACCGTGAAGACCTGGCGCGGCGAGGCGGCCGACAGCATCGAGGAGCTGGCCGTGGCCGTCGAGCCGAAGGCCGAGCCGGGCGAGATCAAGGTCGAGGACAAGCCCGCCGGGACCGGCCCCGTGGCCGCCGCGCCCGTGCAGGCCGCGCCGGCGGCGAAGAAGGCCCCGGCCAAGAAGAGCACCGCCAAGAAGACGACCCCGCCCGTCAAGTAGCACGGTCCGCGACCGCCCCCGGGCGGTCGGAGGAGCGGTGAGCGGAGCCGGGCACCCTCGGGGTGCCCGGCCCGTTCTCCGGGTACGGTTGCCGCGTTGATGTCGTAGGAACGGGCGGTGGGCAGCATGTTGATGTTGGGCTTCGCGGGGTTGTTGGGACTGCTGAAGATCGTCCTCATGGCCCTCGCCGCCTTCGGGCTGTTCGACGCGGCCTTCCGTCGCGAGGACGCGTTCCGAGCGGCGGACAAGCAGACGAAGCCGTTCTGGCTGATCATCCTGGGGCTCGCCCTGGTGGTGAGCTACCTCTTCTCGATCCTGTCGTTCCTGCCGATCATCGGCGTCATCGCCAGCATCGTCTACATCGTCGACGTCCGGCCCGCGGTGCGTACGGCCTCCGGCGGTGGCGGCGGCCGCGGTCGCCGCGGTTCCAGCAGCGACGGCCCGTACGGCCCGTACAACGGCGGTCGCTGAACGGCCCAGCACCTGCCTCGTACCGCGCGCCGGCCCTGCTTCGGCCTCCGCCGGCCGGCAGGGCGCGCGGCATTCCGACACCGGCCCCCGCCACGCGAACTCGAACCCCGTCATGGAGAGTCGAGCAGCGTCGGCGGGGGCTTCGTCATGCGCGCGCCGCACGGCCGGCGGGCCCGGGGCAGCCGGCCGGCGTCCGTCAGACGGTGCGGTCGAGCAGGAGGACCGCCACGTCGTCGGTCAGCTCACCGCCGTTGAGGTCCCTGACCTCGTTCACCGTCACGCGCAGCAGCTCCTCGCCCTCCAGGCCCTCGGCGATCCGGCGGCGCACCAGCTCCACCATGCCGTCCTGGCCGAGCCGCTCCTTGCCGTCGCCGACGCGGCCCTCGATCAGACCGTCGGTGTAGAGCATCAGGCTCCAGGCGGCGCCCAGCTCCACCTGCATGCGCGGCCAGCGGGCCTGGGGCAGCAGACCGAGTGCCGGACCGCCGTACTCGTACGGCAGCAGCCGCGCCGGGCGTCCCGGGCGGGCGATCAGGGGGGAGGGGTGACCGGCCAGGCACAGGCCGGCCCGGCGGCCGTCCGGCGCGATGTCCACCGTGCAGAGGGTCGCGAAGATCTCGTCGTTGTCGCGCTCGTGCTCCAGCACCTGCTGGAGCGTCGAGAGCAGCTCGTCCCCGCACAGTCCGGCCAGCGTCAGCGCCCGCCACGCGATGCGCAGCTCCACGCCGAGCGCCGCCTCGTCGGGGCCGTGCCCGCAGACGTCGCCGATCATGGCGTGCACCGTGCCGTCGGGGGTGCGGACGGTGTCGTAGAAGTCGCCGCCGAGCAGCGCGCGGGAGCGTCCCGGGCGGTAGCGGGCCGCGAAACGCAGCGAGGAGCCGTCCAGCAGCGGTGTCGGCAGGAGCCCGCGCTCCAGCCGGGCGTTCTCCTGGGCGCGCAGCCGGGACTCGGTCAGCCGGCGCTCGGCCGTGTCGGAACGCTTCCGCTCCACCGCGTACCGGATGGCACGGCTCAGCAGCCGTCCGTCGAGTTCCTCGCGCAGGAGGTAGTCCTGGGCGCCCACCCGGACCGCCTCGGCGCCGCGCTCGGCGTCGCCGGACCCGGTGAGGGCCAGGACCGCGTGCCGGGGCGCCAGCTGGAGGACGTGCTTGAGGGTGGCCAGCTCGTCGCCGCTCCCGGCGGCGCGGCCGGGCGCGGGCAGTGTCAGGTCGAGCAGGATGCAGTGGACGTCGTCGGTGAGCAGCCGCTCGGCCTCGGTGAGGTTGCGCGCGGTGCGGATGCGGATGGGCTTGCCGGCCGCGTCCAGCATCCGGGGCACGCTCAGCGCACCCGCCGGGTCGTCCTCGATCACCAGCAGGGTGAGAGGGGTGGCGCCGTCGGCGGGAGCCGTGGGGCCGGCCGCCGGTGCGCTCGCGAACGGGGCAACGGGTGAGGACGCGGCCTGAGCCTGACCACTCTCCACGGCCGGGATCGCTCTCTGCCGCGGTACGGGTGCGGGCATCGTTGTGGGTTCCTTCCCTCCCCCCGAGGGTGTGGTGGGGCGAAGGTCCGACCCACCGACGGGGACCATAGCGGTAGCCGGCGCCGCAGCGGAATGGTGCGCGGAAAACGGCCTCCGTCATATGCCGCATCCCGTACCGCAATTGGGCACGGGACCGTCACGCGGGTAATGACGAAGGTCACGTCGCGCGGGTTGCCCGGCCGCACGGACGTGACTCATCCCACGTGCGGTGGGTCACGTCCCGTCCGGCACACCCGCCCGCACGCCCGCACAGGGCGTCCCCGGGGTCCGTCCGCGCGACGTCTCCGAAACGCGCCCCGCCCGCCCCGTCCCGTCCCCGTCCCGCTTCCGTCCCGTACGACAGGGGTACCGGTGCTTGCCCGGACCGCCCCTACTTGTCGGGGCGTACGACGCCGAGTATCGGCATCGAGCCGGCGCCCGCGATCGTCACCGAGCGTCCCGGCCGCGGGGCGTGGACGATCGCGCCGTCGCCGATGTACATCCCGACGTGGCTGGCGTCGTCGAAGTAGATGACCAGGTCACCGGGGCGCATGTCCCGCACGTCGACGCGCGTGAGCTGCTTCCACTGCTCCTGGGAGGTGCGCGGGATGCCCAGCCCGGCGGCGGCCCACGCCTGGGACGTCAGCCCCGAGCAGTCGTACGCATTCGGCCCCTCGGCACCCCACACGTACGGCTTGCCGACCTGGGCGGTCGCGTACCGCACGGCCTTCCTGCCCTGTGCGGACGCCTTGCCGGCGACCTCCGCGAGGACGCCGGAGCCGAGCCACGCGGTCTGCGCCGCGTGCGCCGCGTCCTCCTCCAGCTTCGCGAGCCGCTTCTTCTCCTCGGCCGCGAGCTGCGACTCGAGCTTCTCGGCGGCGGCGATCCGCTGCCTGATCTTCTTCTTGGCGGCCGCCTTGGCCTTGCGGTTGGCCTCCAGCCGCCGCCACTGCGCGGAAGCGTCCTTCGTGTACTGCGCCAGATCCTTCTGCGTGCGCCCCAGTTCGCCGAGCAGGCCCTTGGTCGCGTGCTCGCCCTGACGCACCCGGCCCGCGCCGTCGAGATACTCCTGCGGGTTGTCGCTCAGCCACAGCCGGGCGTTCGGCGGCAGTCCGCCGCCGCGGTACTGGGCACGGGCCGCCGCGCCCGCCCGGTCCTGCAGCTTGTCCAGCTTCGCCTGGCCCTTGACGATCTCCCGGGCCAGCTCGACGAGCTGCGTCGACTGCTTCTCGGTCTTCTCCTCGGCGGCGTTGTACGCGTCCGTGGCGACCGCCGCCTCGTGGTAGAGCTTCTCCAGCTTCTCGCGGACCTCTTCAAGGTCCCTGCCGCTCCTGGGGGTCGCGCCGGACGACGGCGCGGGTGCCGGAGTGGGGCCCGGGTCCGCCGGGCTCGCGAACGCCGTGCCCGGGGCGCTCAACACGGTGACCGCGCAGACGAGAGCCACGGCCGCAGTGGTCAGGCTGCGCTTGCCGGATCCCATACTTCGCCCCCAAAGCTGATTTACCGTCAGTAACTTACGGTCGCCTGGGGGATCGTGCCACGCCGACGCGCGGTACGACAGAGGCGGGCAGCAACTCCCTACCCCTCTTCCCCGCTTCGATTCCCCCCGAGGCGATCTCCCCGCCTGTGTGACGAGCGACTCACGGAGTTCGTTCCCCGCGGGCCGGACGCCTCACGGCCGCCGGGTCCGCGCCCGCGACCCCGTGGACCCGTCACGTCCGCGGCGCCAACGCCTCCCAGAGCACCGTCACTTCACCCTGCCGCCAGCGCCCCGCTCCGTCCGCCACGGGCCAGCCGGCCGTCAGGGCGCGGACCGCGCGTATCCAGCGCTGCCGGGCGCCGTACGCGGCGTAGGGCGCGGCGGCGGCCCAGGCACGGTCGAAGTCCCGCAGGAAGGCGTGCACCGGCTCGCCCGGCACATTGCGGTGGATGAGCGCCTTCGGGAGCCGTTCGGCGAGGTCCGACGGGCGGTCCAGGGAGCCCAGACGGGCGGCGAACGTGACCGTGCGCGGGCCCTCGGGGCCGAGGGCGACCCAGACGTGACGGCGGCCGATCTCGTCGCAGGTGCCCTCGACGAGCAGCCCGCCGCGGGAGCCCCTCGGCGGGTCGGCGGGCGTGAGCCGCGCGCACATCAGCTCCCAGGCGGCGGCCACCTCGTCCTCGTCGTACTGGCGCAGGACGTTCGCCGCGCGGATCAGCGACACCCGGCCCGGCACCGGGACCTCGAAGCCGCCCCGCCGGAAGACGAGACCCTCGCGCTCGTACGGCCGGGCGACCGCGACGCGCTCCGGCTCGATCTCCACGCCCACCACGCGGGCCCGCGGCGCGGCGGTGCGCAGCCGCTCCAGCAGCTCGACCGCCGTCCACGGGGCCGCCCCGTACCCGAGGTCGACCGCGACGGGGTCGGCGGCGCGGCGCAGTTCGGCGCCGTGGGCCGCGGCGATCCAGCGGTCCATGCGGCGCAGGCGGTTGGGGTTCGTCGTCCCGCGCGTCACCGCTCCCACGATGGGGACCCCCGCGCGCGAGCGGGGCCGAGAGTGCGCGAGGGACGCGGCGCGGGCTGTCATGCGTACGAGGGTATGCGGCGGGCGCGGGCGGGCGGGATGCCTGTGGACAACGGCCGCGTACGCAGACCGTCCTCGAACGGTTGAGCGATGAGCGGTAATGATTCGGCAAAGAGGAAATGAGGCGGACTGCGCTGGCGTTCCCCACGGTGAAGGGCGACGTGCGCCCTTCGGACGGCACGCCCGCAGCGAGGAGGACCGCCACGTGAGCCAGTACGCCGGCAGGCTCGGGCGTCGCTCGGCGACCGCCCCCTCGAGGCTCAGGCTGCACCGCAAGCCCCGGCGCGTCGCCATGCTCTCCGTCCACACCTCACCGCTGCACCAGCCCGGCACGGGCGACGCCGGCGGCATGAACGTCTACATCGTGGAGCTCGCCCAGCGGCTGGCCGCGATCAACATCGAGGTGGAGATCTTCACCCGCGCGACGACCGGGGCCCTGCCGCCCGCCGTCGAGCTGGCCCCCGGCGTGCTCGTGCGGCACGTCGACGCGGGCCCCTACGAAGGCCTCTCCAAGGAGGACCTGCCCGCCCAGCTGTGCGCCTTCACGCACGGCGTCATGCAGGCCTGGGCAGGACACCGCCCCGGCTACTACGACCTCGTGCACTCGCACTACTGGCTCTCCGGCCACGTGGGCTGGCTGGCCGCCGAGCGCTGGGGCGCTCCCCTGGTGCACGCGATGCACACCATGGCCAAGGTCAAGAACGCGGCTCTCGCCGAGGGCGACACCCCCGAGCCCGCCGCCCGGGTCATCGGTGAGACCCAGATCGTGCGCGCCGCGTCCCGGCTCATCGCCAACACCGCCGAGGAGGCCGACGAGCTCGTACGCCACTACGACGCCGAGCCCGGCAAGGTCGCCGTCGTCCACCCGGGCGTCAACCTGGAGCGCTTCTGCCCCGCCGACGGCCGTGCCGCCGCCCGCGCCCGCCTCGGTCTGCCGCAGGACGCCCTGATCCCCCTCTTCGCGGGCCGCATACAGCCGCTGAAGGCGCCCGACGTGCTGCTGCGCGCGGTGGCCGTGCTGCTGGACCAGCGGCCCGAGCTGCGCTCGAAGATCCTGGTTCCCGTGGTGGGCGGCCCCAGCGGCAGCGGTCTCGCCAGGCCCGAGGGGCTGCAGAAGCTGGCGGCCCGGCTCGGCATCGCCGACGTCGTGCGGTTCCGGCCACCCGTCGGCCAGGACGAGCTCGCGGACTGGTTCAGGGCCGCGTCGGTGCTGGTCATGCCGTCGTACAGCGAGTCGTTCGGGCTGGTCGCCATCGAGGCGCAGGCAGCCGGTACACCGGTGCTCGCGGCGGCGGTCGGCGGCCTCCCGGTGGCCGTGCGCGACCAGCGGACCGGTTTCCTGGTGCGGGGGCACGACCCCGCCGCCTACGCGCGCGTGCTGCGTGATTTCGCCGACGACACCGAGCTGTCCGCCCGCATGGGCGCGGCGGCGGCGCGGCACGCGCAGGGCTTCGGCTGGGACACGGCGGCAGCCGCGACGGCGGACGTGTACACCGCGGCGGCGCAGGCCCACCGCCGCCACCTGCGCGGGCACCACGGCTGATCGCGGCGGCCCCGTAGCCCCCGTCCTGCGCGGATGTCGCAGCTGATCGTGGGCCCCGTGACCGCCGTCCTGCGCGGGCATCCCGGCTGATCGCGGCGGCCGAACCGGACGAGTGCCGGGGAGCGGTCCTGAGCGTCCGGGCAGCGCCGCGGCCTCCCGCGCGGGGCGCCGGGCCGCTGACGTACGCTCGCCTCATGGCTGACGCAGCGTCGATCGTGGAGCAGGCACTCACCGAGGCCGAACTGGAGTGGGAGAGCCCCCAACCGGGGTCGTACGTGGTGAAGCTGCCCGGGACGCGCAAGCTGTCGACGACCCTGTCGCTGATCGTCGGCAAGCACTCGCTCTCGCTGAACGCCTTCGTGATCCGCCACCCCGACGAGAACGAGGAAGCGGTCCACCGCTGGCTCCTGGAGCGCAACCTCAAGCTCTACGGCGTCGGTTACGCGGTCGACCGGCTCGGTGACGTGTACCTGGTCGGCAAGCTGCCGCTGGCCGCGGTGACGCCGGACGAGATCGACCGTCTCCTCGGCTCGGTGCTCGAAGCCGCGGACGGTTCGTTCAACACCCTCCTGGAGCTCGGTTTCGCGTCCTCGATCCGCAAGGAGTACGCGTGGCGGGTGTCCCGCGGTGAGTCGACCCGCAACCTGGACGCGTTCACCCACCTGACCCGGCCCTCGTCCGGCTGACCGGGGCGATGCCACCCACCGGGACGTTCAGCGGGAGCTGACGCGGTAGCGGCCGGGGGCCACGCCGACCAGCCGCTTGAAGTGACGGGTCAGATGGGACTGGTCGTAGAAACCGGTCGCCGCCGCCACCTCGGCCGGCCGCCCGCCCGCCAGCAGGAGCCGGCGGGCCCGGTCCACCCGGCGGGACATCAGGTACTGGTGCGGGGCGATGCCGTAGGCGGCCCCGAACGCCCGTACGAGGTGGGCGGGGTGGGCGTGCAGCAGCAGCGCCGCCTCGTCGAGGGCGATGCCCCGCACCACGTGCTCGTCGAGGAGCTCGCGCAGCCGGCGGGCGAGCGGACCGTCCGGCCGCCGCACCCCGGTGGCCGCGCCGGGCCGCAGATGCGTGCGCAGCCGCTCGCCGACCAGCGTCAGCCGGCTCTCCGCCTCCAGCTCGTCGCCCGTCCGTGCAAGGGCCGCGTGCACCTGCCCCACGCGGTGGCGCAGCACCGGGTCGACCAGGTCGGGCCTGTCGACCGCCGGCCCGATGAAGCTCTCGTCGAGCCGGCTCAGATCCAGGTAGAGGACCCGCTTGCGGAAGCCGTCCGCGGTCGCGGGCGAACCGTTGTGCGGGACGTGCGGCGGGAGCAGCGAGACCGTGTCGTGCGGGGTGCCGTGCTCGTGCCGGTCCAGGTCGTACCGTACGGCGCCGGCGTCGACGATCAGCAGCGTCCACGCGTCGTGCACGTGCATCGGGTACGCGTACTCGGTGTAGTGGGCGTGGAAGACCTCCACGACACCCGGGACGCGCGGGCGCCACGCGGAGATCTCGCGCTGGGCCACCATGCAAGAAACGTACAAGACCGCGGGCGCTCCCGGTCGGCAGTCTCGAGGCATGAGCAGCGAGAACACGCAGGGCACCGTCTCTCCCGGCACCGATTTCGGGGACGCGGGTCCCACGGCCGCCGGACCCGTCCGCTTCGACACCAGGATCGCTGTGCTGCTGCGCGACGACCTGGAGCCGTGGCAGCGCCTGAACGTCACCGCGTTCCTGGTCAGCGGCCTCGGGGCGAGCGTCCCCGAGGTGGTCGGCGAGCCGTACGAGGACGCGGACGGTGTGCCGTACCTGCCGATGTTCCGTCAGCCGGTGCTGATCTTCGAGGGCTCCAAGGAGACCCTGACCGCCGCGCACACCCGCGCCCTCACCCGGGCCCTGCCGCGCGCCGTCTTCACCGCCGACCTCTTCACCACCGGCAACGACCGGGACAACCGGGCGGCCGTACGGGCCGTACCGACGGCCGACCTGGACCTGGTGGGACTCGCCGTGTACGGCCCGCGGAACGGGGTGGACAAGGTGCTGAAGGGGTCCCGGATGCATCCGTGAGGCGGTGGGGCGGGTGACCGGGCGGCTCAGACGGCGGTCACCCCGGGGGAGGCGTCCGGGCGGCTCAGACGGCGGTCACCCCGGGGCGGGTGTCCGGAGCGGGACCGGCGGTCGCTGCCACCGTCGTCCTCCCGCCGGTCCCCTCCGACAGGCCGGCCGAACGGCCGTCCGCGTTACCCTCCGCGGCCGTACCGCCGTGCAGTCCCGTGGACGGTGCCGCGGTCGTACCACCGTGCACTCCCGTGGACGGTGCCGCGGCCGTACCACCGTGCACTCCCGTGGACGGCGCCACGGGCAACTCCGCCGGCAGTCCCGCGGACGGGTCCGTGGGCAGGCCGGACGACAGACCCGCGAGGGATTCCGCGGGCAGGCCGGACGGCAGGCCCGCGACCGGTTTCACGGCCGGACCCACCGGCGCCCGGGGCGGCAGGCGTCGCATCAGGGCGCTGTACCCGGCGGCCGCCACCGTGCCCACGACCGCGCACATCGCCCACAGCCAGGCCGCGCCGAACCGGTCGATCACCACGCCGGACATCACCGGCGCCACGAGGGCGGCGAGCGACCAGGACATGGTGTACATGCCCTGGTAGCGGCCCCGCCCGTGCACCGGGGAGAGCCCGACGACCAGCCCCGTCTGCGTGGGCGCGTTGACGATCTCGGCCAGCGTCCACACGCACACCGTCAGCGCGAAGAGGCCGACCGACCCGGCGAACGCGGTGAGCCCGAAGCCGTACCCCGCGAGCAGCGACGAGATCACCAGCAGCCGCCTCGGGTCCCGGTGCTCGATGAAACGGGTGACCGGGATCTGCAGGACGACGATGAGGACGCCGTTGACGGCGATCGCCAGCCCGTAGTCCGCCGCGCTGAAGCCCGCCTCGCCCATCGCCACCGGCAGCCCCACCGAACCCTGCTGGAAGATCAGGGCGACCAGGAAGGACAGCCCGACGACGCTCATGAAGCGGCCGTCGCGCAGGACGGCGCCGAGACCGGCCTCCGGTTCCGAGGCCGCCTTGGCCGTGGGCACCGGCCTGGACTCCGGCAGCTTGGCGAAGACGACGAGCGCGCAGACCAGGGTCATGCCCGCCTCGATGAGGAAGCCGGCCAGGTAACTGAACTCGGCGATGAACCCGGCGGCCGTCGAGGAGACGGCGAAGCCGAGGTTGATGGCCCAGTAGTTCAGGGAGAACGCCCGTACGCGGTCCTCGGGGCGGACGATGTCGGCCATCATCGCCTGCACGGCGGGCCGGGAGGCGTTGCTCGCCATGCCGACGACGAAGGCGACACCGGCGATCGCGACCGGGTCGTGGACGAAGCCGAGCACCGCGACGGACACCGCCGTCGAGGTCTGCGCCACGAGCAGGGTGGGCCGCCGCCCGAGCCGGTCGGTCATCACCCCCGCGCCGAGCGAGGAGATGACCCCGCCGAGGCCGTGCAGGGAGGCGACGAGACCGGCGTACGAGGCGGAGTAGCCGCGGTCCAGCGTCAGGTAGAGCGCCATGAACGTGGCGACGAACGCGCCGAGGCGGTTGACGAGGGTGCTGGTCCACAGCCACCAGAACTCGCGGGGGAGTCCCGAGACGGTTTCTCGGACGGCGCGTCTCATGACGGCGAGCGGCATCGGATCCCCCACAGGTAAGCGGCTCAGGCGGTGAGCACAACTTACGAGCGGCCGGGGTCGCGGAGCCAGTCGATTAACAGATGCCGTCAAGTGTCCGGCTTCCGGGCAGGCGAGCGAGGGGACGAAGGCTTCGATTACGCTCGGAGCCATGGCCGACGCACCGTACAAGCTGATCCTCCTCCGCCACGGCGAGAGCGAGTGGAACGAGAAGAACCTGTTCACCGGCTGGGTGGACGTCAACCTCACCGCGAAGGGCGAGAAGGAGGCGACGCGCGGCGGCGAGCTGCTCAAGGACGCCGGCCTGCTTCCCGACGTGGTCCACACGTCTCTCCAGAAGCGCGCGATCCGCACCGCGCAGCTCGCCCTGGAATCCGCCGACCGCCTCTGGATCCCGGTCCACCGCAGCTGGCGCCTGAACGAGCGCCACTACGGCGCCCTCCAGGGCAAGGACAAGGCGCAGACGCTCGCGGAGTTCGGTGAGGAGCAGTTCATGCTCTGGCGCCGCTCGTACGACACCCCGCCGCCGGCGCTGGACCGCGACGCCGAGTACTCCCAGTTCAACGACGCCCGCTACGCGGCCCTGCCGCCGGAGCTGCGCCCGCAGACGGAGTGCCTGAAGGACGTCGTCGTGCGCATGCTGCCGTACTGGTTCGACGGCATCGTCCCGGACCTGCTGACCGGCCGCACGGTCCTGGTCGCCGCCCACGGCAACTCGCTGCGCGCCCTGGTCAAGCACCTGGACGGCGTCTCGGACGCCGACATCGCGGGCCTCAACATCCCGACGGGCATCCCCCTCTCCTACGAGCTGGACGCCGACCTCAAGCCCGTGAACCCCGGCGGCACGTACCTCGACCCGGACGCTGCGGCGGCGGCCATCGAGGCAGTGAAGAACCAGGGCAAGAAGTAGTAAGCGGTACTGATCGAGCCCCCTGCCTGCGGGTTCTCCGCCGGTAGGGGGCCTGTTTTTGTGTCTGGGCCGTCTCTGGGCCGTCTCTGGGCCGTCTCTGGGCCGTTGGGTGCGGCGACGCCAACGGCGGACCCGGATGTCGAGGACGATCAGCAGCGCAACGGGGACGGCGATCTCGGCAGGGGCATCAGCTCAGAGGGCGAGCGCACCGTCGGCCGTGCCGATGAGCTCGATGGGCATGTCGCGGGACAGATGTCGACGGTGACACCTGTGCGTGGGACCATCTGGCCTCCATCTGTGCTCGGTTCCTGGCCAGGGTTTCCGAGTGCCTCCACCGAGTGCTTCTCCGCCTCGTCGACCGCGAACTGCCAGCGCATTTCGGTGGCCACCCGGTCCGTCACATACATGCAGCGGTCCCCGGCGAACGGGGACAGATCCGCGGCAACGGCCACTCCGAACGCGAGTCGGCCTGCGACCAAGAAGGTCGGGAAGCGCCGGCCTCTTCGGCGAGGAGGTCTCGGCGGCACCGACGAGTAGGCGTAGACGCACGAAGGCGCCCGAGACAATGTGCCGGGCGCCTTCGCGTCAGTCAGTCGAGTCCCAGATAGATGCCCAGGATGTCCCCGATGACCTCCATCTCGTCGTGCGTCAGGTAATGCTCGAGGCCACCCGTCACGTACTTCGTGTCGATAGAGCGGATCTGATCGATGAGCAGCCGCGTGGACACTCCGTTGAACTCGATCTCGGGGCGAAACTCGGCCGGCTGGGCTCTGGTGGACGTGGGGATGACGGTCACCACCGACCAGTGATCCCGCTGGATGCTGACGACCAAGCCGTAGCGTCGGCCAGCCTGTTCGCAACCGCGCTTGGGCTCACCGAGATCGATGGGGTAGATGCCGCCACGGATCACGACGCTGACCGGGTGGCGCGCAGATCGACGGGCTTGCCGCTGTCGTCATAGCCCCAGTCGTCCGGCTCGTCACTGAGATCTTCGTCGGCCAGACGCGCCATGTCGGCATACATGCGGTCGCGCGCAGCCTCACGTTCCAGACGCCGCAGTGCGCGGCGCAGCAGGTCGGAGGCGGATTCGCCTTCACGGATCAGCGCGCCAATGATGCGCTTGTCCTCGTCGTTGGTGCGGAACGCCACCGTGGCCGCCACGGCTTCGGTCTTCTTCGTAATGGTCTTCGTCGGCTTCGCGCGCTTTTGCGGCTGAGGGTGGATGCCGGAGCCGTCGCCGGCCTTCTTCCTATTGGAACGGGACGTCGCCTTCTTGATCGTCCCGGCAGCCGCCTGCGTCGTCTTCTTCTTGGGGGGCGTGGCGGCAGTTGCTCGATTTGCCTTCGTCGTCGCCATACGTCCCACCGTACGATCCTGTTAAACAACTGTCAAACAGGATCCAACTGAGACCAAGCCGCGGAGCACAGAGGCGCTGCCTGCTCCTAGGCTTCCTCAGTCGCACGCGCACATGCACCGCCGTATTCACCTGCAACCTGGGCGGCAATGGCGGAGCGTCTCCGTCGCAGGTCAACATGAGCCCAGAAGAACGCGTGTCCGGTGCGGGCGACCGGGGACCTGGGGCGTGGGTTCACGGGGAGGCGTGGTGGTGCCGGCGGTGGCGGGGGGTTTCCTGGCGTGGTGGCAGAGTGAGGGTGATCTGGCGGACGAGTTGCTGGAAGCATGCCAGCGACGCGACGGCGGGTAACGCGGCTGCGGCGATTCCGGTGACGGTCCTCTCGGCCTGCACCACGCACAGCATCATCGCGATGGACGAGAACAGCAGAACGATGAACCACGAGTGGAGTGCGCGGCGCCTGTGCAGGGCGCTTCGCAGGATGGAGAGAGAGGCGACCATCCAGGGGCCGTACACGAGAATGGGCCACCAGGGAATCAGCGCGCTCTTCGTGCCGGACGTGATGTTCTGAAGGGGTCTGTGGGCGACCATTCCGCCGAAGACGCTCACCATCGCCGCAAGGACGGCGACGAAAGCCACGATCAGGAAGCTGCCGGTCTGCAGCCACTTGATCCGAATCTTCCGTACTCGCCTCTTACGGTGCCCGGCGGAAGAGCTTCGGGCGGGTGGCACCCGGTAGCTCTCATCGGGGCCCGCGGCCGCAGCCGTGGTCCGCGAAAGGCGCTCCGCCGGATCGGTGAAGTCGACGCCCGGTGCGAACTCGCTGCGAGGCGGCGGGACCTTGGCCACCGGCTCCGCAGGAACGGCCTCCTGCAAGAGATAGGTGAGCTCCTCGACCGGGTCCCAGCCCGAGTCGGGGGGCGCCAGGGGAACCCCTGTGTGCACGGGACCCCCGGTGTGCACGGCATCGGCAGGACCGCCTCGCCAACCGGTACCCGCCGAGTCGGGGTAGGGGTCGGAGGACCATTCACTCCGCCCGAAGGAGGGATCCGCGTAGTTGTGATTCACGGACCATCACCTCCGTCGCGCACGATCCGCGTAGAAGTCGGAGATCCCCTGGCCGTTCCACCGCTGATTGAGTTCATCCTGGGCCACCCCGAGCAGGGCGAGGAAATCACGGAGCAGTGAATCAGTGACGCAGAGTTCGACTCGCGCGCCGTCCCCGTGCAGACTGCCACGCATCTGGAGCGTCGAGTCCGCCACGCCGGGCGTACAGATGTATTTACCCGCTGTCACGGCACGGGCCGCAAGCAGATCACCCTGTCCCGCATCGCGGTGAGGCGAGCCACTTGCCCTTGCTTTCGTCATATTCCTCTAACGCGACTCCTGCTCCCCTGATGCGCGGCAAAGGAGTGAATGTGGCGTAGCGGAAAGTTTAGGAGATCTGCTCTTCATTTAAGCCCGGACGTCTGCATTCAAGCCCGGAGCAGTCCCTTCGCCGCGCTCGACGCGGCCGGTGTCCCGGCAGCTTGCGTGCCCGCGTTCGGCGGGCGTCGAAGACGCGGCGCCCCGCCTGGCGCGGTGCGAGCCCGCATCGCGCGCCGGATGTCATTGGGCTGGATGGGCGTGAGCAGGTTTGACCGGAACGTCCCCGGTCCATGGCTGTTGACGACCCTTCAACCCCCAAAAAGGGAGTCTTCATGCGCATGCGCACCATTGTCGCCGCCGTGGTCCTGTCCGCCGGTTGTGTGCTGGGCGGTTCCGCCCAGGCCATGGCAGGCGACTGGGGCGGTCAGGGCGACAACGACGGCAACGTGTCCGGCTGCGGGATCGTCGCCGGCGCCGGTGGCGGTTACGCCTACTACGCCGAGGGATGTCTGAAGATCGACGGCGGCAACCACTACGGCGATGACGAGGGTCAGGACGACGGCCGCAACAACGGTCACGACGAGGGCCGCTACAACGGTCACGACGAGGGCCGCTACAACGGTCACGACGACGGCCGCAACAACGGTCACGACGGCCACGACAAGGGTTACGCGGGCATGTCGGACCCGCTGCACCTCGGTGGCGTCCAGCGCTGACGCCCGGAGAACGGGAGGGGCCCCGCCCGACCAGGCGGGGCCCCTTCGGTGTCGTACCCGGTCAGCCGCACTGGCAGGGGTTGCCGGACTGGCAGCCGCAGCCGCAGCCGGAGCCGCACCCGCAGGCACCGAACAACGGAAGACTCTTGATCTCGGCGGGCTGCTGGGTCTCGCGGTCCTGCGTGGGATCGGACGTGCTGGGAGATTCGGCCATGGGTCCCTCCTTCGGACACGAAGGTGTGTGGTGCGGTGCGCGGCACACGCCGCACCGCACAGCTTCCGTTCTCCCATTGCACGCCCACCCGGGCGGGCGCATCAACGGCGCACGGAGGCTTCCCGGTGCCCCCGGGAGCCGGCGCGCCAGGACTTCCGGGCGCCCCCGGGAGCCGGGCTCAGGCCCCCTCGGTGCCCGTGACCGGCTGGATGTCCGTCAGGAGGTCGTCCGCGTGCTCACCCGTGACCAGGTACACCACCCGCTTGGCGACGGACACCGCGTGGTCGGCGAAGCGCTCGTAGTAGCGCCCGAGCAGGGTGACGTCGACCGCCGTCTCGATGCCGTGCTTCCACTTGTCGTCCAGCAGGTGCTGGAAGAGGGTGCGGTGCAGCAGGTCCATCTCGTCGTCGTCCTGCTCCAGCTGGAGGGCGAGGTCGACGTCCTTGGTGATGATGACCTCGGCCGCCTTGGCCATGAGGCGCTGCGCCAGCTGGCCCATCTCCAGGATCGTGGCGTGCAGGTCGTGCGGGATGGCCCGCTCGGGGAAGCGCAGCCGGGCGAGCTTGGCGACGTGCTGCGCCAGGTCGCCGGACCGCTCCAGGTCCGCCGACATCCGCAGCGACGTCACGACGATCCGCAGATCCGTGGCCACCGGCTGCTGGCGGGCGAGCAGTGCTATCGCCCGGGCCTCCAGCTCGTGCTGCAGATCATCGACCTTCTCGTCGGCCGCGATCACGCTCTCGGCCAGCTTCAGGTCGGAGTCGAGGATGGCCGTCGTGGCGCGCCCGATCGCCGACCCGACAAGCCGGGCCATCTCGACCAGGCCCTCGCCGATCGAGTCCAGTTCCTCGTGGTACGCGTCCCGCATCAGGATGTCCCTCTCTCACGTCTTCTCGGGGGTTCCGGGGGCTGGGCCCAGACCGCCGGACAGGCCCTGTGAACCCCACGCTCCCACGGTCTGCCCCGTACGCGTCCGTTTCCGTCACCCCAAATGAACCATCACTGGCTCCCAGGTGAACTCTGGGCGACGAGTGTTCGAGGTCGCACTCGGATGGCTGTGGCCCGGAGCGGCGACATGCCTAACCTGGGGGCATGGACGTGAACGCGGCGGTCGCCGCAGCGGCAGCGATCGCCGGAGTACTCACCGGTGTCATCGCCATGCTGGCGTTCCGCTGGAGCGAGCGCGACCAGAAACGACCCACCAGGACCTCTCTGCACACCGATCCCGTGCTTCCCCCCGGCGTGGACACGGTGCTGTCCGTGCTCCGGTCCTCCGCCGTCGTGCTCGACGAGGCGGACGCCGTGGTGAAGGCCAGCTCCGCCGCGTACGCCCTCGGGCTGGTGCGGGGCGGGAAGCTGGCCGTCGAGCCGATGATGCAGATGGCCCGCGACACCCGCCGCGACGGTGAGATACGGCAGGTGGAGCTGGATCTGCCCCGGCGCGGCACCGGCCGGGGAGAGGCGCTCGCCGTGTCCGCACGGGTGGCGCCGCTCGGCTCCCGGCTCGTGCTCCTGCTGGTCGAGGACCTCACCGAGGCGCGCCGGATCGAGGCGGTACGACGCGACTTCGTCGCGAACGTGAGCCATGAGCTCAAGACGCCCGTGGGAGCGCTGTCCCTGCTCTCCGAGGCCGTCATGGGCGCCTCCGACGATCCCGAGGCCGTCGAGCGTTTCGCCGGCCGGATGCAGATCGAGGCCACCCGCCTCACCAACCTCGTACAGGAACTCATCGACCTGTCGAGGGTGCAGAACGACGATCCCCTCGAGGACTCGGAGCCGGTCCGCGTGGACGAACTGGTGGCCGAGGCGATCGACCGCTGCCGCCATCAGGCGGGGGCGAAGCAGATCACCATGGCCTCCGGCGGCACCGCCGAGCTGCGCGTGTGGGGAAACCGCGGTCAGCTGGCCGCCGCCCTCGGCAACCTGGTGGAGAACGCCGTCAACTACTCGCCGGCCCGCACCCGGGTCGGCATAGCCGCGCGCCGGGTGACCGCGCCCGGCGGAGACCTCATCGAGGTGGCCGTGACCGATCAGGGCATCGGCATCTCGGACAAGGACAAGGAGCGCATCTTCGAGCGCTTCTACCGCGTGGACCCGGCCCGTTCCCGTGCCACCGGCGGCACCGGCCTCGGACTCGCGATCGTCAAGCACGTGGCCGCCTCGCACGGCGGGGAGGTCACGGTGTGGAGCTCCGAGGGCCAGGGCTCCACCTTCACCCTGCGACTGCCGGAGGCGGGCGCCGCCGCCCGCGACCGCCCGACCGATCACCACATGCCCGGACTCGACGAAGACGACGAGAACGAGCAGCCCCACGGGACGACCACCGTCTCATCCCCGTACGAACCGCTTCCTGCCCCGGAGGTCCTTCCGTGACCCGAGTGCTCGTCGTCGAGGACGAGGAGTCCTTCTCCGACGCCCTGTCGTACATGCTCCGCAAGGAGGGCTTCGAGGTCGCCATCGCGTCCACCGGGCCCGACGGTCTCGACGAGTTCGAGCGCAACGGCGCCGACCTCGTCCTGCTCGACCTGATGCTGCCCGGCCTGCCGGGCACGGAGGTCTGCCGTCAGCTGCGCGGACGTTCCAACGTTCCGGTGATCATGGTCACCGCCAAGGACAGCGAGATCGACAAGGTCGTCGGACTGGAGATAGGGGCGGACGACTACGTCACCAAGCCCTTCTCCTCCCGCGAGCTGGTCGCCCGGATCCGGGCCGTCCTGCGCCGTCGCGGCGAGCCCGAGGAGGTCGCGCCCGCCGCGCTGGAGGCCGGACCGGTCCGGATGGACGTCGACCGCCACGTCGTCACCGTCGCGGGCTCCAAGATCGACCTCCCGCTGAAGGAGTTCGACCTCCTGGAGATGCTCCTGCGCAACGCGGGCCGCGTGCTCACCCGCATGCAGCTCATCGACCGGGTCTGGGGCGCCGACTACGTCGGTGACACCAAGACCCTCGACGTGCACGTCAAGCGGCTGCGCGCCAAGATCGAGCCCGACCCGGGCGCGCCGCGGTACCTGGTGACGGTACGAGGACTCGGCTACAAGTTCGAGCCGTAAACCGGCACAGCTCCGACGCACGAAGGGCGGCACCCCGCGCAGGGGTGCCGCCCTCTGTCGTGTCCGAGCCGTTCGTCCCGGTCGGGCGACCCGTGAGAGCCGCCCGTCAGTGACCCGCGGCCGAGTGGGAGGCCGGCGCGCTCGCCGACGCGGCGTCGGAGGCGCCCTCGGACGGCGAGGCCGACGCGCCGGGCGACTTCGACGGCTTGCCGCTCGTGGAGGGGGACGCGGAGGCGCCGGGCGCCGCCGGGACCTCGGTCGGACCCCACTCGGTGAAGTAGCTCTCGGCCGGGACGACGAAGGCCCGCAGGCTCACGTCCCCGGTCTTGCTGAAGCTGAAGGTGATCTTCTGCGCGTTGCCGTTCTTGACGGCCTCGGGAGTGCTCTCCAGGGCCGCGGAGGCGTTGCCCTTGCCGCCGAGGATGACGGAGCCGCCCGCCGGGATGGTCAGCTTGCCGGAACCCTTGGCGGGCTTGATCTTGGCGGACTCACCGGTGCCCGCGACGGTGACCGAGTCCAGGGTCTGCGCGGTGCGGCCGCCGTTGAAGACGGTCGCGGAGATGACGGCCGGGCCGGTCGACTCCTGGTCCGGCTGGGTGATGACAAGGGCGTTCTGCACCTTGATGTCACCGACGCTGGTGGCCGGGTTGTCCGGCTTGACCTGCAGTGTCTCGGCATTGTTGCCGGCACCGCACGCGGCGAGCGAGGCGATCGAGAACGCGATGGCGGCGGCGGCGAGGGCGCCGCGTCGAAGGCTGCTGCTCACGGCGGCGGCAACTCCTAGAACGTGGGCGTACGAGGGGCGGGCGGCCGTACGGCTGTAAAGCCGCCCTAAGGGTCTGTCAGCGGGCTTAGGTTACCGAGCCGTTCCCGCACCGTCGCACCCGACCCGCCTCTAGGGCCGGCCCGGTCGGTCTTCGCGGCGGCGACGCGCGAAGGCCGGCCGGGCGGGGCCGGGGGCGTGGCCCGGACGGGGTCGCGGGCCGGTCCGGGCTGCGTCCAGGTGCCGCGAGCGGCCGGTGGCGGCCCTCGGGCCCGGTCTCCCGCCCGGCACGGCGGGTAGTTGGACGGTGCACCGGTTCGCCTTTCACATAACCGCCACCAGTCGTGACTTGCGGATTTTCGGATCGGCATCGGTAACGGCGGGCAAGGAATGCGGAGGGCGCCGAAATAGTGATCACCGACCGCGATGATCAATTCGGGAAACGTCTCGTACCCGACTCCGCACACCGAACGGAGTAGCGGAAGTCGACCTTGTGGAGTCGGACAAAAGAGGACGTTCAGGCCTCTGGTGGCGACTTGGGGGGCATGTGACGTACCCGTTTCGCTCGGCCTGGACAGCGGCTCCCACCTGCGAATACCCTCTTCGGCTCGCCCCTCGCAGCACGTTCCTGTTGCGCTTGTCAAGCCCCGAGATATGCCCTGACCTGCGAAAACGCCATTCAGAAGACGCCGTATCCGTGTTACTCTGGATAGCCACGGAAGGGGTACCTGTCACATGACGTTCAAGGTTGGCGACACCGTGGTCTATCCCCATCACGGGGCCGCGCTGATCGAGGCTATCGAAACTCGCCAGATCAAAGGCGTGGACAAGACCTACTTGGTGCTGAAGGTCGCCCAGGGCGACCTGACGGTACGTGTGCCAGCGGACAATGCGGAGTTCGTCGGCGTGCGTGATGTGGTCGGTCAGGACGGGCTGGACCGGGTCTTCGAGGTGCTGCGCGCGCCGTACGCCGAGGAGCCCACGAACTGGTCGCGTCGGTACAAGGCAAATCTGGAGAAGCTCGCCTCGGGCGATGTCATCAAGGTCGCGGAAGTCGTGCGTGACCTGTGGCGTCGTGAGCGTGAGCGCGGACTCTCCGCAGGTGAGAAGCGCATGCTCGCCAAGGCCCGGCAGATCCTGGTGAGCGAGCTGGCCCTCGCGGAGAACACGAACGAGGACAAGGCGGAGGCCCTGCTCGACGAGGTCCTCGCGTCCTGACGACGGCGGTCGTCGAGCGACGGTCGTCCCGACGGCAGTGCCCGTCGAGACGACGGCCGGATTGACGCAGGCGCAAGCCTGTTCAGTGCAACGAAATGCCGCGGTGCCCGATGACGCAAGTGCTGTCGCCGGGCGCTGCGGCATGTTCGTACCCCGGGTGCCGCCGCGGTGCACGGCTCGCTGCCGCGCCTCGGCTCTTCCCGGTCACCGGCTGTTCGAAAGCACCGCCGGGTCGCGGATCATGATCCGGGCCGACCGCGCGACTTCCTCGACGGTCTCCTGCCCCGACAATCGCCACGCACCGGGTCCGGGCAGCCGACTCGACCGGATGTCACGGAAGGGGTCCGGTCAAGGCGTCGCGCCCGGCACTCCCCAACCGTCGGCCGGGGGTACGCCCAGCGCATACCCACCTCGGCCGAGCACACAAACCTGACAGGAACCGATGTCTGACGAATCGCGCCCTTCGCCTCCGGAACCCCGCACCGCGGCCGTGATTCCGGCCGCCGGCCGGGGCGTGCGCCTCGGTCCGGGCGCCCCCAAAGCACTCCGCGCGCTGAACGGCACGCCCATGCTCATCCACGCCGTGCGCGCGATGGCCGCCTCCCGCGCGGTCTCCCTCGTCGTCGTCGTGGCCCCGCCCGACGGTGCCGCCGAGGTCAGGACGCTGCTGGACGCGCACCCGCTGCCGGAGCGGACCGACTTCCTGGTCGTCCCCGGCGGGGCCAGCCGCCAGGAGTCCGTGAAGTGCGGACTCGACGCGCTGCCGGACGGCATCGACATCGTCCTCGTGCACGACGCGGCCCGGCCGCTGGTGCCCGTCGACACCGTGGACGCGGTCGTCGAGGCGGTACGGGACGGCGCTCCCGCCGTCGTACCGGCGCTCCCGCTCAGCGACACCGTCAAGCAGGTCGAACCGCGCACCGACGGCTCGCCCGAGCCGGTCGTCGCCACCCCCGAGCGGTCCCGGCTGCGGGCCGTGCAGACCCCGCAGGGATTCGACCGCGCCACCCTCGTACGCGCCCACGACAGTGCCACCGGCGAGGTGACCGACGACGCGAGCATGGTCGAGCAGCTCGGGACGCAGGTCGTGGTGGTGCCCGGGCACGAGGAGGCGTTCAAGGTGACACGCCCCCTGGACCTCGTACTCGCCGAGGCGGTCCTCGCGCGCAGGAGGCTCAACGATGGCTTCTGAGGCGCCCGGGGGACTGCCGGCGGGCGGGCCCGTGCTTCCGCGGGTGGGGATCGGCACGGACATCCACGCCTTCGAGGAGGGCCGCGAGCTGTGGTGCGCGGGGCTTCTCTGGGAGGGCGAGGGGCCCGGGCTCGCCGGGCACTCCGACGCGGACGTCGTCGCGCACGCCGCGTGCAACGCGCTGTTCTCCGCGGCGGGGCTCGGTGACCTCGGGGCGCACTTCGGGACCGGACGGCCCGAGTGGGCCGGCGCGTCCGGCGTCACGCTGCTCACGGAGGCCGCGCGCATCGTCCGGGCGGCCGGGTTCGCCGTCGGGAACGTCGCCGTGCAGGTCGTCGGGGCGCGCCCCAAGATCGGCAGGCGGCGGGACGAGGCGCAGAAGCTGTTGTCCGAGGCGGTGGGGGCGCCCGTCTCCGTGTCCGGGGCCACGACCGACGGGCTCGGCTTCCCCGGCCGGGACGAGGGGCTGATGGCGGTCGCCACCGCGCTGGTCGTACGGGTGGACTGACGCCGCGGGGCGGCGGGAGGACTCCCCCCCCTCCGCCCCGGCCCGCCCTGCCCGGCCCGTCCCGTGCCCCGGGGCTGCGCCCCCGGACCTTCCTCTCGCACTGTGCGCTCGTCCTCGAACGCCGGACGGGCCCGGCGGATGTCACGAATACGTGTGGCTCCAGGGGTAAGGGGCCCGGGGCACTGGCCGGGGACCACTACCCTGGAGGGGTGACTATTCGCCTGTACGACACCAGCGCCCGGCAGATCCGTGACTTCACCCCGCTCGTGCCGGGTTGTGTCTCGATCTACCTGTGTGGCGCCACCGTGCAGGCCGCACCGCACATCGGGCACATCCGGTCGGGTCTCAACTTCGACATCATGCGCCGCTGGTTCGAACACCGCGGCTACGACGTCACCTTCATCCGGAACGTGACCGACATCGACGACAAGATCATCGTCAAGTCGGCCGAGCAGAACCGCCCCTGGTGGTCCATCGGGTACGCCAACGAGCGTGCCTTCAACGACGGTTACGACGTGCTCGGCTGCCTGCCGCCCAGCTACGAGCCGCGCGCCACCGGGCACATCCCCGAGATGATCGAGATGATGCGCGCCCTCATCGAGCGCGGTCACGCGTACGAGGCCGACGGCAGCGTCTACTTCGACGTGCGTTCGTACCCGGAGTACCTGGCGCTGTCCAACCAGGACCTCGACGAGCTGCGCCAGCCCGCCGAGGAGGGCATCACCGGCAAGCGCGACCCACGCGACTTCGCCATGTGGAAGGCCTCCAAGCCGGGCGAGCCCGACTGGGAGACCCCGTGGGGCCGCGGGCGCCCCGGCTGGCACCTGGAGTGCTCGGCGATGGCCCACAAGTACCTGGGCAGCGCCTTCGACATCCACGGCGGCGGGATCGACCTGATCTTCCCGCACCACGAGAACGAGATCGCCCAGGCCAAGGCCTTCGGCGACGAGTTCGCGAAGTACTGGGTGCACAACGCCTGGGTCACCATGAGCGGCGAGAAGATGTCGAAGTCGCTCGGCAACTCGGTCCTGGTGAGCGAGATGGTCAAGCAGTGGCGCCCGATCGTGCTGCGCTACTACCTGGGCACCCCGCACTACCGCTCGATGATCGAGTACAGCGAAGAGGCCCTGCGCGAGGCCGAGTCGGCGTTCGCGCGCATCGAGGGCTTCGTGCAGCGCGTCGTCGAGAAGGCCGGGGGAGTCGTCGAGCCCGCCGCCGAGGTGCCGCCGGCCTTCGCCGAGGCGATGGACGACGACCTGGGCGTCCCGCAGGCGC
The DNA here is from genome assembly GCF_056435845.1 of Streptomyces sp. NPDC043867. Lineage (NCBI taxonomy): Bacteria > Bacillati > Actinomycetota > Actinomycetes > Kitasatosporales > Streptomycetaceae > Streptomyces > Streptomyces sp. NPDC043867. The sequence continues at coordinate 52,378 of NZ_JBWKDS010000021.1, read as the reverse complement.
TCGCCGTCGTGCACACCACCGTCCGCCAGGGCAACAGCGCCCTGGCCGCAGACGACAAGGAAGCCGCCGTCGCCCGCCTCGCCGAGGTCCGCGCGATGCTCGGCGTCCTCGGTCTCGACCCGCTCGACCCGCGGTGGGCCGGCGAGAGCGATAGGGGCGAGGACCTGCACGGCGTCGTCGACACCCTGGTCCGCCTCGTGCTCCAGCAGCGCGAGTCGGCGCGGGGGCGCAAGGACTGGGCGACCGCCGACGCCATCAGGGACCAGCTCAACCAGTCGGGTCTGGTCATCGAGGACGGTCCGCAGGGACCGCGCTGGACGCTCGGACCGCGCTGAGCGGCCCCGTCGACCTTGATCGATTGTGCCGCCCGGGCCTCCGGGCGGCACACTTCATATACGTACGTACGCACGCCTCACACAGACAGGTAGGTCATGGCCGCTAACAACCGCCGCATGTCCGGCAAGAAGGGCGCGCAGGTCGGCAGTGGCGGCCAGCGGCGCCGGGGCCTCGAAGGCAGGGGCCCGACCCCGCCCGCCGAGATGCGCAAGAAGCACAAGAAGAACCGCATCGCCAACGCCAAGGCGAAGCAGGACGTACGCCGGCCCGTGCAGCGCGGCCGTGGCGGCAAGGGCACGTCCGAGATGGTCGTCGGACGCAACCCCGTCGTGGAGGCGCTGCGCGAGGGTGTGCCCGCCGTCACGCTCTACGTCCAGCAGTTCATCGACAACGACGAGCGGGTGCGCGAGGCGCTCCAGCTCGCCGCGGAGCGCGGTGGCATCCACCTCATGGAGGCGCCCCGCCCCGAGCTGGACCGCATGACCAACGGGCTCAACCACCAGGGCCTCGTCCTCCAGGTCCCGCCGTACGAGTACGCGCACCCCGAGGACCTCGCCGCCGCCGCGTACGACCAGGGCGCGGACCCGCTGATCGTCGCCCTCGACGGGGTGACGGACCCGCGCAACCTCGGTGCCGTCGTCCGGTCCGTCTCCGCCTTCGGCGGCCACGGTGTCGTCGTGCCCGAGCGGCGCGCGGCCGGCATGACCGCCGGCGCCTGGAAGACGTCCGCCGGTGCCGCCGCCCGTACGCCCGTCGCCCGTGCCTCGAACCTGACGCGGGCCCTGGAGTCGTACAAGAAGGCGGGGCTCGTCGTGGTCGGCCTGGCCGCGGACGGCGAGGTCGAAGTCGGCGAACTGGAGGCCCTCGGCGGGCCGGTCGTCATCGTGGTCGGCAGCGAGGGCAAGGGCCTGTCCCGACTCGTCGGCGAGACCTGCGACTTCCGGGTGCGGATCCCCATGCCGGGCGGCACCGAATCGCTGAACGCCGGTGTGGCGGCGGGAGTCGTCCTGTACGAGGCCTCCCGACGACGCGCCTGAACAGATGTGCGCGTAACCACCCCCGTGGGGCAACCGGGATGTTCCGGATGACCTTGACGCGGTCCGGACAGATCGGCCGGGTCAAAGCAGTGTCCTAACCAGACGTCACTCGGTTAGATGAGTGTGGACACCAGAACACCCCGCACTCCCACGGGGGACCGCTCGTCGGGCTACGACGACGCTCCCGCGCTGAGCATGGTGAAGGTGCCGAGCGACCCGGCGCAGATCATCGTCAATCATGCGAGCTTCCGTGTGCAGCTCGGCGCGGCGACGCGGACCCGATCCCCACGCATCGCGCAGCACCCGGGCTCCGCCCGGGGCACGGCGCGCACCCCCGTCGTCGGTACGGCGGGTGCGGTCACGGGCGGCCAGGCCGCCGGCACGCGCCGCCGCGCCCCCGTCGTCTGGAGCGGGAAGTCCGCTCCCGACGACACCGGCGCCACCCGGCTGCTCCAGGCCGCCCGGAGCACGAGCGTGCGCCACGGCGACGACCCGACCGGCGACGCGGGCGCGACGCAGGTCATCCCCGCCGTCGGCCGCGGCCAACGGGGCGGCTACGACGCCGACATGACCGTCGAGACGGTCGAGACCCCGCTCGTGGGCAGCCAGCGGGCTCCCGCCGCCGGCGAGACGCGTCTCCTGCCGCACATGCGCCAGGTCGGCAGTGCCTATGACGAACCGGCGTACGCGGACGACCGGTTCGCGGACGCGGACCTCGACGACGAGCCCGGCCAGGACGAGGACGAGCCCCGCACCAAGCGGCACGGCGCGGACCCGGTGCGGCACGCCTACTACCCCGGCCGCCGGATGAACCTCGGCGTCGTCCTGCTCCCGCTGCGCGTCTTCCTCGGGTTCATCTCCGTCTACGCCGGCATGGGCAAGCTCTGCGACCCCGTCTACTTCGACGGCGGCAAGCGCGGCTCGATGGTCAAGTGGCTCAACTCCCTGCACCCGTGGGAAGCGGCCGAGCCGCTGCGCCAGTTCGCGCTCCAGCACCCCGTCGGCGCCGGTCTCGTCATCGCCTTTCTCCAGGTCGTCGTGGGCGTCCTCACGGTCCTGGGCCTCTGGCAGCGCGTCGCCGCCGTCGTCGGCGCCGGGCTGTCGGCCGCCCTGCTGCTCACCGTCAGCTGGAAGACGGTGCCGGCCTACGACGCGCCCGACATCATCTACCTCGCCGCCTGGTCCCCGCTCATCACCGCGGGGGCCCCGGTGTACTCCGTAGACGGACGGCTCGCGAGCGAGGCCTGGCGCAGGCTCGGGCCGCGCGCGGACATCTGGGAGCTGCGGCAGCGCGTGCTGCGCCGCGGCGCGCTCGTCACGACCGTCGTCGTCGGGCTCACCCTGCTCGTCGGCTCGCTCCTCGGCAGTGCAGTGCGTGACGCCGACCGTGTCGTCGTGCCGGGTCCCGGCGAGGCCCCGCGCAACGAGCTGCCCGGCACCCCGCTGCCGGGCGAGCCCGGCAGGCGTCACCACCGGGCCACCCCGTCCCCGTCGAAGACGCCGACCCGGGAAGCGTCCTCGACGCCCTCGGGCGTGGCGACGACGCCCGGTGCGGCGGCGACGCCCGGTACGACGGGCGGCGTCCCCAGCCAGACGCAGGGCACCAACCAGGCGCCGCCCCAGCGTTCGGCCCCGGCCCAGCAGGCACCGAGCACCAGCACGGGACCGACCTCGGGCGGCAGCACCTCCGGCGGGACCACCTCGGGCGGTACGACGGGCGGCAGTTCGGGCGGCAGCGGCTCCGGCGGCTCGGGTGGCTCCGACCGGCTGGTGGGCGGCCTTCTGGGGTGATCCTCCGGCACGTACGGCGATGGGCCCCGCACACCAGGTGTGCGGGGCCCATCGCCGTACAAGCATGGGGCCTGCGGCCGCCGCGTGCCGCTCAGCGGCCCAGGGCCGCGAGCTCCTTGGCCGCCTCCCGCAGGTCCTTAGCCGTGTCGATCGCACGCCAGTAGGCGCCCTGCGGGATGGGGAAGCCGGCCAGGCGGCGTTCGCGGGCCAGGCGCGGGAACGTGGTGCGTTCATGGTCGCCGCGCTCCGGGAGGAGGGAGGCGAACTCGGGGGAGAAGACGTAGACGCCCGCGTTGATCTCGTGCTGCGTCGGCGGTGACTCGATGAAGTCCGTGATGCGGCCGAAGCCGTCCGTCTTCACGGCGCCCCAGGGGATGCGGGGGCGGGCCAGCGCGAGGGTCGCCACCGCGTCGCGCTCGGTGTGGAAGTCCGCCATGTCGCGCAGGGAGAAGCGGGTCCAGATGTCGCCGTTCGTCGCGTACCAGGGCCGGTCCGGGTGCGGGAGGTGCGCGGCGGCGTACTTGAGGCCGCCGCCGCGGCCGAGGGGCTCCGTCTCGACGACCGTCTTGACGTTCACCGGGAGGTCGGCGGAGTCCAGCCACTGCTGCAGCACCTCGGCGAGGTGACCGCAGCTGACGACGACGTCCGTCACGCCCTCCTCGGCGAGCCAGACGAGCTGATGGCCGATGATCGGAGTCCCGGTGCCCGGGATCTCGACCATCGGCTTGGGCCGGTCGTCGGTGTAGGGACGCAGTCGCGACCCCTGTCCTCCGGCCAGGACAACGGCTTGAACGGGGCGCGACGCGGCGTTCGGATCGGTCATGCCCGAACTGTACGTGGCGCCCCGTCGGGGATTTCGATCGGCAGCCGCTCCGCGACCGGCCGTGCGGGAACGGTGCCCGGGGTGGTCCTACTGGGCCGCGAGGCCGCGGGCCACCCCCGATGCGAAGGAGGTGTCGCAGACGGGCCGGGAGAACGACTGGGCGCGCGTCGGCCCGTAGACACGGACGGCCGCCCGGCCGAGGGCGCGGGCGATGGACGAGCAGTGCTTCGCCAGCGACGGACGGCCGTTCACCGACTGTTGGAGGTGGGTGAGTGCGACGCCCGGGTCCTTCTCCTGGAGCTCCATCAGGAGTCTGTCGCGCAGGACGTCCTGCGGGGCACGGGGGGACTGACGCTTGGAGACGTCGGTCGAGGAGGCGGTGAGCACCGAGTCCGAGGAGTTCCCCGACCAGTTGACTCGGGTGACCGCGAGGGTCCCGGAGAGCACCAGGACGACAGGCAGAACGAGGGCGAGGGTGCGGCCGATCCGGCGAGCGGGGCCACGGCCACGCCGGGTCTGTTGGGTAGTGGTGGAGTGCTTCACGCGAGTGAGGGTAGCGCGGGGTGATGATTTGGCGACATTTAGTCACCGATTCGAGGGACGGGAAAGGAGAGGATTCCGGGTGCCGTGTTGACGTACAGGGATCGAAATGACCGCTCTGCCGGGGTATTTGTCGACAACGGAAAGGGCCCCGCAGCAGGCTGCGGGGCCCTTTCCGTCAACTCGGGTGAATTCACTCTTCCCGGGGGGTTGGAGCGGCCTCAGTCGGTGAGGCGCTCGCCCGTGGAGGTCGAGAACACGTGGGTCTCGCCCGGACGCGGGATCACGTGCAGCGTGGCGCCCTTGGCCGGGACGGCGCGGCCGCTCACGCGGACGACGAGGTCCGTGAGCTGGCCGTCGACCTCGGCGCTGCCGTAGACGTAGCCGTCGGCGCCGAGCTCCTCCACGACGTTCACGGAGACGGCCAGGCCGGCCGGGGCGTCCTCGGTGGCCTTGGACAGGGAGGCCGCCGCGTGGCCGCCGCCCTGCTCGACGATGTCGAAGTGCTCCGGGCGCACGCCGACGGTGACCGTGCGGTCGCCCTTGTCGGCGGCGGCCTTGAGGGCGTCGCGGTTCACCGGCACGACGCTGTTGCCGAACTTCACACCGCCGTCGGTGATCGGGACCTCGACGAGGTTCATGGCGGGGGAGCCGATGAACCCGGCGACGAACAGGTTCGCCGGACGGTCGTACATGTTGCGCGGGGAGTCGACCTGCTGGAGCAGACCGTCCTTGAGCACGGCCACGCGGTCGCCCATGGTCATGGCCTCGACCTGGTCGTGGGTGACGTACACGGTGGTGATGCCGAGGCGGCGCTGGAGGCTCGCGATCTGCGTACGCGTGGAGACGCGGAGCTTGGCGTCCAGGTTCGACAGCGGCTCGTCCATGAGGAAGACCTGGGGCTCGCGCACGATGGCGCGGCCCATGGCCACACGCTGGCGCTGACCGCCGGAGAGCGCCTTCGGCTTGCGGCCGAGGTACTCGGTGAGGTCGAGGATCTTCGCCGCGTCCTCGACCTTCTGGCGGATCTCGGTCTTGTTGACGCCGGCGATCTTGAGCGCGAAGCCCATGTTGTCGGCGACCGTCATGTGCGGGTACAGCGCGTAGTTCTGGAACACCATGGCGATGTCCCGGTCCTTGGGCGGCAGGTGCGTGACGTCGCGGTCGCCGATGCGGATGGCGCCGCCGTTCACGTCCTCGAGCCCCGCGAGCATGCGGAGCGAGGTGGACTTGCCGCAGCCGGAGGGACCGACGAGGACGAGGAACTCGCCGTCCTCGATGTCGATCTCCAGAGCATCGACGGCGGGCTTCGTGGAACCCGGGTAGATCCGGGTCGCCTTGTCGAACGAGACAGTGGCCATGGTGAGGGGCCCCCTTCACCGGCAGGAACGTGCCGGACGATCCGTTGTAAAGGTGGTGAACCGCTACGGAACGTTCCGTAGTGGTGTAGTCCACACGAGTGAACTGGGTCAGGACGCTACCTGGCGTTCACCGGATCTGTCAGTACTCCGGAGCCGATGAAGTTCGCGGAAATAGTCGACGGACCCCCGCGGTGACGTGGGTACACTGCACGGGCGTGCCCGCACGCACCACCGGCACGCACGCGTGCAGGCCTCCTTAGCTCAGCTGGTCAGAGCGCCGCTCTTGTAAAGCGAAGGTCGTCGGTTCGAATCCGACAGGGGGCTCCGGTTCGACAGGCCCCGGCCGGCAGCTGCCGGCCGGGGCCTTCGCGTGCGGGTGCGGGAGCCGCACGTCACGACGCCCGGGGAACGGAGCACGAGGATGCAGCGGGTCGCGGTACGCAGGAACGCGGAGCCGGTCGTGGAGGCCGCGCGGGCCGGCCTGGGCGGTTGTGACCACGTCGACGCCGTGGCGGTGGACATCGCACCCGGCGTCACCGCGGTCGACTTCACCCGGCGCATGCTGGGCTCGTCCCCGCGCTGGGTGCGGTGGCTGCTCGCGGTCCGGGACGTGGCCGTGGCGCCGTTCGGTCTCAAGCGGCGGGAACGGAGTGCGTCCGCGGCCTTCACGGTCGGCGCCAGAATCGGTCCGATGCGCCTGATCAGCGTCACCGACGACGAGGTCCTGGCGGGCGACGACGACAAGCACCTGAGCTTCCGCTGCTCCTTCGCCGTCCGGCGGGGACCGCACGGTCCCGAGGCCGTGTGCACGACTGTCGTCCGTTACCACCGCCGGGCTGGCCGCCTGTACTTCCGGGCGATCGAGCCCTTCCACCACGCCGTCGTCGCGGGACTCGTCAGGCGAGGAGCGCGGGGCGGGACACGGGACGGCTCGGCCGCGGGCTGACCGTACGGCGGAGCGGCGGCCGTGCGCCCCCCCCCGCCGTGTCGGCGCCGCCGGGGGGTGAGGCGCCGTCAGTGGCGGCCGGCCACCCGGTCCGCCAGCCGCGCCAGCCGGGACGACTCGGCGCTGTGCGTGGTCAGTTCGCGACGGTCCGCCGTCCGGTAGGTCGCGTACATGCCGTGGACGCCGACGAACCGGAACGGCTCCGGCTCCCACTTGCGGACCCGGTGGCCGACCCAGGGCAGGGCGGTGAGGCCGGTGGGGCCCGCCTGGCCGGAGTCGTGCTGGACGAGGTCGCGCAGGGTGCGGGCGGCGAGGTTGGCGGTGGCGACGCCCGAGCCGACGTAGCCGCCCGCCCAGCCGAGGCCGGTGGAGCGGTCAAGGGTGACCGTGGCGCACCAGTCGCGCGGGACGCCGAGGACCCCCGACCACGCGTGCTCCACCCGCACCGCGGCCAGCGACGGGAAGAAGCGGACGAGGATCTCGTGCAGGGCCTCGACGGTCGCCCGCTGCGTCCGGCCGTCGTTGTCGGTGCGTGAGCCGAAGCGGTACGGGACGCCGCGCCCGCCGAGGGCGATGCGGCCGTCCGCGGTGCGCTGGGCGTACATGTACGCGTGCGCCATGTCGCCGAGCGTCTCGCGGCCCGCCCAGCCGATGGACTCCCACTGGGCGTCGGTCAGCGGCTCGGTCGCGATCATCGAGGAGTTCATGGGGAGCCAGGTCCGCCGCTGGCCCTTCAGGGACGCGGTGAAGCCCTCCGTGCAGCGCAGGACGTAGGGCGCGCGGACCGTACCGTACGGGGTCACCGCGTGCTGGGGGCGGATCTCGGTGACCGGTGTCTGCTCGTAAATGGTGACGCCGAGCGCCTCGACCGCGGCGGCCAGCCCCTTGAGCAGCTTCACCGGGTGCAGCCGCGCCCCGTGCGGGGTCCAGGTGGAGCCGACGGCGTCCGCGACCCGGACGCGTCCGGCGGTCTCCCGGGCGCCGTACAGCTCGCGGTCCTTCTCGCCGTAGGACAGCTCGGTGGCGTGGAAGGCCTTCAGGCGGGCCAACTGGGCGGGGGTGTAAGCCACTTCGAGGACGCCGCCCTGATGGATGTCGGCGTCGATGCCCTCCTCGGCGGCCACCCGGACGACCTCGCCGACGGTCTCGTTCATCGCCTGCTGGAGGTGTACGGCCGCGTCGTGGCCGTGGAGCTTCGCGTACCGGTCGCGGCCCGCGATGCCGTTGTAGAGCCAGCCGCCGTTGCGCCCCGAGGCGCCGTAGCCGCAGAACTTCTGCTCCAGGACGGTGATGCGCAGGAAGGGCGCCGCCTTCTTCAGGTAGTACGCGGTCCACAGGCCCGTGTAGCCGCCGCCGACGATCACCACGTCGGCCGACGCGTCCCCGGGCAGCGGCTCGCGCGGGGCGGGGAGACCGTCCTGCGCGTACCAGAACGAGATGCCGCCGTTCACGGTGGCTGCGGTGCTTGCGCTGCTCGCGGGCCTGCTGCTCATGGCCGGGACGTTAACCCCTGCGGACCGCCGGTGTCTCCTTCGGATTTCGTGCTCTTTCGCAGCTCCGCGGCCGTCCGGACGCCTTCGCGGCGCCCGGGCGACCGCCCGGCGGGGCCTGACGTAGCCTGCCCGCATGATTCGTACCGCGACCCCCTCCGACGTCCCCGTCATCCACGCGATGATCCTTGAACTGGCCGAGTACGAGAAGGCGGTGCACGAGGTCCGGGCGACCGAACGGCAGCTGCACGAGGCGCTGTTCGGGGAGCGGCCCGCCGCGTTCGCGCACATCGCCGAGGAGGCGGGCGAGGCGGCCGGGTTCGCGCTGTGGTTCCTGAACTTCTCCACCTGGCGCGGGGTGCACGGGATCTACCTTGAGGACCTGTACGTGCGGCCCGCCGCGCGCCGCGGCGGCCACGGCAGGGCGCTGCTCACCGAACTGGCGCGGATCTGCGTGGAGCGCGGCTACGAGCGGCTGGAGTGGTCGGTGCTGAACTGGAACCGTCCGGCCGTCGAGTTCTACGAGTCGCTGGGCGCCCGGCCGCAGGACGAGTGGACGGTGTACCGGCTGACGGACGACTCGCTCGCGAAGCTCGGCGCGCGGGACTGACCCCGACGCCGCCACCGGCGGGCCGGGGCCGGTCAGGGTTCCAGCACCACCTTGCCGACGGTGCCCCGGTTCTCCAGGGCGCGATGGGCGGCGGCCGCCTCCGCGAGCGGGAAGCGCTGCACGGCGGGGGTCAGACGCCCGGCGGCGGCCTCGGCGAGGGCGCGCAGCTCCAGTGTGCGCAGCGGATCGGGACCGCCCGCCCTGCGCAGCATGACCGGGCCGAGCACCTGCTCCGACACCCCGTCGACGAGGTACGGGCCGCCGTTCTTCACGCCCTCGCCGGACCAGCCGAAGACGAGGTGCCGGCCGCCGGGACCCAGCAGGCCGACGGCGGCCCGGGCGACGTCGCCGCCGACCCCGTCCAGGACGAGGGTGGCCGTGCGGTCCTCCAGGCCGGCGCGGACCCGCTCCGGCCAGTCCGCGTCCCGGTAGTCCACGGCCAGGTCGGCGCCGTTGGCCAGGACCCGGGCCACCTTCCCGGGGCCGCCCGCCAGGCCGACGACGGTGGCGCCCGCGTTCTTCGCGTACTGCATGGGGAGACCGAGAGGTGCGCGGGGAGCCCGGGGCCGCTGTCAGTGGCGGGGTGCAGCATGGGGGCATGGTGCGGAGAGCGGCGGGTGCGGCGGGCAGGGCGAGCGGGCGCGGCAAGGGGGCGCGGCGGCCCGAGGTGCGGCTGCCGCCGCTCGACGCGTACGCGGGCGGGGGGCTGGAGCGCGACGGGGACTACGACGGGCTGGAGTTCCGGGAGGCGGACTTCGCCGGACAGGACGGCGGGGGAGCCCGCTTCATGGACTGCGCGCTGACGGACTGCGCGCTGGACGAGACGCGGCTGGCGCACGTGCGCGTGCTGGACTCCGTCCTCACCGGCGTGCGGGGGGTGGGCACGGATCTCGCCGAGGCGACGCTGCGTGACGTCGAGGTGCTGGACGCCCGGATGGGCGGAGTGCAGCTGCACGGCTCGGTGCTGGAGCGGGTGCTGGTGCGCGGGGGCAAGATCGACTACCTGAATCTGCGCCGGGCCCGGCTCCGGGACGTGGTCTTCGAGGGGTGCGTCCTGGTCGAGCCCGACTTCGGCGGCGCCACACTGGAGCGCGTGGAGTTCGCCGGCTGTGTGCTGAAGGGGGCCGACTTCAGCGCGGCGACCCTGAAGGACGTCGACCTGCGGGGGGCGGCGGAGCTGGACATCGCGCGCGGGGTGGACCAGCTGGCGGGCGCGGTCGTCAGCCCGGCCCAGCTGATGGACCTGGCACCGCTGCTTGCGGCCGAGCTGGGGCTCAGGGTGGCGGGCATCGGCCAGGAGTGAGAGCGGGCGCGGTCCGGGTGTCCCGTCACCGTCACCGTCACTGTCCCGGGAAGGGCGTACGCGGTCTCGGGTGCGGCCGGGCGTCCGTCACGGACGGGCGTACGCGGTGTCAGCCGACCCGGGGGAAGCGGGCCTGGAGCGTCCAGACCGCCGGGTTGTCGGCCAGGCCCTCGTGCAGGTCGGTGAGGTCGGCGAGCAGGTCGTGCAGGAAGTCGCGGGCCTCGCGGCGCAGTTCGGCGTGGGAGAAGGTCAGCGGCGCCTCCTCGACGTGCATCCAGTCGGCCTCGATGTCGACCCAGCCGAAGCGCCGCTCGAAGAGCATCCGGTCCGTGGACTCGGTGAAGTCGAGCTCGGCGTGCTGCGGGCGGGAGGCGCGGCTGCCGCGCGGGTCCCGGTCGAGCTGCTCCACGATGTCGCACAGCGCCCAGGCGAAGTCGAGCACCGGCACCCATCCCCAGGCTGTGGACAGCTCGCGGTCCGCCTCGGTGTCGGCGAGGTAGACGTCACCGCAGAACAGGTCGTGCCGCAGCGCGCGGACGTCCGCGCGGCGGTAGTCGGTCTGCGGGGGGTCGGGGAAGCGGTTGGAGAGGGCGTAGCCGATGTCGAGCACGTAGGTGATGGTGTCACGCCCTCGTAGGATCACGGACGTGCCCCGATCTTCCGCCCGCGCACCCTTCGCCCTGGCCGCGGCCCTGTTCCTCACCGCGTGCGGCGGCGGTGTCCAGGGCACCCCCGGGGCGCCGGGCGTCCGCGACCCGTACTTCCCGAAGGCGGGAAACGGCGGCTACGACGTCACGCACTACGGCCTGGCCCTCTCGTACGACCCCGGGAGCCGTGAGCTCACCGGCAGGGCCGAGATCACGGCGCGCGCGACGCAGGACCTCAGTGCGTTCAACCTGGACCTGAAGGGGCTGGACGTCGGGAGCGTCAGCGTCGAGGGGCGCGGCGCCCGCTGGAGCCGCACCGGCCAGGAGCTGACGGTGCGCCCGCCCGACGACCTGGACCGGGGCGAGACGTTCCACGTGCGGGTCGGCTACTCGGGCACACCGGAGACGATCACCGACCCGGACGGCTCGGAGGAGGGCTGGCTGCGGACGGCCGACGGTGCCCTGGCCCTCGGCGAGCCCACCGGGTCGGCGGCCTGGTTCCCGGGCAGCCACCACCCCTGCGACAAGGCGTCGTACGACATCGCGGTCACCGTCCCGGCGGGGCTGCGGGCGGTCTCCAACGGCGAGCTGAGGAGCGAGACGTCCGGGAAGGGCCGCAGCACGTTCCGCTGGCACACGGCGGAGCCGATGGCGAGCTACCTGGCCATGGTCGCGATCGGCAGGTACGACATCCGGCGGTCGACGACGAAGAGCGGACTGCCGCTGTACGTCGCGGTCGACCCCGCCGAGGCGAAGGCGAGCGCGAAGGTGCTGGCGCGGCTGCCGGAGATCCTCGCCTGGGAGGAGGACGCCTTCGGCCCGTACCCCTTCTCCTCCGCGGGCGCGGTCGTCGACGACGCGGACGGCGTGGGCTACGCCCTGGAGACCCAGACCCGCCCCGTCTTCCCCGGCGCCCCCGACACCGGGACCCTCGTCCACGAGCTGGCCCACCAGTGGTTCGGCGACTCGGTCACCCCCGAGTCCTGGCGGGACATGTGGCTCAACGAGGGGTTCGCGACCTACGCGGAGTGGCTCTGGGAGGAGGAGCACGGCGGCGACACGGCGGACGAGACCTTCGACGCCCTCTACCGGGGCGACTACTACGACGACCCCGCGGCCGGCGAGGCGGTCTGGGCCTTCCCGCCCGCGCGGCCGTCCGGCGCCGCCCACATCTCCGACAGCCCGGTCTACGAGCGCGGCGCCATGGTCCTCCACAAGATCCGCGAGACCGTCGGCGACACCGCCTTCCGCGGCATCGTCCGGGGCTGGGCCGCCGCCCACCGGCACGGCAACGCCGGCACCGCGGACTTCACGGCCTACGTCGAGAAGAAGGCGCCGGGCCGGGACTTCGACGTGATCTGGCGGGACTGGCTGTACGGGGACGGCAGACCGAGCCGCCGGTGAGCACGGCTGAGCCTTCGGCCACCGGACCGCGTGAGCACCCTCCGGGACGTGGCGTCAGCGCGGCTGCAGCGCACCGGCGTGGTCGGGGGAGTGGTCGAGGACCTTGCGCAACACCGCGCAGGGGCGGCCCTGTTGCAGATCCCTGCGGTGGTCGATGACCTCGTAGCCGAGGGCGGTCCAGAAGGCGAGCGCCCGCGGGTTGTTGTCGAGGACGGCCAGGCGCACGGCCCTGCGGCCCGACGCGCGCACGCGCTCCTCGACGAGCGAGGCCAGCTGCCGTCCGTGTCCTCGGCGCTGTTCGCGGGCGTCCACCAGAAGCAGGCCGATCCACGGATCGGGGTCGGCCGGGTCGGGGTGGTGCGCGAGGGTGATCGCGACGCCGAGGAGCCGTCCGGCGCCGCGGGCGAGCAGCACCTCCACGTCCGGGTGGGCCAGCTCGTCGGCGAGCGCCTGCGCGACCTGCTCCACGCGGATGTCGTCGGCGTCCGGGAAGTCCCCGCTCAGGGCGTAGAAGTCACGGTTGGAGGCGTAGAGAGCGGTCAGTTCCGTGAGGAGCGGGGCGGGGAGGTCGCGGTCGGGTGTGAGGCGAAGGGATTCGAGGATCACGGGGGCAAACTACCGCCGCGCGGCGGGCGCGGCGGGGATGCGCGGGCGGGCCGGGCACGCGGAAGCCCCCGGCCGGACGGCCGGGGGCTTCCGCGATCACACACGGGCGGGTCAGACGCTCACGCCGAAGTCCTGGGCGATGCCGGCCAGACCCGACGCGTAGCCCTGGCCGACCGCGCGGAACTTCCACTCGGCGCCGTTGCGGTAGAGCTCGCCGAAGACCATGGCCGTCTCCGTCGCCGCGTCCTCGGACAGGTCGTAGCGGGCGATCTCCGCGCCGCCTGCCTGGTTCACGATGCGGATGTAGGCGTTGCGGACCTGGCCGAAGTTCTGCGAGCGGGTCTCGGCGTCGTAGATCGAGACCGGGAAGACGATCTTCTCGACGTCGGCCGGGAGACCGGCCAGATTGACGTTGATCGCCTCGTCGTCGCCCGCGCCCTCACCCGTGCGGTTGTCACCGGTGTGGACGATGGTCTGGTCCGGGGTCTGCTTGTTGTTGAAGAAGACGAAGTGGCCGTCCGAGTAGACCTTGCCCTGCGGGTTGACCGCGATGGCCGAGGCGTCGAGGTCGAAGTCGGTGCCGGTGGTGCTGCGGACGTCCCAGCCGAGGCCCACGGTGACGGCGGTCAGGCCCGGAGCCTCCTTGGTGAGCGAGACGTTGCCACCCTTGGACAGGCTTACAGCCATTGTTGGGAGTCCCTTCCCTCGTTACGTACGTGCTCGGTGCCCGTACGCATGGGCTTCGTACGGGCACGAAGCTACAGCTACCCCTATGAACGTCGAGGGGGGCGCCCGAGGTTCCAGGTGTCTTTGCTTTCTTTACCCGAAGGGCCGTACGGCTCCGAAAAACGGGTGACGCGGACCGGACGGGCAAGCGACCATGGACCCCATGTCCGGTCCCTACGTCGTCCGCGGCTCCGTCTCCCTTCCCGAGGCCGAGCTCATGTGGCGTTTCTCGCGCTCCTCCGGACCCGGTGGGCAGCACGTCAACACCAGCGACTCCCAGGTGGAGCTCCGGTTCGACCTCGCGAAGACCGAGGCGCTGCCGCCGGTGTGGAAGGAGCGCGCCCTGGACAGGCTGGCCGGGCGCCTCGTCGACGGGGTCATCAGCGTGCGGGCCTCCGAGCACCGGTCGCAGTGGCGCAACCGCGAGACCGCGGCCGTACGGCTCGCCTCGCTGCTCGCCGAGGCGAGCGCGCCCCCGCCCAAGCCCCGCCGGGCGACCCGTATCCCGCGGGGCATCAACGAACGCCGGCTGCGCGAGAAGAAGCAGCGCTCCGACACCAAGCGGGGCCGTACGGGGCGGGACTGGGGCTGATGAGCGGGGGCGCCGTTCCCGGGAGCGTTCCGGCGGGGAGCGCCGGCCGGGAGAGCGACCTCCTCGCCGAGCGGTTCCAGTCGCACCGCGGACGGCTGCGCGCCGTCGCCTACCGCATGCTCGGTTCACTCACCGAGGCCGAGGACGCCGTCCAGGAGACCTGGTTCAAGCTCAGCCGCACCGACGCCGCCGCGCTCGACAACCTCGGCGGGTGGCTGACGACCGTCGTGGGCCGGGTCTGCCTCGACATGCTGCGCGCGCGCCGGAGCCGCGCCGAGGAACTCACCGAGGAGCCCGGCCTGCGCATGCCGGAGCCGGTGCTCAGCCCGGTGGGCGGGGCCGACCCCGAGCAGCAGGCGCTGCTCGCCGACTCGCTCGGCCTCGCCCTGCTCGTCGTCCTGGAGAACCTGGCGCCCGCCGAGCGGCTCGCGTTCGTGCTGCACGACCTGTTCGCCGTGCCCTTCGAGGAGATCGCGCCCCTCGTCGGCCGTACGCCGGCGGCGGCCCGGCAGCTCGCCAGCCGTGCCCGGCGCCGGGTCCGGGGCGGGGCACCGGTCCCCGACGCCGACCTGAGCCGGCAGCGCGCGGCCGTCGACGCCTTCCTGGCCGCCGCGCGCGACGGGGACCTCGACGCGCTGGTCGCCGTGCTCGACCCCGACGTGGTCGCCCGCTCCGAGGCGGGCGTGCGCAGCGGTGCGAAGGCGGTGTCCGCGGGGGCGAGCGGTTTCGCCCACCTCGCCCGCATCGCGCGGCCCGCCCTGGTCAACGGGGTCGCGGGGGCCGTCGTGATCACCGAGGGGCGCGCGGTCGCCGTGCTGGCGTTCACCGTCACGAAGGGGCGGATCGCCGCGATCGACATCCTCCGGGGCCCGGAGCGGCTCGCGGGTCTCGACGTGACGGCCTTCGGCGGCTAGGGCCTGTCGTTTGGATCAGGCTGGCTGTGACCGACGGTTCGTCCTGACCGACCCGAGCGGGGTCTGTCGCGTGCAGCTGCAAGGCGGAGGAGGGAGTCGACGCGGAGCGTCGGCGACCGACGACAACGCCGCAGATGTGCGTGCCAGACCCCGCGACGCCGGCATGATCCAAACGACAGGCCCTAGGGGTGTGACCCGGCAGACCTTTCCGGTCACAGCACTGGGCGGTGCCGGCCCGGCAGAGGCCCACTGAGCGCAGGCCGTGCGCGGGCGGGCTGCCGGGCTCATCCTGGAAGCAGGGATTCCGGAGGTGATCGTGATGGCGCAGACCGCTGTCGGATGGCACGTCGAGCTGGAATTCGAGGAGGACTCCCACCGCACCCGCGCCGCCGCGCTGGTACGGCTCGCCGACGGGAGCGAGGTGCGGGCGCACGGGTACTCCAGCCGCCACCCCTCCGACGCCGACCAGCCGAGGGTGGGCGAGGAGGTGGCGGGCGCCAGGGCACTCAACGAACTGGCGATGAAGCTGCTGACCAAGGCGCACGACGAGATCGACGAGGCGTCGGGCCGCACGTCACACCCGCTGACGCCGTGACGCCGTGACGCCGTGACGCCGTGACGCCGTGACGCCGTGACGCCGTGAGGCGTTGGCCGGCGTGAGCCGACATGCGGTGACGCCATGAGCTGTTGGCCGTTGGCCGTTGGCCGTGACGGCGCGAGCCGAGATGCGTGACGCCGTGACGTCACGAGCCGTGAGCCGTGACGCCGTGACGCCGTGATGCCGTGTCATGAGCCGTTGGCCGTGACGGCGTGAGCCGTGATGCCGTGTCACGAGCCGTGAGCCGTGAGTCGTGACGCCGTGTCGCCGTGTCCGTCACGCCCACGTCCACGCCCCACGTCCATGCTCTGACGGACACGGACCGCCGTGCGGATCCCGCCGGGGGCCGGTTCCCCGGCGGGCCGTGGGGTGCCCCGCGGCCCTAACCCAGCTGCCGGTACCGGCCCTTGAAGTACGTCAGGGGGGCGCCGTCCGCGCTCGGGACCGACGCCGTCAGGACGCGGCCGATGACCAGCGTGTGGTCGCCCGCCGTCACTCGCTGCTCCGTGCGGCACTCCAGGGTCGCCAGGGCGCCGCCGACCAGCGGTGCTCCGGACTCCTTGCCGCGGAGGTACGGGAGGTCCTCGAAGAGCAGGCGGTCGCTGATCCGCCCCTTCATGGCGAAGCGGCCCGCGATCTGACGCTGGCTGTCGGAGAGCACGGAGACCGCCCAGTGCGGCTGCTCGGCGAGCAGGTCGTCCATGCGGGAGCCCTCCCGCAGGCCCACCATCAC
The DNA here is from genome assembly GCF_056435845.1 of Streptomyces sp. NPDC043867. NCBI lineage: Bacteria > Bacillati > Actinomycetota > Actinomycetes > Kitasatosporales > Streptomycetaceae > Streptomyces > Streptomyces sp. NPDC043867. Next base: position 35,921 of record NZ_JBWKDS010000021.1, on the reverse strand, counting down.
CAGCGGCGGGTCCAGGGAGACGGACATGAAGGAGGTCGCCGTCATGCCGACGTCCTCGCCGCCGGGCCCGTCCGGATCCAGCGCGGGCTCGTGGGCGGTCACCAGGACCACGCCCGCGGCCAGCCGGGACATGACGGCGCGGAACTCGTCGTTGCTCACCCCATCAGCATGCCCGTCGGCGTGCGGCGCGGCGGACGGGGGAGACACGGTGGTTACGGCAGCGGGAGTCTTCAGCACGGGAAAACGCTAGTCCCCGCCTCCGGCCCGCCGCATCGGACCCGGGGCCGACCCTGGGCCGACCCGGGTCCTAGGACCACCGGCCGACCCCGCCGCGCGCACCGGGGCGGACGACGGACCGCCGTCGCCGGTCGCATACGCTCACAGCCTGTACACAGATCTCGGATATGCGCGCAGTAAACGCACAGTGAAAATGCAGAAACCCCACTCAATTGCTCATGTTCTGCTGTGACTTGAGTCACAGGAGCCATATTTTGTTGACCCTGTGTACCGAGTGGGCAGCGCGCTGTGATTCAGTGGCGGGAACGATGTACGAAGCCACGGCTGAAGCTACCAAGCAGTAAGCCGAGTCACGCCGAAGAGAACCCTGGAGTTGCTGCGAGGTCTCGGGGGGAGGGCGCATGGAGACCGAGTCGGAGCCGTACGTCCGCCTTACGACCCTGCGGCAGCTGCACCAGGTGATGGCGGACATGAACACCGCCCGCAGCCTGGCCGACACGCTGCAGACCGTCGCCGACGGCGTGGTCAACGGCCTCGGCTACGAGCTGGCCTGCGTCAACCTGGTCCAGCCGGACGGCGACCTCGTGGTGGCCGCGCTCGCGGGCAACTCCGCCGCCGAGGCGCTCATCACCGGCAGGGTCGGCTCCCGCACCTCCTGGGACCGCCGGCTGAGCATGGGCGAGGCCTGGGGCGACCTGCGGTTCATACCCCACACCGAGGGCTGGGTCCTCGACGAGGACGACGTGCCGCAGTGGTACACGGACGGCCCGGCGCCCCGCTTCGAGGACGAGTGGCACCCCTCCGACCGCCTCTTCGCGCCGATGTACACCCCCGGCATCTCCGGCTCCCGCTGCGGCGAACTGATCGGCGTCCTGTCCGTGGACCGGCCGCGCAACGGCCGCCGGCCCGGCGCCTGGGGCCGCGAGGCCCTCCAGATGTACGCCTTCCAGGCCGCGATCGCGATCAGCAACGCCCGGCTGCGCGCCAACATGCAGCGCGCCCTGGTCCGCCTGGAGCGCGAGCAGCAGGCCCTGCGCGCCAGCGAGGAGAGCTTCCGCCAGGCCTTCGAGTACGCACCCTCCGGCATGGCCATCGCCGAGATGGGCGGCGACCAGCACGGCCGGATCCTGCGCACGAACGACGCCCTGTGCAGGCTCCTCGGCCGGCCCGCCTCCGCGATGCGCCGCTACTCCTTCTCCGACCTCGTCCACCCCGAGGACATCGGCACGCTGCTCAGGACCTCCGCCGAGGGCGGCCGGGCCGAGCTGCGCCTCGGCCGCCGCGACGGCACCTACGTGTGGGTCAGTCTGCGCAACTCCGTCGTCGCGGACGCCGCCGACGGCCCGCGCTTCCTGCTCACCCACGTCGAGGACATCGAGGAGCGCAAGCGCCGCGAGCTCCAGCTCGCCCACCGCGCCTCGCACGACTCGCTCACCGGCCTGCCGAACTCCGCAGAGCTGCGCTCCCGGCTCGGTTCCCGTCTCTGCCAGCGCCCGCAGTCCCTGCCGCCCGGCGCGGTCGCCTCGCTGGACGCGGCGTACGGGGCGTACCCGCCGGAGCACCCGGCCGCCTTCGACCAGGAGGCGCACGGCCACGGATTCGACTTCCGGCCGGAGCCGGGGCCCTACGACGGCTTCGACCACCACGTCCACACCATCGCGCCCGAGGGCGAGACCGACGACGGCACGAAGGGCCTCGCCGTGCTCTTCTGCGATCTCGACGGCTTCAAGTCGATCAACGACCGCTTCGGGCACAACGCGGGCGACGCGGTGCTCGTGGAGGTCGCCCGCCGGCTGACCAGCGTCGTGCGGGACGGGGACACGGTCGCCCGGCTCGGCGGTGACGAGTTCGTGGTCCTCGCCGACGGCCTCGGCCGGGCCGACGCCCAGGACCTCGCCGTACGGCTGCGGAACGCGATCATTCCGCCCATCAGGGTCGACGGCAGGGCCGTGCGGGTGGGTGCCAGCTTCGGCATCGGTTGGGCACACTGCGGCATGACGGCGGACGAGGTCTTGAAATCCGCTGACGAACGGATGTACGTAGAGAAACGGTCTCGTCCCAAACAGCATCGGCGTGCGGGATAACACGCAGGTCAGTGGATCGATGAGAACTGAGTCACCCGTTCGGGTCCCTCGGAGCGGGTAGGCTCGCCATTCACCCACGTACCGCACCCGCTGAGGAGACCAAGGGATGACGCCCGGCAACAACGGCGCGAGCACACCCGAGGACGACGACCCGTTCGGCTACCTGTACGCCGACGGCCAGGCCGCAGGCGCACAGCCGCCGAGCGGTGGCTACGGCTATCCAGGCTCCGTCAACAGGGTGCGCGCGGTGGGCGAGCGGCAGTACGGGCAGCAGCAGACCACGTACGGCCAGCAGGCCACGTACGGGCAGCAGGCGCCGACCGCGCAGTACGGCCGGCAGGTCCCGCAGCAGCAGGCGTACGGCCGGCCCGCCCCGCAGCACGGAGCACCCGAGACCGCCCCCGGCACCGTCACCACCAGCCGGACGCCCATGGTCGGCGGCGGCGGGGGCGGGCGGGGCCGGGGTCCCAACACCAGGGGCCTGCTGATCGGCGCGATCGCCGTGGTCGCCGCGGTCGTCGTCGGTATCGGTGTCGTGATGCTGGGTGGTGACTCGGACGACGACAAGGGCGACAACGCCGGCGGCGCGACCCCCACGGCCGCGCAGAGCGCCGAGCCCAGCAAGTCGGCCGGCCGGCCCGCGGAGGCCGAGGACGACCTGCCCGCGATCGACGCCAAGGCCCTCCACCTCGACGGCGCCACCACGGCGTCCGACGTCAAGGGCGCGAAGGCGGCCGGCGGCGTCTACGTCGCGAACTTCAACCAGGTCGGCGCCGCCGTCACGTGGAACGTGAGCGGCATCCCGAAGTCCGGCAAGTACACCGTCTACACCGGTTACAGCGTGCCGGGCAAGGACGCCACCGCCACCCTCACGATCAACGCCAAACCCCTGACCGCCCCGCTCGCCCTCAAGAACTGGGCACAGGCCCCGGCGGGGGACTACGAGAAGGGCTGGACGAAGACCTACAACTACGTCGAGCTCAACAAGGGCACCAACACCATCAAGATCTCCTGCGAGCAGGGCAACCAGTGCGACGCCCTCCTCGACCAGATGTGGCTGGCCGAGGGCTGGAAGAGCTAGGGCCTGTCGTTCGGATCAGGCTGGCTGTGACCGACGGTTCGTCCTGACCGACCCGAGCGGGGTCTGGCGCGTGCAGCTGCAAGGCGGAGGAGGGAGTCGACGCGGAGCGTCGGCGACCGACGACAACGCCGCAGATGTGCGTGCCAGACCCCGCGACGCCGGCATGATCCAAACGACAGACCCTAGGTCCTGCCGCGGCGCGGGTCGACACACCCGGGCCCGGCCTCCCGGGTCACGACCGGGCCGGGCTCACCCCAGCCGGGGACGAACCACCCATTCACCCCGGCGCAGCACGCCCCGCACCTCGAACTCCGCGTCCAGCACCACCAGGTCGGCGTCCTTGCCCGCCTCCAGGGAGCCCACCCTGTCGGCCACGCCGAGGAGCCTCGCGGGGTTGGCGGACAGGGCGGCGACGACGTCCTCGACGGGCAGCCGGTCCACGGTGACCGCCCGCTTGAAGGCGCGGTCCAGCGTGAGCGTGGAGCCCGCGATCGAGCCGCCCTCCACCAGGCGGGCGACGCCGTCCGCCACCTCCACCTCCAGCGGGCCGAGCATGTAGCGGCCGTCGCCGAAGCCGGCGGCGTCCATCGCGTCGGTGATGAACGCCACCCGGTCGGCGCCCGCGTGACGGAACGCCAGTTCCAAGGCGGCCGGGTGCAGATGGGTGCCGTCGTTGATCAGCTCGACGGTGATCCGCTCGTCCTCCAGGAGGGCGGCGATCGGCCCGGGGGAGCGGTGTCCGAGCGCGGGCATCGCGTTGAACAGGTGCGTCGCCACGGTGGCACCCGCGTCGATGGCCTCCCGGGTCTGCTCGTACGTCGCGTCGGTGTGGCCGATGGCCGCGATCACGCCGTGCTCGGCCAGCAGCCGTACGGAGTCGATGCCGCCGGGCAGTTCGGTGGCGAGCGTGACCATCCGGGCCCGGCCGCGCGCCGCGTCGAGCAGCTTGCGGACCTCGGCCGGGTCGGGGTCGCGCAGCAGTTCCTCGGAGTGGGCGCCCTTGCGGCAGGGGGAGATGAAGGGGCCCTCGAAGTGGATGCCCGCGATGTCGCCCTGTTCGGCCAGTTCGGAGAGCAGTCCGGCGCGCTGGGCGAGGCCGTCCATGTCGCCGGTGACGGTGGAGGCGACGAGGGTGGTCGTGCCGTGCAGCCGGTGGGTGTGGACGCCCTTGAGGACGTCCTCGACGGTTCCCGAGGTGAAGGACGCGCCGCCGCCGCCGTGGTTGTGCATGTCGACGAAGCCGGGGACCAGCCAGTGGCCCGTGAGGTCGAGCCGCTCCGCGTCCCCGGGGACGCCGGTCGGCTCCGTCCCGGGGGGACCCCCGCCGGCGATCCGTGCGCCGTCGACGACCAGGTGGCCGCCGTCCACGATCCCGGTGGGCAGGACCACCCGGGCGCCGGCGAGAACCTTGCTAGGGGCCATCAGGTGGTTACCTCCGAGCGGACGGTGATGTCGGTTTCGAGTAGATCCCAGGCCAGCAGTCCGGCGCCCAGACATCCGGCCGTGTCGCCGAGAGCCGCGGGGACGAGGGACGGCAGCTGCTGGAAGGTGACGCGCTCCGCGACGGCGGCGCGCAGCGGGGCGAACAGGGTGTCCCCGGCCTCGGCGAGCCCGCCTCCGATGATCACGGTGCGCGGGTCCAGCAGGGTCAGCGCGGTGACGAGCCCGTCGGCGAGCGCGTCGACGGCGTCGCGCCAGACGCGTACGGCCCGCTCGTCCCCGTCCTGAACGGCCCGCGCGCAGTCCGCCGCGTCGGCGTCCGGGTCGCCGGACGCGAGGGCCCAGGCCTCGCTGACGGCCGCCGCGGAGGCGTAGCGCTCCAGGCAGCCGCGCTGTCCGCACGGGCACGGGGTTCCCCCCGGCCGTACGACGATGTGGCCGATCTCCCCGGCGAAGCCGTGCGCGCCCGCCTCGACCGTGCCGTCGATGCCGATCGCGCCGGCGATGCCGGTGCCGAGCGGTACGAACAGGAAACGGTCGGCGCCCCGGCCCGCGCCGATCCGGCCCTCGGCGAGTCCGCCTGTGCGCACGTCGTGGCCGAGGGCGACCGGTGTCCCGGCCAGCCGTTCGCCGAGCATCCGGCGCAGCGGGAGGTCGCGCCAGCCGAGGTTGGCCGAGTAGACCGCGACGCCCCGCGCGGAGTCGACGATGCCGGGGACGGCGACGCCGGCCGCCGCGGCGGCTTCGCCGAACTGCCGCTCACCGTAGGCCAGCAGCTCGGCGGCGAAGTCGAGGATCGTCCCGACGACGGCGTCGCTGCCGCGCTCGCGGCCGGTCGCCCGGCGGGCCTGGTGGAGCAGCTCGCCGCCGGCCCCCACGAGGGCGGCCTTCATCCCGGTGCCGCCCACGTCGAGGGCGATGACATGTCTCACGGGGGACAGTGTCGCCCCTTACCCCAGGAGAGGTCTAGTCCACTCACGTGGTGTAGACCTTGTATCCGAACTTTGGGACAACAGGACTAGACAACAGGGTTGGGGACGAGCGGTGCAGCGGCGTAGGACAGGACTGATCGCGGTGGTGTCCGCACTGGGCATGACAGCGGCGCTCACGGGCTGCGGCGGCTCGGCCGGCTCCGACGACGTGACCCTGCGACTGGTCGCAGCTGACTACGGCGACTCCGCGGCCACCAGCTCCAAGAAGTACTGGGACGATCTGGCCGCGAGCTTCGAGGCCGAGCACCCCGGCATCCACGTCGAGGTCGACGTCTACTCCTGGAACGACGTCGACCGCAAGGTCAGGGACCTGGTCGACGCCGGCCAGGCCCCCGACCTCGCCCAGATCGGCGCGTACGCCGACTACGCGGCCGAGGGCGAGCTGTACGAGGCCGACGACCTGCTGTCCATAACCACCCAGGCCGACTTCGTCTCCCGGCTCAGCGACGCGGGCGAGATGCGGCGGGTGCAGTACGGCATGCCGTTCGCCGCCTCCACGCGGCTCCTTTTCTACAACAAGACGCTGTTCTCCGAGGCGGGCCTCACCCCGCCGAAGACCTGGAGTGAGCTCGCGGCCGACGCCAGGGTGCTCAAGTCCAAGGGCGTCGAGATCCCCTACGCGCTGCCGCTCGGCCCCGAGGAGGCGCAGGCGGAGACCATGCAGTGGCTGCTGAGCGGGGGCGGCGGCTACACCCAGGACGTCGGCACGTACTCCCTCGACTCGGCGGAGAACGTCAGGACCTTCGACTGGCTGAAGAACGAACTGGTCGGCAAGGGGCTCACCGGACCGACCGCGCCCGCGAAACTCAACCGCGCCGACGCCTTCGCCGCCTTCGCCCGCGGCGAGGTCGGCATGCTCAACGGGCACCCGACGCTGATGAAGACCGCCGCCGCGAAGGGCGTCAAGTTCGGCATGGTGCCCATGCCCGGCGCCGAGGGCAGGAGCCGGACCACGATGGGCGTCGCCGACTGGATGATGGCCTTCAAGAAGAACGGCCACCGCGAGCAGGCCGGCGAGTTCCTCGACTACGTCTACAGCACGAAGAACGTGCTGGCCTTCTCCCGCCGGTACGACCTGCTGCCGGTGACCACCTCCGCGTCCGCGGTGATGGCCGAGGACCCGGAGGACAAGGATCTCGCGCCCTTCCTGGAGGAACTCCCCTCCGCGGAGCTCTACCCGGTCGGCGAGACCAGCTGGGCCGGCGTCAGCGCCTCCGTCAAGCAGGACATCGGCAAGGCCGTCGGCCCCACCGGCCGCCCGTCCGCCGTCCTGGGCGAACTCCAGCGCCGGGCCGTCATCGCGGAGAGCGCGGAGTAGCGGAGCGGGGCCGGGCGGACGGGCGCTGTCGGTGGTGGGGGTTACCGTGGCCGGCATGGAGCAGCTCACCCCCCAGGAGCGGGCCGTCCTCGCCACCGAGCGCAGGAACTGGCCCGGTCCCGGCGCCAAGGAGCGGGCGATACGCGAACAGCTCGGTCTCGTGCCGGTCAGGTACTACCAGCTGCTCAACGCCCTGCTCGACGACCCGCGGGCGCTCGCCCACGACCCGGTGACGGTCAACCGGCTCCGCCGTGTCCGCGAGGCCCGCCGCGCGGAACGCTGAGTCCGCCCGGGGCACCCGGCGCAAAGTGACAGGCGTGCGTCCCGCCCCGCGCGGATAGGGTCGTCCCATGGGCAGCAACGCGGACTTCACGGACTCCTTGCCGACCCCGGCGACCACGGCCGGGCGCGAGGGACTCGACGCCATCCTGCGACGGCCCGGCCGGGCCGTGATCGCACTCGACTTCGACGGGACGCTCGCCCCGATCGTCCCCGACCCCGAACAGGCCCGGGCCCACCCCGGCGCCGTCCCCGCCCTCGCGGCCCTCGCGCCCGAGGTGGCGTCGGTGGCGGTCGTCACCGGCCGCCCGGCGGGCGTCGCGGTCCGCCACGGCGGCTTCGCGGGCGTCCCCGGCCTGGAGCACCTGGTGGTCCTCGGGCACTACGGCGCCGAGCGCTGGGACGCGGTGAGCGGCACGGTCAGCGCGCCCGCGCCGCACCCCGGAGTGGCCGCCGTCCGGGCCGAACTGCCCGGCTTCCTGGACGAGATCGGCGCCTGGCAGGGCACCTGGATCGAGGAGAAGGGCCGCGCCGTCGCCGTGCACACGCGCCGCGCGGCGGACCCGCAGGCCGCCTTCGAGACCCTGCGCGGCCCCCTCGGGGAGCTCGCCGCCCGGCACGGCCTGATCGTCGAACCGGGCCGGATGGTCCTGGAGCTGCGGCCACCGGGCGTGGACAAGGGCGTCGCCCTCACGGAGTACGTGCGCGAGAGCGGCGCCGAGGCCGTCCTCTACGCCGGCGACGACCTGGGCGACCTGCCCGCGTTCGCCGCCGTCGACAAGCTCCGCTCCGACGGGGTGCCGGGCCTGCTCGTGTTCAGCGGCAACGCGGAGGTCGCCGAACTCGCCGAACGCGCCGACCTGGTCGTCGACGGCCCGGCCGGGGTCGTCCACCTCCTCACGACCCTGGCGAACCGACTCACTTGAACGCACACCGGCACCGGTTCCGGTGTCGGTACGGGTACCGGTACCCGTACCGACACCGGAGGGGGGGGGGGGGGGGGGGGGGGGGGGGGGGGGGGGGGGGGGGGGGGGGGGGGGGGGGGGGGGGGGGGGGGGAGGGGGGGGGGCAAGAGCGAACCCCCCCCCCCCCCCCCCCCCCCCCCCCCCCCCCCCCCCCCCCCCCCCCCCCCACGCCGGGTCAGGCCTGGAGGGCGTGCAACTGGTCCAGGAACCACCGGGCCGGCGGCAGCGCGGTCGCCGCGGCGGCCAGCCGCTTCGAGCGCGTGGCGCGCTCGTCGGCCGGCATCGTCAGCGCCTCGTGCAGCGCGCGTGCGGTGCCCACCACGTCGTACGGGTTCACCGTGATCGCGTCCTCGCCGAGCTCCTCGTGCGCCCCCGCCTCCCGGGAGAGCACCAGGACGCACCCACCGTCGGAGACGACCGGCACCTCCTTGGCCACCAGGTTCATACCGTCCCGGATCGGGTTGACCAGCGCCACGTCCGCCAGCCGGTACGCGGCCAGGGAGCGGGCGAAGTCGTCCTGGACGTGCAGCACGACCGGGGTCCAGCCGGGCGTCCCGTACCGCGAGTTGATCGTGTCGGCGACGCGCTGCACCTCGGCCGTGTAGTCCCGGTAGACGGCCAGGTCCTGGCGGGACGGGTAGGCGAAGGCGACGTGCACCACCCGCTCGCGCCACTCGGGGCGCTCCTCCAGCAGCTGCTCGTACGCCCGCAGGCCCCGCACGATGTTCTTCGACAGCTCGGTGCGGTCGACCCGTACGACCGTCCGGCGCGGGCCGCCCTCGGGGGACGTGCCGATCTGCTCCCGCAGCGCCGCCATCCGGTCGTCGACGTCCGCCTCGTGCGAGCGCGCGCGCAGGAAGTCCGCGTCCGCGCCCAGGCCGTGCACCCCGACCCGGGTGCCGCCGAGACCGCCGGCCAGGTCCTCGCAGCACGCGGTGAACGCGTCCGCCCAGCGACGGGTGAGGAAGCCCAGCCGGTCCGCGCCGAGCATCCCGCGCAGCACCTGCTGCGCGATGTCGTCGGGCAGCATCCGGAAGTAGTCGACCGGCGCCCACGGCGTGTGCGAGAAGTGCCCGATGCGCAGGTCGGGCCGCAGCTCACGGAGCATCCCGGGCACCAGCGTCAGGTGGTAGTCCTGCACGAGGACCGAGGCCCCCGTCGCCGCCGCCGAGGCCAGCGCGTCGGCGAAGGCCCGGTTGTACGTCTCGTACGACGCCCACTGGCGCCGGAACTCCGCGTCGAAGGCCGGCTCGAGCGGGGTCTGGTACAGCATGTGGTGGACGAACCACAGCACCGAGTTCGCGATGCCGTTGTACGCGTCCGTGTGCACCTGGGCGTCGATGTCGAGCATCCGCACGCCGTCCTCGCCGACGCCCCGCCGCACCGCCTCGCGGTCCCCGTCGCCGAGGGCCGCGCACACCCACAGGGCGCCCGCGTCCGGCCCGATCGCCGACAGTCCCGAGACCAGCCCGCCCCCGCCGCGCCGGGCGTGGAGCGAGCCGTCCTCGCGCAGCTCGTAGGAGACCGGGCCGCGGTTGGACGCGACAAGGATCTGGTGGTCACCGTGCGTGGAAGCCATAGACCTCAACCTAGCCCGGCTCGGAAACGCTCAAACGTACGGGCGGGCACCGCCTCGCCCTCGGCCGCCGGAGCACGTCATCCGGCGGCACTCGGCGGCACGCGGCGGTACCCGGTGTCCGGGCTCAGGCCACTCTGCGTGAGCGGTACTCGGCCAGCTCCGCCATCGGGGGCCGCTCCTGCGTGTCCACGGAGTGGGTGCGCGGCACGAAGCCGTCCTCGCCCCGCTCGAACTGGGTGAGGGCCGGGCGGACGAGGTGCCCGCGGGCGAGCCGGAGCTGGGCGGTGCGGTAGATCGCCGCCGCCATCCGGCCGAGTGCCTGCCCGTCCTGGTGGCGGTGCCTGCGCACCCCGACGTCGACCTGGGCGAGCGCGTCGAGACCCACCAGGTGCAGCGCGTCCACCAGCATGCCCAGCTCCACCCCGTACCCGACGGGGAACGGCAGCCGCTCCAGCAGGGACCGGCGCGCCGCGTACTCGCCGCCCAGCGGCTGGACGAAGCCCGCGAGCTGCGGCCAGTGCATGTTCAGGAGCGGACGCGCCATGAGCTCGGTCACCCGGCCGCCCTGGCCCGCGGCGGTTCTGCCGGAGGCGGACCCGTCGGACACGGTCAGCGGCCGGTCGTACATGGCCTTGACGAGGGCCACGCCCGGGTCGGTGAGCAGCGGGCCCACGATCCCCGTGACGAAGTCGGAGGAGAACTCGCGCAGGTCCGCGTCGACGAAGCAGACGATGTCCCCGCTCGTCACCAGCAGGGACCGCCACAGGACCTCGCCCTTGCCGGGGACGGGCGGGAGCCGCGGCAGGATGTCGTCCCGGTGCACCACGCGGGCGCCCGCCGCGGCGGCCACCTCGGAGGTGCGGTCGGACGAGCCCGAGTCGACGACGACGATCTCGTCGACGAGCGGGACCCGCAGCATCAGGTCGCGGCGGACGGCCGCGACTATCGCGCCGACGGTCTCCTCCTCGTTCAGGGCGGGCAGCACGACGCTGACCGTCGACCCCGTGGCGCGTTTGGCGGCCGTCAGCTGGTGGAGCGGACGGTCGGTCACGGACCAGGAGCGGGTGCTCAGCCAGCGCTCGACTTCTTCCAGCACGGTCCGGGCTCCTCACTGTCCGACCACACGCCCCGCCGGGGTGTGATCCATCTCGCGGTTCGGACGACTATCTCAACTGTCCTGGCCTTCGGTTACAGTCTTGAACAACGCGGATGACCATCGCATGTCCTGGCTCGGTCCCCGCGTCGCGACCAACAACTGAACACCGCTCATCCAGAGGGGCAGAGGGATACGGCCCGTTGAAGCCCCGGCAACCCTCCAGCCGGTCTCGTCCTGATCATCGCCGATCAGCGTCGCGAGGCTCCCGGCTAGGGAAGGTGCCAAATCCGTCTCACGGCGAAGTGCGCCGTGAGGAAGATGAGGAGAAAGGGCCTCGCCTCCATGGCTGCGCAGACAGTTGCAAGCACCACCGATTCTTCCACCGCCGCGGACTCCGTCGATCTCGGCCCCGCCGCGGCCCTCTCCTGCCGCGAATGCGGACACCGCGTGCCGCTCGGCCCGGTCTTCGCCTGCGAGGAGTGTTTCGGCCCGCTGGAGATCGCCTACGACTTCTCGGCGTACGACACCGAGGAACTCCGCAAGCGCATCGAAGCGGGCCCCGCGAACATCTGGCGCTACGCGCCGCTGCTGCCCGTCCCCGCGGACGTCGCCGACAAGCCGAACATCAACCCGGGCTGGACCAAGCTCGTGCGGGCCGACAACCTCGCGCGCGAACTGGGCGTCGACCCCGGCAAGCTCTTCGTCAAGGACGACTCGGGCAACCCGACGCACTCCTTCAAGGACCGCGTCGTCGCGCAGGCCCTGGAGGCCGCCCGCGCCTTCGGCTTCACCACGCTCTCCTGCTCCTCCACCGGCAACCTGGCGGGTGCCGTCGGCGCCGCCGCCGCCCGCGCCGGCTTCCGCTCCTGCGTGTTCATCCCGCACGACCTGGAGCAGGGCAAGATCGTCATGGCCGCGATCTACGGCGGCGAGCTCGTCGGCATCGAGGGCAACTACGACGACGTCAACCGCTTCTGCTCCGAGCTCATCGGCGACCCGGCAGGCGAGGGCTGGGGCTTCGTCAACGTCAACCTGCGGCCGTACTACGCGGAGGGCTCGAAGACCCTCGCGTACGAGATCTGCGAGCAGCTCGGCTGGCGGCTGCCGGACCAGCTGGTCGTGCCGATCGCCTCGGGCTCCCAGCTCACGAAGATCGACAAGGGGCTGCAGGAGCTGATCAGGCTCGGCCTCGTCGAGGACCGGCCGTACAGGATCTTCGGCGCCCAGGCCGAGGGCTGCTCGCCGGTGTCCGTGGCCTACAAGGCGGGACACGACGTCGTACGGCCGCAGAAGCCGAACACGATCGCCAAGTCCCTCGCCATCGGCAACCCGGCCGACGGGCCGTACGTCCTCGACATCGCGCGCCGGACCGGCGGTGCGGTGGAGGATGTCGACGACGAGCAGGTCGTCGACGCGATCAAGCTGCTGGCGCGGACGGAGGGCATCTTCGCCGAGACGGCGGGCGGCGTGACCGTGGGGGTCACGAAGAAGCTGATCGAGAGCGGCGTCCTGGACCCGACCCTGACGACGGTCGTCCTCAACACCGGTGACGGCCTCAAGACCCTCGACGCGGTGGCCGGCACCGGTCTGACCGCGACCATCCGCCCGAACCTGGACTCCTTCCGAGAGGCTGGCCTCGCATCATGAGCGTCAACGTTCGCATCCCCACCATCCTGCGCACCTACACGGGTGGCAAGGCCGAGGTCCCGGCGGAGGGCGCGACCCTCGCCGAGGTCATCTCGGACCTGGAGAAGAACCACACGGGCATCGCCGCGCGCGTCCTGGACGACCAGGGCAAGCTGCGCCGCTTCGTCAACGTGTACGTGGACGACGACGACGTGCGTTTCGAGCAGGGCCTCCAGACGGCGACGCCGGACGGCGCGGGCGTCTCGATCATCCCGGCCGTGGCCGGCGGCTGCTGACAACCAGGCTTCGAAAACCGGCTGTTCCCCCGGATTGCCCTCTCCGCAAGAGAAACGGAGGGGGCAATTCTGCATGGTTGAGCACGGTACAGTTGGGGAAGCTGCCGCGCTTTCCATGCCGGGCGCATATGAACGTTGATCCGGTGTCGGACAAGAAGCAGCCAATGTGCCCGGCTATTTCAAGCCTTTCATGGCGCTTACGTGGCCCGACTTGCCCTGAACGTGTGCGAGTCCTCCACATATTGCCGATCATGCGTGCCCGGATTTCTCGTCCGACTGACCTGTTGCAGACGGCAGTTGGACAGATACATTCAGCCGCGGTCGACGCGTTCCGGCGCACACCCCCAACCGTTGGGGGGTGAGGTCTGACCCGGATCCGCGAAGTGCGGATCTGTGCAAGGGCCAGTAATAGGGGAGTTAGGCATGGCTCAGGGCACCGTCAAGTGGTTCAACGCGGAGAAGGGGTACGGCTTCATCGCGGTCGACGGTGGTGCGGACGTCTTCGTGCACTACAGCGCGATTCAGATGGACGGCTACCGCACCCTTGAAGAGGGTCAGCGAGTGGAGTTCGAGATCTCGCAGGGCCAGAAGGGTCCGCAGGCGGACATGGTCAAACTCGCCGTCTGATCTCGGCGCGATCGGCCACCGACGCACGTATTCACTCACGTCGAGGGGCCCGTATCCCATCAGGGGTACGGGCCCCTCGGGCGTTCCCCGGCCCGGCCGGGGCGAGGTCCGCGGCGGGGCCTGCGGGAGGCCGGGACGGGTGCCGCGGCGGGGCGTGCGGGCGCGTGGGAGTGCTTCCGTCGGGGTCCGCGCGCCCCCTGGAAGGGGCTCACTGCGGGGGAGCGTCTTGCACTCTCGGGGGTCGAGTGCTAATCATTGGCGTTAGCACTCTGAAGGTGAGAGTGACAACGAAGGACCGGGTCGGCGAGGCCCGCAGGCCATGTGGGGCAAGGAACCACGAGGCAGGCAGGCCGTCCGTCGCGGGCGCCAGCGCGGTCCGGAGCAATCCACCCCAGTCCGGGAGGACCACTTCACATGGCCAAGATCATCGCGTTCGACGAGGAGGCACGGCGCGGTCTCGAGCGCGGGATGAACCAGCTCGCCGACGCCGTCAAGGTCACCCTTGGTCCCAAGGGTCGCAACGTCGTCCTCGAGAAGAAGTGGGGCGCCCCCACGATCACCAACGATGGTGTTTCCATCGCCAAGGAGATCGAGCTCGAGGACCCGTACGAAAAGATCGGCGCCGAGCTGGTCAAGGAAGTCGCGAAGAAGACGGACGACGTGGCCGGTGACGGCACGACGACCGCGACCGTCCTGGCCCAGGCGCTGGTCCGCGAGGGCCTGCGCAACGTCGCCGCCGGCGCCAACCCGATGGCTCTGAAGCGCGGTATCGAGAAGGCCGTCGAGGCCGTCTCCGGTGCCCTGCTGGAGCAGGCGAAGGATGTCGAGACCAAGGAGCAGATCGCTTCGACGGCCTCCATCTCCGCCGCCGACACCCAGATCGGCGAGCTCATCGCCGAGGCGATGGACAAGGTCGGCAAGGAAGGCGTCATCACGGTCGAGGAGTCCCAGACCTTCGGTCTGGAGCTCGAGCTCACCGAGGGCATGCGCTTCGACAAGGGCTACATCTCGGCGTACTTCGCCACCGACATGGAGCGTATGGAGGCCGTCCTCGACGACCCGTACATCCTGATCGCCAACTCGAAGATCAGCAACGTCAAGGACCTGCTGCCGCTCCTCGAGAAGGTCATGCAGTCGGGCAAGCCGCTGCTGATCATCGCCGAGGACGTCGAGGGCGAGGCCCTGTCGACCCTGGTCGTCAACAAGATCCGTGGCACCTTCAAGTCCGTCGCCGTCAAGGCCCCGGGCTTCGGTGACCGCCGCAAGGCCATGCTCGGCGACATCGCCATCCTCACGGGCGGCGAGGTCATCTCCGAGGAGGTCGGCCTCAAGCTGGAGAACGCGGGCATCGACCTGCTCGGCCGTGCCCGCAAGGTCGTCATCACCAAGGACGAGACCACGATCGTCGACGGCGCCGGCTCCGCCGACCAGGTCGCCGGCCGGGTCAACCAGATCCGCGCCGAGATCGAGAACTCCGACTCGGACTACGACCGCGAGAAGCTCCAGGAGCGTCTGGCGAAGCTGGCCGGCGGCGTGGCCGTCATCAAGGCCGGTGCCGCCACCGAGGTCGAGCTCAAGGAGCGCAAGCACCGCATCGAGGACGCCGTTCGCAACGCGAAGGCGGCCGTCGAGGAGGGCATCGTCGCCGGTGGTGGCGTGGCCCTGCTGCAGGCCTCCTCGGTCTTCGAGAAGCTGGAGCTGACGGGTGACGAGGCGACCGGCGCGAACGCCGTGAAGCTCGCCCTGGAGGCCCCGCTCAAGCAGATCGCCGTCAACGGCGGTCTCGAGGGCGGCGTCATCGTCGAGAAGGTCCGCAACCTGCCCGTCGGCCACGGCCTGAACGCCGCGACCGGTGAGTACGTGGACATGATCGCCGAGGGCATCATCGACCCGGCGAAGGTCACGCGCTCTGCCCTGCAGAACGCCGCGTCCATCGCCGCGCTGTTCCTCACCACCGAGGCCGTCATCGCCGACAAGCCCGAGAAGGCCGCCGCAGGCGGCGCCCCGGGTGGCATGCCGGGCGGTGACATGGACTTCTGATCCTCGCGGATCAGGCTCGTCCTTTCCGAGGGCGGCACCCCTTTTACGGGGGTGCCGCCCTCGGGCGTTTTCGGGGTCGGAGGCCGTTCCGTGGCCGGGATCACACCGAGGTGGGCCAGGGACCCGGAATGCCATGACGGGCGG
The DNA here is from genome assembly GCF_056435845.1 of Streptomyces sp. NPDC043867. Lineage (NCBI taxonomy): Bacteria > Bacillati > Actinomycetota > Actinomycetes > Kitasatosporales > Streptomycetaceae > Streptomyces > Streptomyces sp. NPDC043867. The sequence goes on along the minus strand of NZ_JBWKDS010000021.1, from coordinate 20,117 downwards.
GGCCGTTACCGGGAGGGTGGGTCGATGCACGTGCACATACCCACCGGAATGCCCCCGTCCTGACCTGCCGTCCAGAGGAGCCCCCACGTGAGCGCCGATTCCGCGTCCCGCGCAGCCGAGATCCTGTCCCGTCCCGTGTCCCTGAACGGTCTGACCGTCCCGAACCGGATCGTGATGGCACCGATGACCCGGCAGTTCTCGCCGGGCGGCGTCCCGGGGGAGGACGTGGTGGGCTACTACTCCCGGCGCGCCGCCGCGGGCGTGGGCCTCATCGTGACCGAGGGCACGTACGTCGGCCACGAGTCCGCGGGTCAGAGCGACAGCGTGCCGCGGTTCCACGGCGAGGAGCAGCTGGCCGGCTGGACGAAGGTCGCCGACGCCGTGCACGCGGCGGGCGGCACGATCGTGCCGCAGCTGTGGCACATCGGCATGGTGCGCCGGGCCGGTGAGCCGCCGTTCGCGGACGCCCCGCCGATGGGTCCCTCCGGCATCCACGCCGAGGGCGCCGAGCCCAAGGGCCGGGCCATGACCCAGCAGGACATCGACGACGTCGTCGAGGCGTTCGCGAAGGCCGCCGCGGAGGCGGAGCGCATCGGCTTCGACGGCGTGGAACTCCACGGCGCCCACGGTTACCTGCTCGACCAGTTCCTGTGGGCCGGCACCAACCGGCGCACCGACGCGTACGGCGGGGACCCGGTGGCCCGCGCGAAGTTCTCCGCGGAGATCGTGGCCGCGGTCCGCGCCGCCGTCTCGCCCGAGTTCCCGGTCCTCTTCCGCTACTCGCAGTGGAAGCAGCAGGACTACGACGCCCGGCTCGCCGAGACCCCGGAGGAGCTGGAGGCGATCCTCGCCCCGCTCGCGGCGGCCGGAGTCGACGCCTTCCACGCCTCCACGCGCCGCTACTGGGTGCCCGAGTTCGACGGCTCCGACCTCAACCTCGCCGGCTGGACGAAGAAGCTCACCGGCAGGCCCGCCATCACCGTCGGCTCGGTCGGCCTGGACGGCGAGTTCCTCAAGGCCTTCCAGGGCGAGGGCTCCTCCGTCCGGGGCATCGACGACCTGCTCGACCGGCTGGAGCGCGACGAGTTCGACCTCGTCGCGATCGGCCGCGCGCTGCTCCAGGACCCGGAGTGGGCGGCGAAGGTCCTGGCCGGCCGCTTCGACGAGCTGAAGGCGTACGACGCGGCGGCGCTGGGCACCCTCAGCTGAGCCGGCGCCGGGCGCCCTCAGCTTTCCGGGGCTAGGGCCTGTCGTTTGGATCAGGCTGGCTGTGACCGACGCTTTGTCCTGACCGACCCGAGCGGGGTCTGGCGCGTGCAGCTGCAAGGCGGAGGAGGGAGTCGACGCGGAGCGTCGGCGACCGACGACAACGCCGCAGATGTGCGTGCCAGACCCCGCGACGCCGGCATGATCCAAACGACAGGCCCTAGTGCCCGGGTCGGCTTTCCGGGTCTTGCGCCCGGGTCGGCTGAGCCCGGGCTAGCGCCCGGGCACCCCGGTCACAGGTTTCCCATCGGCTCGATGTCGATCTTGACCGGGGTGCCCCAGATGCGCAGCACCTCGTAGTCGGTGAACTCGTGGACCAGGCGGTAGGCCATGCCGGGCCGGGGGGACCTGCGCTCGGCGGCGAGGTAGCGCTCGGCCTCGTGCCGGTCGCGGCGGGGAGTGCCGCAGAGCTGCCACGCCTGGCCGTTCCACACCTCGGGCAACCAGCGCTGCTGCGGCTCGGGCCGGTCGGCGCGGACGCCGTAGCGGGACTGCGTGCGGTCGGGGGACTCGCCGGGGCCGGTGGGGCGGCCGTGGGCGTAGGCGCCGTTGACCTCGGAGCGGCGGGCGGCGCGGCGCCGGGTCTCGCACAGCAGGCACAGGTCGACGGCGCCCTTGTCGACGGGGCCGGTCGGGTGCTCGGCGCAGCGCGTCGTCGGCACCGCCGTCGTGACCGTGTCCTCGAGCAGGTCCAGGGCCCGCTTCAGATCGGCCTTGACCTCGTGCAGCTTCGCGTCGGGACTGTCGGCGCCGAGGGCGTCGCCGTGCTCGCCGAGCAGGCGCAGGGCGCGGCCGAGAGCGGTCAGCTGTGCGTGGTTCATGGGCGTGCGGTGTCCCTCCCCGGGCGGAGTGCTGTCCTACGCAGAATCGCACACGCCGCCGAACCGGTGGTCCGGCCCGCGGCTCACCGCGGGGAGGCGGCCGCGGTCACCGCGGCGTCGTCGGGCCGCTCGACGGCGCCGAGCCCGAAGAAGTAGGTCGCGCCGAAGCCGACCAGATAGCCGGTGAGGAGGCCGCCCGCGTAGATCGCGGCGGTCAGGGTCAGGCTCCGGTTGCCGGACAGGAGCGGGAACAGGGCCCAGCCGGAGGGGCCGATGGCCGTCGAGCCGACCCGGTCGCCGAGCATCGAGAAGAACCCGACGAAGGCGCCGCCGGCCGCGCCGCCCGCGCAGGCGGTCACGAACGGCCGGCCGAGGGGCAGCGAGACGCCGTAGACGAGCGGCTCGCCCACGCCCAGCAGGCCCGCCGGGAGCGCCGACCTGATCGTGGTGCGCAGCGTCCGGTCATGGCGCAGCCGGACGTAGACCGCGAGGGCCGCGCCGACCTGGCCCGCGCCCGCCATCGCGAGGATGGGCAGCAGGACGGTGTAGCCCTGCTGGTCGATGAGGGTGGTGTGGATGGGGATCAGCGCCTGGTGCAGGCCGAGCATGACCAGCGGCAGGAACAGGCCGCCCAGGACCAGCCCGGCGAAGGCGCCGGTGCGGCCGAGCAGCCAGTCGGCCGCGGTGCCGATCGCCGAGGAGACCTCTCCGGCCGCGTACATCAGGCCGTAGATCGTGACCAGGCCGGCCACGAGCACGGTGACGGTCGGGGTCAGCAGGACATCGAGGGCGTCCGGGACCCGGCCGCGGCACCACTTCTCGACGTACGTCGCGAGCAGGGCCGCGGCCAGCGCTCCGAGGACGCCGCCCTGGCCCGGGGAGAGCGTCGTGCCGAAGACCGTCACCTTCGCGACTCCCGCGTGGACGACGATCGCGGCGGCCGCGCCGCCGAGGACCGGGGTGCCGCCGAACTCCTTCGCGGTGTTGAGGCCGACGAAGACGGCGAGCAGCGCCATGAAGCCGGAGGCGACGGCGGTGAGGGCGGGCGTGAGGGAGGCGAGCAGTCCCAGGTTCACCAGCAGGCCGTTGAGGCCCGCGATGATGCCGCAGCCGATCAGGGCCGGGATCAGCGGGACGAAGATGTTCGCGACGCGGCGCAGCAGGAGCCTGAGCGGAGTCGCGTTGCGCTCCCGCCGGGCGGCCCGCAGTGCCGCGCCCCGGCTCTCCAGGGTGCCGGCGGCCGTGACGCTCGCGGCGACGAGTGACTCGAACTCCGGGGTGACGCGGGCGACCGCGCCCGGGCCGAGCACGATCTGGTACGTGTCGTCGTCCACGACGCCCAGGACGGCGGGCAGTGCCCGCAGCGCGTCCTCCCGCACCAGGGTCCGGTCCCGCAGACCGAGACGCAGACGGGTCATGCAGTGGGCCACGGACGTGACGTTCGCCGCGCCCCCGACAAGGGGGAGGAGCGCGGCGGCGGTGGCGCGGGCGGTGGCTTCAGAGCTCATGCGGGGCCTTGCTGTGCGGGGGTGCGACGCCTGGCGCCCATGGTGCCGCCCGCACGGGGGCCCGCCGCCGCGGCGCGCGGACGGCGGGAGGAGGACTCCGGAGCCTTCTGGGGCTGCGCGCCGGGCACTCCGCCCCGGACCGGGGTCCGGGAGCGCGCCCTCCGGTGGCTCCGGGGTGCCGTCCGGGCGCGTGGCGTCCCGGAGCGGGACAGCCCTTAGGTGCGGGTGGCGGTGAGGGCCGTGCGCAGGTGGCCGTCGGCTGTTTCCAGGAGACGGGCCGCCGTCGGGGCGTCGACGCCGCCCAGGATCGTGAGGATGGCGGGCTTGACCTCGCCGTCCGTGGCGGCGAGGGCCGACTCGATCTCCTCGTCCGAGGCGCCGGTCGCCAGCGCGACGATGCGGCGGGAGCGGGCCCGCAGCTTCTCGTTCGAGGCGCGTACGTCGACCATCAGGTTCCCGTACGTCTTGCCGAGGCGGATCATCGTGATCGTCGAGAGCATGTTGAGGACGAGCTTCTGGGCGGTGCCCGCCTTCAGGCGGGTGGAGCCGGTCAGCAGCTCGGGGCCCACCACGACCTCGATGCCGTGGTCCGCGGCGGCCGCGAGGGCGCTGTGCGCGTTGCAGGACAGCCCCACCGTCAGCGCACCGCGCGCACGGGCGTGCTCGACCGCGCCGACGGCGTACGGGGTGCGGCCGGACGCCGAGACGCCGACCACCGTGTCGTCGGCGGTCAGGGCCAGCGCCTCCAGATCGGCCGCGGCCAGCTCCCGGGAGTCCTCCGCTCCCTCGACCGAGGTGACCATCGCGCCCGGGCCGCCCGCGATCAGGCCGACGACCTGGGCGGGGTCGGTGTTGAACGTGGGCGGGCACTCGGAGGCGTCCAGCACGCCGAGCCGTCCCGCCGTGCCCGCGCCCGCGTAGATCAGCCGGCCGCCGCGGGACATCCGCTCCGCGATGGCGTCGATCGCGGCGGCGATGAGCGGCAGCCGGGCGGCGACCGCGGCCGGCACGGAGGCGTCCTCACCGTTCATCAGCCGGGCGATCTCGGCCGTCGGCAGCCGGTCGATCTCGGACAGCTCGGGGCGGAACGCCTCGGTGGTCAGGATCTCCAACTCCGCGACCAGATCGCGGTGGTTGTCGTCGTCCGGGTCGCGGCCGTCGGCGTCGCGCAGGTCGCGGTGGTGGGAGGAGGCGTCGGCGGTGGAGGTCATGTGGAGCGGCTCTTTCCGGTGCTTTCCGTACGTACGGGCTGGGCGTACGCACGTTCCGTGGATGCGTCGTCGGAGCTACGGCGGGCGGGCAGGGGCGGGAGGCGCACTGGTCAGTGTGTCAGCGGTGGGAGCCGCGCGCGCTGTGGCGGTGCGCCAGCGCCTCGTACGAGGCGGACAGCGCGGGTGCCGCCGTCTCGTACGTCCGCTGGGCGACCCCCACGAACAGGCAGTCCACGACGAGCAGTTGACTCGTGCGGGACGACATCGCCGCGGGCCGCAGCTCGCTCTCCCGGGCCGTCGACGTGGTGAGGATGTGGTCCGCGTACTGCGTGACGGGTCCGTCCGGGCGGCCGGTGATCGCGACCGTCGTCGCCCCGCGCTCGAAGGCGACCCGGAGGGGTTCGATGACGTCGCCGGTCGAGCCCGAGTGCGTGATGGCTATCGCCACGTCCTTGGCGCGCAGCTGCACCGCGTTGGTGACGGCGAGGTGCGGATCGCTGTGCGGGTGGGCTATGAGCCCGATGCGCAGCAGCTTCTGGGCGAGGTCCTGGGCGACCAGGCCGGACGCGCCCACGCCGTAGATGTCGACGCGGCGGGCGGCGGCGAGTGCGGTGACGGCGGCGCCGAGCTGGACCGTGTCGAGGCCGGCCGCGGTGTCGGCGAGGGTCTGCTGCTCGTCGTAGGCGAGTTTGGCGACGACGTCGGCGATCGGGTCGTCCACCGCGATGTCCGCGGTGACGGCGGGGGCCCGGCCGGACTGCTGCTGGGCGGCCAGGCCGGCGAGGGCGAGGCGCAGGTCCCGGTACCCCGGGTAGCCGAGGAGGCGGGCGGTGCGGACCACCGTCGCCTCGCTGGTGCCGGTGAGTTCGGCGAGGCCGGTGACCGTGAGGGCCGCGCAGCCCGCCGGGTCGCCGGCGACGGCCTCGGCGACGCGCTGCATGGAGCGGGTCATCGACGGGGCGAGCGTGCGCACCTTGGCCGCGAGGGCGGCGGGGGCGGGCGGCGCCTCCCCGGAGAAAATTTCCTTCACGTCATGGGTCACCTTTGAAAGATATTTTCCGTTGGGGTATGCGGTCAAGGGTGCGCACAATGGGTGCATGGACCCCATCAGCCCCCTGGAACAGGCGCTGCACGCGGCGCGCGCGCTCGTGCTGGCCGACCTGGTCGCGGGCGAGGTCGCCGAGGCGGACGTCGTCTCCCTCGTCGAGGAGTCGGTCGCCCGGCGCCGCTGGTGGGTCGAGCAGTGGCCGGAGGGCGCGGGCTATGTGGCGGGCCTGGTCGCCCAGGACGTCCAGGACGCCCTGCTGGAGCGGTACGGCCGGTGGCCGCTGTGCCCGGCCTGCGGTTCGGGTGACCCGCACGCCCTCGACGTGGAGCCCGAGTTGGGGCCGGACCCGCACTGGGTGTGCCACAAGGCCGGGGTGAAGGTGGCGCCGGTGGGCTCGCTGGGCCCCGCCGTCGGCGGGAACCCCTCGCCGTGACGGTGTACATCGATCCGCCCGCCTGGCCCGGTCACGGGCGGATGTGGTCCCACCTGGTGAGCGACGAGTCGTACGACGAACTGCACGTGTTCGCCGAGCGGTTGGGTGTCCCGCGGCGCGCCTTCGAGCGTGACCACTACGACATTCCCTCGCACCGGTACTCCGACGCGGTGCGGGCCGGCGCGGTGGAGGTCGGCAGCCGCGAGGTGGTGCGGCTGCTGCGCGGTTCCGGGCTGCGCAGGCCCAAGAGGTGGGCGGGCCGCGGCTGAGGCGCCCCGGGGCGTCAGGCTTCGGTGCGGACCGGACGGGGGGCCGCGCCCGCCCCGGCGACCACGCGGGAGGTCCGGGTGCGCCGGTGCAGGCGCAGTGAGACGAGCACCACGGCGAGCCCGGCCAGTGTCAGCGCCGCGCCCGCCCACGCCGTCGACGCGTAGCCGTGGCCCGCGTCGATGACCGTGCCGCCGAGCCAGGGCCCGCCGGTGTTGCCCAGGTTGAAGGCGGCCGTGACCGTGGCGCCGGCCAGGGTGGGGGCGGCGCTCGCGACGTTGAACATCCGGGCGTTCAGCGCCGGGGCCGTGTAGAAGCAGGTGACGCCGAGGACGAAGGAGAGGACGGTCGCGGCGACCGCGTACCGGCCGAACAGCGCGAGGGCGACGAGCACGGCGGTCGACGCGGTGATGCCGCTGACCAGCACCCCGAAGAGGTGCGCGTCGGCGAAGCGGCCGCCGATCGTCGTACCGATCAACGCGCCGACGCCGAACAGCGCCAGCACGGTCGGGACCCAGCCGGCGTCCAGGCCCGCCACGTCCGTGAGGAGCGGGGAGAGATAGCTGAACGCGCAGAAGACACCGCCCGCGGCGAGCGCGGTGACGGTGACCGACAGCAGGACCTGACGGTCGCGGTAGATGCGCAGTTCCCGCTTGAGCTGCGGCTTCTCGTCCGGCACCGGGATGCGGGGGATGAGGGTGGCCACCCCGGCCAGCGCGACCGCCGAGGCCGCGCCGACGGCCCAGAACGCCGACCGCCAGCCCAGGTGCTCCCCGAGGAAGGCGCCGGCCGGGACACCGAGGACGTTCGCGATCGACAGACCGCCGATCATCACGGCGAGGGCGCGGGCCCGCGCGGTCACCGGCACCATCGCCACGGCCACCGCGGCGCCCACCGCCCAGAAACCGGCGCAGGCCAGCGCGCTCACCACACGGGACGCGAAGAGCACGCCGTACGTCGGGGCGAGCGCGCCCGCGACCTGGCCGAGGCCGAAGACGGTGATCAGCGCGAGGAGGGTGGTACGGCGCGGCAGCCGCAGTGTCGCCACGGCGAGCAGGGGCGCGCCCACGACCATGCCGATCGCGAACGCGGAGATCAGCAGCCCCGCCTGCGGAATCGTGACGCCCATGTCGTCGGCGATGGGCGGGAGCAGCCCGGACAGCATGAACTCGCTCGTGCCGAGGGCGAACACGGAGAGCCCGAGGATGTAGACGGCCAGGGGCATGCGGGGACGATCGGCGGGTGCGGGCACATCAGGGTGCAACCGAGGCGGACCGGAGCGCATTCCCGCCCGGGACGGTGGCCCCGCCCGGGACGGTGGCCCTGCCCGGGACGGTGGCCCTGCCCGGGACGGTGGCCCTGCCCGGGACGGTGGCCCCGCCCGGGGCCTGCGCCGAGCCGCGAGCAGGCCTTGCGGCACGCGGTCCGGGTTGCCTGCCCCGGCCCGGCCCCCCGGTCGGGCCGTCGGTGGGGAAGTGGGCCGCGCGTGTGGCCGTCGCCGTGGGGCGGGCCGGGGCTACGGAGCGAGTGTCTCCAGTTCTCGGCGGAGGTTCTCGCGGGCCCGCGTCTGCCACTCGCGCTGTCCGTGCGGCGTGCGGAACAGGCGGGGCAGGGCGAGGAGTTGGCGCAGGACGGCCGCCCGGCCGGTGCGGAAGGCGTCCGGCGGGACGAAGGCGTACTCCTCGCGGACGGCGGCCGTGTAGGCGGCGTACGCGTCCGGGGGCGCGGCCAGGATCGCGAGGTCGGCGTCGCAGAGCACGGCGCCGTTCGCGTCGTCGGCGCGGGGGTCGTGGGTGACCGTGAGCCGCACCAGCCTGGCGACCTCGGCGGTGCGGGCCTCCTCGACGCCCAGCTCGGGCAGGGCACGTTCGGCGAGCCGGGCGGAGCGTTCCTCGTTCGTCGACCGGTCCGGCAGATAGACCGCGTCGTGGAACCACGCGGCCAGCCGCACCGCGGCCGGATCGGCGGCGTACTCCTCCAGGACGTCGATGCGGTCGAGGACCGCGACGAGGTGATCGGTGGTGTGGTACCGCCGCCGGGGCTCGGCCCACCGGCGGAGCAGGTTCTCCGCGTAGGGGCGGGGATCGTGCGCCTGCCCGCCCGCGAGAGCCGCGTCCGGCGTCCGGGCCGCCGTGACGGCCGCCGTCCAGCGCCGCGCCAGGTCCTCGTACGCGGGATGCCGGTCAGCCGGTGCCGCCGCGCCCGTCGCCGGTCCCGCCCCTGTCTCTTCCTCAGCCATGGCGTTCATTGTCCTCGGCGCCCCCGGTGGCCGTCCCCACGGCCTAATTTGGGGCCATGACTTCAGCGGATGTGACAGATGTGCCAGAGGTGCCGGACGTACGGGACCCGGAACTCCCCGGGCGGCTGCTCCGTACCGAACGCGACGTGCTGATCCCCCTGCTCCGGGCCCGACCCGAGCGGGACTTCGCGCTGCGCACCGCCTGTCCGGGGTGGACCGTGCGGGACGTGCTCGCGCACTGCGGGGCCGCGCTGACGCGGGTGGTGGAGAGCCGTTTCGAGAAGGGGGTGTTCGAGCCGGCGGCGAACGACCGGGACATCGCCGAGCGGGACGGCTGGCCGAAGGCCCGGATCGTGGACGAGCTGGAGCGGGGGATGACCGAGGCGGGGCCGGTGATCGCCGAGGCCGGCGGGATCCTGGACGCGGTCGGGCTCGGCGAGTGGGTGCACGCCGGTGACGTACGGGAGGCCTTCGGGGAGCCGGAGGCCTACGCCGGTGCGGGTCTGCCGTACGCCCTCACGCTGCTCGCGCGGATCACCCGCGAGCGGGGCCACCTCCCGCTGCACGCCGACCTGGACGACCGGGACGAGCCGCTGCGGCTCGGCGCGCCCTCGGGCACCCGGCCGCCGGCCCGCTACCTCGGGGACGCGCCCACGCTCGTACGGCTGTACGCGGGGCGCCCGGTCGTCGGCACGCGGTACGAGCTGGCGGGCGCGGCCGAGGCGGAGCTGAACATCTTCGGCGGCTGAGGCCCGTACCGGCGGCGCGCAGGGACGTCGCGGCGTCCCCGCCACTCGCGCGATCTTCTCGCGGGCGCACACCCTCCGGGCGTAGTCTTGGATTGGACTAGACCTGTAGCCGGCCAAGGGAAGAGGTCCTATGAGCAAGCGTGCGGTCCTGGAGGTGATCGCCCTCGATGTCGAGGACGCCGTCGCCGCCCAGGCTGGAGGCGCCGACCGCCTCGAACTGGTCACCGACATGGCCGCCGACGGGCTCACCCCCGCGGTGGAGACGTTCGCCGGGATCCGCGCCGCCGTCGACCTCTCGCTGCGCGTGATGCTGCGGCTGGCGGACGGGTTCGCGGCGGGCGGCGCCGACGGGACCGCCGCGCTCGTACGGACCGCCCGCGACCTGCGGGCCGCGGGCGCCGAGGAGTTCGTGCTCGGGTTCCTCGACGAGCACGGCGGCCCCGACCTGCCCGTCGTCGAGCGGCTGGCGGCGGAGCTGGACGGCTGCCGGTGGACGTTCCACCGCGCGATCGACCGGGCGGCCGACCGTGACGCCCTGCGCAAGCAGCTGGCGGACCTGCCGGGCCTCGACGCCTACCTGACGGCGGGCTCGGCCGGCGGGGTCGACGACGGGCTGCCCACGCTGGTCGCGGAGGCCGCCCGGCGCGGCGAGCCCGGCTACGAGCCGCGGATCCTCGTCGGCGGCGGCCTCCGCCTGGACCACGTCCCCCGGCTGCGCGCCGCGGGCGTCGACGCCTTCCACATCGGCGGCGCGGCCCGCCCCGCCGGCTGGACCGCCCCGGTCGCCGCGGAGGCGGTACGGGAGTGGCGGACGGCACTGGACGCCTAGGGCCTGTCGTTTGGATCAGGCTGGCTATGACCGACGACAACGCCGCAGATGTGCGTGCCAGACCCCGCGACGCCGGCGTGATCCAAACGACAGGCCCTAGCGCGCCCCACGGCGGGCCCCCACGGGCCCGGACGTACCCGGCGGTCAGGCCGGGCCGGGCCGCGGGTCCCGGCGGCGGCAGGGGCCGACAACCGCCCGCCGGGTGCCGTCGGTTCAGGCGAGCTGGGGCGGCAGCGGGGCCGTGTGCGTCACCGTGAGGCCCGAGACCGCTCGGGTCAGCGCCACGTACAGGCGGCGCAGGCCGGTGCGTTCGTCCGGCTCGCCGTCGACCACGGCCCGCGGCTCGTCCAGGACCACGTAGTCGTACTCCAGACCCTTGGCGAGCGAGGCCGGCACGAGGGTGAGCCGGGTGTCCGGGGTGGTCTCCTCGCCCGGCCCCAGGAAGGTGATGCCGGCCGCCGTCAGCGCCTCCGCCAGCGCCGGGATCCGGGCGTCGGCGGCGATCAGCCCGATCGACCCCTCGTTGCCCAGCGACTCGGCGCAGGCGGCGACCACGTCACCGTCGCCCGTGACGGCCCGCACCTCGAAGGACCCCGGGTTCTCCCGCACCGACGCCACGGGCGCGAGCCCCGGCGCGATGTACGGCAGCAAGCGGGACGCGTACGTGATGACGTCCGCGGGGACACGGAAACCCGCCGTCAGCTCCTCGACGACCGCCTCGCTCTTGCCCAGGTGCGCCAGCGCCTCCTGCCAGCTCCGCGTCGCCCACGGCGTCGTCCCCTGCGCCAGGTCGCCGAGCACGGTCGCCGACCCGGTGGAGCAGCGCCGCCCCACCGCCCGGTACTGCATCGGCGACAGGTCCTGCGCCTCGTCGAGCACCACGTGCCCCAGTGAGTGCGTGCGCCGGACGAGGTCGGTCGCCTCGTCGATCAGCACCGCGTCCGCGGCCGACCACCGGGCCGCCTTCACGCTCCGCGCCGGCTTCGTCCAGAGGACCGCCTTCTGCTCGTCCTCGTCGAGGAGCCCCTCGGCGTGCGCGGCGAGGAACTCCGGGTCGGACAGCAGCCGCAGCACGAGCCTGGCGGGATCGACGGGCGGCCAGATCGCCTTGACCGCGGCCTTCACGGCGCTGTTGCGGGCGACGGCGTCCTGCACCCGGTCGTCCGGCGCCTCGCCCGCCCGCTCCATCTGGACGAGCACGGCATGCGCGATGCGCTGCGGAAGCGCCTCGCCCGCGGCGCCGTAGCGGATGTCGCGTTCCGTCAACTGCCGCACGATCTCCTCGAGTTCGTACACCGGTACGCGCCAGCGCCGGGAGCCGCGCACCACCACGACCGGCTCGGTGGGCGGCGTGATGTGCGAGCGGACCGCCCTGCGCAGCACCTCGGCCATCCGCGCGTCGCCCTTGACCACGGCGGCCGTGGCGTCGTCCGTGCCCCGCACCTCCACGTGCGCCACCAGGTCGTCGACCGTGGCCTGCTTGACCTCAAGCTCGCCCAGCGCCGGGAGGACCTGCTCGATGTAGTGCAGGAAGGACCGGTTCGGGCCGATGACCAGTGTGCCGGTGCGGGCGAGCCGGTCCCGGTGCGCGTACAGCAGATACGCGACCCGGTGCAGGCCCACGGCGGTCTTTCCGGTGCCGGGGCCGCCCTGCACGCACACCGAGCCGGACAGGCCCGCCCGGACGATCTCGTCCTGCTCGGGCTGGATGGTCGCCACGATGTCGCGCATCGGGCCGACGCGGGGCCGCTCGATCTCCTGCTGGAGCAGCTTGCTGGTGCCCGCCGCCTCGGCCGGGTCCAGGAGGTGCTCGTCCTCGTACGCCGTGAGGTCGCCGCCGGTGTAGCCGAAGCGGCGGCGCAGGGCGACGTCCATCGGGTCCTTCCTGGAGGCCCGGTAGAACGGCTGGGACACCGGGGCACGCCAGTCGATGACCATCGGGTCCCCGTCGGCGTCGTGCACGTGCCGCCGCCCGATGTAGAAACGCTCACCCGCCGCGCCCTCGGCCCGCTCGGCACCGGGAGCGTGCAGGTAGTCGAGGCGGCCGAAGAACAGGGGGGTGTGGCTGAGGTCGGCGAGGGCCTTGATGCGCTCGTCGATCTGGTTCTGCAGGACGACCGCGTTCACCCAGTTCGCGGTGACGTCCTTGATGTCGAGTGACTCCACGTCCTCCCGCATGGCGCGCAGAGCGGCACGGGAGTCGGCGAGGTGCGTCCGCTCACGGACGAGCGGGTCGTCAAAACCTTCGGGCATGGGGGACACGGGTGTTGCCTCCGGGGAACGGGCTGCGTCGCTGACGGTCTGCCGGCCGGTTTCCGTCCGGACGGCGGCACTCCGTGAAGGGAGGCGGGCAAGAGCGGAGATCTTAGGCGAGGGAAGGGGGCGGGTGCCAGCGAATTGTCGCGGACCTCGGGGTGGTGACGCCGAGGTCCTAGGCCGTGTCCGCAAAGTCCCGCCTGTTCCGCGACGCCTGGCACGCACTCTCGCCGCACCGGGCGAAGCCCCAAGTACGTCCAGTACGAGGGTCTCCGCCCGGCACGCCGAGAGCACGCACCAGACGCCGCGGAACCCGCCCTCCGGGCGGACGACGAGACTTTGCGGACACGACCTAGGGGGCACCGGGCGCGGGGTCCCTCCCGGGGTGGAGACGGCGCGCCCGCCAGGCGTACGGGAGGGGCGCCGAGGTTACATCGGAAGACCGACGTATCCGCTGTGTCCCGATTCCATGATGGAAGCATGAGTGCAGCGACCTTCACACCTCACCACCCGTCGCCGAGCGGGGCCACCGCCCTCGACAGCGGCCACCAGCGGCACCTTCTCGGCGACGCCCTGCGCGCCCTCAAGGTCTTCGCGACCGCGGCCGTCGGCGTCGTCCTCCTCGGCGAGTACGGCGAGGAAGCGGGCGTCCACCGCAGGTGAGCGCCGGCCGGCCCCGCGCCTCACCACCGGTGAGCGCGCACCGGCGCCCGCGCGCCCGCCGCCGGTGACCGGATGCCGCCCATCGCGCGTCCGCCGCCGGTGACCCGATGCCCGCGCCGCACGCCTGCGGTCGGTGACCGGATGCCCGCCCATCGCGCCCGCCGCCGGTGACCCGACGCCCGCGCCGCACGCCTGCGGTCGGTGACCGGATGCCCGCGCCGACCGCCCGTGCGCGCCCGTCCCGTGAGCCGTGTCGCAGGCCGGACCCGCGCGGACACTAGGGTCCCTGCGTGACCCGACGGAACGTAACCCTCCGCACACCCAACGCTTCCACCGTATCCACCGCACCCACCGGATCCGCCGTACCCGCCGTCGCGACCGCGAGCGCCCTGCTGGTCGTCTCCCTCGCCGCCTTCGTCGCGCTGTGCGTCCTCCAGCGCGCGCCCATGGCCGACGCGTTCGTCTACCGCGCCGAGGGCGCGGCCGTCGTCGCCGGCGGCGACCTGTACGGCTTCACGGTCACCGAGTGGCACCTGCCCGCCACCTACCCGCCGTTCGCGGCGATCCTGTTCGTGCCGACCGCCTGGCTCCCGCCGCTGGCGCTCAAGGCGGCGTTCGTCGCCGGCAACACCGCGCTGCTGGCCCTGCTCGTCCGGCTCTCCTGCCGCCTCGCCGGACTGCCCGCGGGCGTCCCCCTGGTGTGCACCGCCACCGCCGGGGCCCTCTGGCTCGAACCCGTGTTCCAGACCGTGCTGTTCGGGCAGATCAACCTCGCGCTCGCCTGCCTCGTCCTGTGGGACCTCACCCGCCCGCCGGGCGCCCCCGGCAGAGGCCTCGCCGTGGGGATCGCGGCCGGTGTGAAACTGACCCCCGCCCTCTTCGTCGCGTACCTCCTGCTCAACCGGCGCACCCCGGTACGGCCACGGGTACGCACCCGGGAGGGGCTCACCGCGCTGGCCTCCTTCCTCGGCACCGTCCTGGCCGGCGCGCTCCTGCTGCCCGCCGCGAGCGTCGACTTCTGGACCCGCCGCCTCTTCGAGACCGACCGGGTCGGCAAGGTGTGGATCGTCGACAACCAGTCGGTGCAGGGGCTCGTCGCGCGGGCCCTGGGCGATCCCTCGCCGGGGCCCGCCTGGGCCCTCGTGGCCGTGCCGGCCGGCTGCGCGGGCCTCGCACTCGCGTGCCGCGCCGCCGACGCCCGCCTCGGCGTCCTCCTCACGGCCTTCACCGCGCTGCTCGTCTCACCGGTCAGCTGGTCCCACCACTGGGTGTGGTGCGTACCGCTGCTCGCGGTCCTGCACGCCCGGGGCCGCACCGGCCTCGCCGTGCTGAGCGCCGCCGTCTTCACCGCCCGCACCCAGTGGCTGGTCCCGCACCGGGGCGACCTGGACCTGCGCCTGCCCTGGTGGCAGCAGCCGCTCGCCTCCCCCTACCCCCTGCTGGCGGCGGCCCTCCTGACGGCGGCCTGGCTCACCCTGCGCAGGAACCCGGCACCGGATGAGTACGCCGACCCGCCCCCGGTGAGTATCCGCACCGGTGTGCCGACACCGCGCGCGACGATGAACTGTCCGAATGACGACACCGCACCTCGAGTCCCCGCCCGCCGCGGCACGGCCGACGAACCCGTCCACGGCGGATGAACCGCACCGCAGGGCCTGGATCGCGCCGCTCGTGGCGTCGCTGCTCCTGCTGCTCCTCGGCCCGGCCGCCCTCTTCCTCGGCGGCCTGTCCGCCATGGCCACGGACAGCTGCGGCCCCGACCACTGCTCCCCGGCCCTGATGGACAGCCTGTCCTGGATCTACGGGATCCTCTCCTACGGCGGCCCGGTCACCACCGTGTTCCTGGTCGTCGCCTGGGCGCTGCCCTGGAAGCGGCGCTGGGCGGGCACCCGCGCCTGGGCCGCCTGCGCGGCCCTGCTGCCGCCCGTGACGGTCCTCTTCCTGGTGCTCGCCCTGCCCGCGCCCTGAACCGGGTCAGCTGCCCGCCAGCAGCTCGTCCGCGTCGACGATCCGGTACGCGTACCCCTGCTCCGCCAGGAAGCGCTGGCGGTGCGCCGCGAAGTCCTGGTCGATGGTGTCGCGGGCTACGACCGAATAGAAGTGCGCCTGGTGGCCGTCGGCCTTCGGACGCAGGACGCGGCCGAGGCGCTGCGCCTCCTCCTGCCGCGAACCGAAGGTGCCCGACACCTGGATGGCGACCGTGGCCTCCGGCAGGTCGATCGAGAAGTTCGCCACCTTCGACACCACGAGCACGCTGATCTCGCCCTGCCGGAACGACTCGAAGAGCTTCTCCCGCTGCGCGTTCGACGTCTCGCCCTTGATGACGGGCGCGTCCAGGTGCTCGCCCAGCTCGTCGAGCTGGTCGATGTACTGGCCGATGACGAGGATCTGCTGCCCGGCGAACTTGCGCACCAGCGCCTCCGTGACCTTCCGCTTGGTCGCGGTGGTCGCACAGAACCGGTACTTCTCCTCGGTCTCCGCGGTGGCGTACGCGAGCCGCTCGGAGTCGGTCAGATTGACCCGCACCTCCACGCAGTCGGCGGGCGCGATGTACCCTTGCGCCTCGATCTCCTTCCACGGCGCGTCGAACCGCTTGGGCCCGATGAGGGAGAAGACGTCCGACTCCCGGCCGTCCTCCCGGACCAGCGTCGCCGTCAGCCCGAGCCGGCGGCGCGCCTGGAGGTCGGCGGTGAACTTGAAGACGGGCGCGGGCAGCAGATGCACCTCGTCGTAGACGATGAGCCCCCAGTCACGGGAGTCGAACAGCTCCAGGTGCGGGTAGACGCCCTTCCGCCGGGTCGTCAGCACCTGGTACGTGGCGATGGTGACCGGCCGGATCTCCTTCCGCGTACCGCTGTACTCGCCGATCTCCTCCTCGGTCAGCGACGTCCGTTTCACCAGCTCGTGCTTCCACTGCCGGGCCGAGACGGTGTTCGTGACCAGGATCAGGGTGGTGGCCTTCGCCTGGGCCATGGACCCGGCGCCGACCAGGGTCTTGCCCGCGCCGCAGGGCAGCACGACCACGCCCGAGCCGCCGTGCCAGAAGTTCTCCACGGCCTGCTTCTGGTACGGGCGAAGCGCCCAGCCGTCCTCGGCCAGCTCGATCGGGTGCGCCTCCCCGTCGACGTACCCGGCGAGGTCCTCGGCCGGCCAGCCCAGCTTCAGCAGCGTCTGCTTGATCTGCCCGCGCTCGGAGGGGTGCACGGCGACCGTGTCGGCGTCGAGACGGGCGCCGACCAGCGGCGCGACCCGCTTCGACCGCAGGATCTCCTCCAGCACCGGCCGGTCCGTGGTCGTCAGGACGAGCCCGTGCGCCGGATGCTTGCTGAGCGTCAGCCGCCCGTAGCGGTCCATCGTCTCGGCGATGTCCACGAGCAGCGCGTGCGGCACGGGATAGCGGCTGTACTGCACGAGCGCGTCCACGACCTGCTCGGCGTCATGGCCCGCGGCGCGCGCGTTCCACAGCCCGAGCGGAGTCAGCCGGTAGGTGTGGATGTGCTCGGGGGCCCGCTCCAGCTCCGCGAACGGCGCGATCGCCCGACGGCACTCGTCCGCCCGCTCGTGGTCGACCTCGAGGAGCAGGGTCTTGTCCGACTGGACGATGAGGGGTCCGTTCACGCGAGTGCCCTTTCCGGTCCCGGCCCGCATCCGACGCGTGCGGCCAAACGTCCAGTGTGCCGTACCGGCGGGCGATCACGTCGAGGTCGGCCTCAGGGCTGGTCGTCCGCCAGTTCCGCGACGCCGGTGACGCGGTGCAGGGGATAGGTGCGGACCTCGTCCGCCGTGTGGTCGTACGCCGTCACGAAACCGCCCTCGACCCGGACGGGCGCGATGACGCGCTGGCTGGCGGCGCCCTCGGCGTTGACGTAGCCGATCCACAGGGACTCGCCGGTCAGGACGGCGGCCTGCATCGTGGCGAGGGTCTCCGCGGCGCTCGTGCGGGGCAGCTCGCCGGCCGTGGCGGGGGCGGCGTCCGGGGCCGTCCTGCGCGGGGCCGTGGCGGCCAGGTCACCGGCGCGGACCGCGCGGATCGCGGCACCCAGCAACGTGGCGTCGGGGACCGGCGGGCCCTCCGGGACCGGCTGGGGGGCCGTGCGCGGCGGCGTGCGGCGGGCATGGGCGCGGGTGATCAGGACGTCACCCTCGGCGGACTCGGCGGCGGGCGCGAAGCCCATCGCGCGCAGGCCGTCGAGGAGCGCCGCCGGATCCGCCTGGGCGGCGAGGACGGTCGGCGCGAGACGGCGCAGCCGCAGCCCGGCCGAGCGCTTGTCGGCGAGGATCTCGTTCAGCACCGCGTCGTCGTCGCAGCGGACGTACGCCGAGGCCGCGCCGATGCGCAGATGACCGTGGCGGCGCGCCACGTCGTCGATCAGATAGGTGAGCGGCTGCGGCACGGGTGTACGCGCGTGCTCGGCCAGGAAGGCGTGCAGGTCCGACGCCGCCCGGCCCGCGTCCAGGGCCCGCCGCACCGACCCCGGCGTGAACCGGTACACCGTCGCGCCGCCCTTCGACTCCACGTCCGCGAGCACCCCGAGCATGTCGGCCAGCGGACGCCGCAGCGGCCCGGGCGCGACCGCGGTCAGGTCGGCCTGGAGCAGGACGTGGTCCAGCGGCTCCGGCAGGAGCGGCGCGAGGAGCCGGGCCGCGTGGGCGGCGTCCGCGGCCTGCTCGGCGGGCGTGCGGACGGGCCGCGGGGCGGGGGCCGGGGGGTGGTGCGGACGGGCGGGGAGCCCGTCACCGGGACCGGACGGCCCGGCCTCCGAGGCGGCGTCCGCCCTTCCTGCGGTCCCGGCGGTCCCAGAGGTCCTGGCCGCCCCTGCGGCGTTCGCGGTGCCCGAGGCGTTCGCCCTCCCAGGGATCCCAGAGGTCCCAGAGGTCCCAGAGGTCCCAGAGGTCCCAGAGGTCCCAGAGGTCCCTGGGGTCCCTGGGGTCCCTGCGGCGTTCTCGGTGCCTGGGGCGTTCGCGACCCCGGCGACCCCGGCGACCCCGGCGACCCCGGCGACCCCAGCGGCCCCGGCGCCCTCAGCCGGCCCAGCCGCTTCAGCCGCCCCTGCGGCGTTCGCGCCCCCCGCCGCGGGCAGCCCGAGCAGCGCCCGCCCGTGAGAGGACAGCGCCCCGCGCCCCGTCACGCCCAGGGACTCGGCCTCGGACAGCGTCCACCGGGCCAGCCGCGTGCGCAGGTCGTCGTCCTGCGCCGACTGGGCGCCACGCAGCGGACGCTCCCAGTGAAGCCGGGACAGGAGGGAGTCCGCGGAGGGCGACGCGCCCTCGGGCAGCGTGCCGAGGAGCGCGAGGACACGGTGCCGGACCTCCGGAGCCGCGGAGCGGTCAAGACCGGGGCCGAGCGCCGAGAGCGTACGGTCCTTGGCGTCCCGTCCGCCGACCAGACCCGGCGTGCGGGTCGCCGCCAGCCAGGCCCCGGCCAGCCGCGCCCAGCGCTCCGCGGAGGGCAGTTCCAGCCATTCGTCGTAGGCGGGCGTGGCCGCGTACCGCTCGTCGGCATCACCGTCCGACGCCAGCAGCCCGGCCGCGTAGGCCAGTTCGACCCAGAACGCGGCCACCGGCTCCGGCACGTCCAGCGCGACCGCCGTCCGCTTCAGGTCGCGCACGCTCAGCCCACCCGCGCGCAACACCGCCGGACCGCCCTCGTCCCAGTCCTTCAGCAGCTCCTCGACGGTCGCGAGCGCGGTGTACGCCTGGCCCGCCGCCGTCGCGTCCACCATCGCCGGACGGTGCGCCGCACCCGGCTCCACGGCCGGCGGCACCGGCTGCGTCTCGCGGTGCGCGCGGCCCGCCCGCAGATGCAGGGCGACCTCCCGCGGCAGGACGACCGTGCCCGGCGCGGTCGGCAGCAACAGCCCCCGGTCCAGAAGCAGCCGCAGCCGGGGCGCCGGATCGGCGGTCACCTGGCCGTACGGCGGACCCCAGACCAGCCGGGACAGCACCTCCAGCGAGTCCGCCGGAATCCCGTCCAGCAGCACGGACATCCGCGTACGGTCCGTGAACAGCTCCGTCAGCGCCGCGACGGCCGACACCGAGTCGTGCGTGGTCGCAAGACCCGCCGCCGTCACGATCTCCTGGATCCGGCCGGGCGACATACCCGACGCGGCCTCCGCCACCGTCGGCCCGAGCCCCGTCGGGGACGGATGCTGCGCGGACGGCGCGAGCAGCTCACGCGCCGTACGGACCAGACGGAGACGGTCGTCCGCACCCCACACCAGCGCCTGCTCGCGCAGCGTGCCCAGAGCATGGGGGAGCGCCTCCGCGACCACCGGATCACGGTCGTCGCCCGCCATCAGCCCGAGCAGTTCGCCGTACACCGCCGGTTCCGGCGCCACCGCCAGCGCCTCCGCCGTCTGCAGCGCGAAACGGTCCAGCCGCTCCAGCGCGCGCACGACGGACGCGCGGGTGCCGGCCCGCGTCGCCAGCTGGGTGAGATCGGTGGGGACGGGCGTGATGAGGTCCGGGCGGGCACGCAGCAGCGCGGCCAGGGAGGCGTCGTCCCGCGCGCGGAGGGCTTCCGCCAGGGAGCGCGGTGCGTTCCCCGCGGGTGCGGACTCCGTCGTGGGCTGCTCCTCGGTGCTCATCCGGCCAACGGTAGCGGTTCCGCTTACCCGAGGGCTCCGCCCCCGGACCCCCGGACAGCACCGGTACGCCCGTCCTCACCCGCCGGACGGGCCGGGACCTCCAGCCGGCGAAGACCCCTCCGGCGGGCGGGCAACCGGGTCCGGGGCCTAGGGCCTGTCGTTTGGATCACGCCGGCGTCGCGGGGTCCGGCACGCACATCTGCGGCGTTGTCGTCGGTCGCCGACGCTCCGCGTCGACTC
>NZ_JBWKDS010000020.1:0-151257 GCF_056435845.1 Streptomyces sp. NPDC043867 | reverse complement strand
CCGCGATCTCCCACAGCCCGTCCGGAACAATCCAACTCCACGTACCCCGCCCCATAACCAAGCCCAACGACCCAGCTCCACATAGGACACGGTCTAAGAGATCTCCGAGTGGACTGGGCTGTGATCGCCCGAGGTACGGGCCACTTTTTTATCCGGCGAGGGTGAGGTTGCGTGGCCGGGCGATGCCGAGCATGGCGTGGTGGACGCCGTCGCCCTTGAGACGGCAGGCGCGGAGGATCTTCCATGCATTCATGCGGGCGAAGACGTGCTCGACGCAGGCCCGGCCTGCTTGTGGGATCGTATGTGCTCCCGCGTGCCTGCCTCACCGATGTCGACGGCACCACTACTTCCAGGGCGACGGCTGGGCACCATCATGACCAGCATGTGCCGGCACCCCACGCTCAAGACCCCGGCACCCTGCAGGACCGACGGGCTTCCTCGTCTCAGACGAGCAGGGCAGCGTCGTCTCGTGCTGCGGCGTTCACATCGGTACGGCCGTTGCTGAGCCCGACGTGGTCTACACGGTGATCCGCAGGACCGACGACACCGCAGCCATGCCTCTTGGCCAGCTCCTGAACGGGGCTGGCGAGAGTGCGGCCTGGAACTCGGATGTCAGTGGCCCCTGCGATGATCCCCCGTCATGGGGAGATACACGTTGGGAGACATGACCAGCGGCGTGACGCCCGCAACCACTCCGGCTGACAAGCACCACCCTGCCGACGATCAGGCGACAACGCCGCCCTCAGAGGTGGGCAACGTTCCTGCCTCGCACAGGGTGAGTGGATCGTGAGCGCGTCGAAGGCGAGCTCCATGCGAGCCGACGCACTGTTCCGAGCGCGCGTGGCCGACCTGGGTGGCGAGGTCCTCGAACCCGAGTAGCTCGGCACCCGGAAACCTCACCGGGTGAGATGCGGGGCGGGACACGAGCACGCGACCTATCCGACCAATGTCCTGGCCGGCAAGGGCCTCTGCCGCACCTGCGCCCACCAGGGGCGTTCCCAGGAGGCCGAGGCAGCTTTCCGGGAACGGGTGGCTGAACTGGGCGGAATCGTGCTTGAGGAGGGCTGGCTTGGCAACCACGAGCCTCACCGTGCCCGTTGTGTCAATGGGCACGAATGCGCACCGCGACCGGCCCACGTACAGCAGCGCGAAGGAATCTGCTCCACGTGCGCCAGAAACAATAGGACGTCGTTTCCTTTGGTGCAGGATGTCGTTGGGTTGGTATGACGAGTCTTGCTGAGCATCTGGTCTCGGATGAGTTGTGGGAGTTGTTTCGGCGGGTGGTGCCGGAGACGGTGGTGGTGCGTCCGCAGGGCGGGGGCCGTAGGCGGGCCGGGGATCGTGAATGCCTGACCGCGATCGTGTTCGTGGCCACGTCGGGGTGCTCTTGGCGGCAGTTGCCGCCGGTGTTCGGGCCGGCCTGGCCCACCGTCTACCGACGTTTCGCGCGGTGGAGTCAGGAGCGTGTGTGGGCCCGTCTGCACCGCGTCATTCTCGACGAGCTCGGTGCCCAGGGAACCTTGGACTGGTCCCGATTCGCTGTTGACTCCGTCAGCGTCCGCGCTCTCAAAGGGGGCAGCTGACCGGACCGAATCCGACCGACCGCGGCAAGTTGGGATCAAAGATCCACCTCGTCGTCGATCGTGCCGGCCTGCCCGTCTCTGTCGCCATCTCGGCCGCCAACACCCATGACAGCCTGGCCCTCCAACCGCTGGTCATGGGGATCCCGCCCGTCCGCAGCCCTCGCGGACCACGGCGCCGCAGGCCGGTGAAACTCCACGGGGACAAGGGCTACGACTATCCCTCCCTACGCCGATGGCTCCGCGAGCGGAACGTCATTCCTCGCATCGCCCGCCGCGGCGTGGAGAACTCACAACGGCTGGGCCAACACCGCTGGGTGGTCGAGCGCACCATGTCCTGGCTCGGTGGATGCCGCCGACTTCACCGACGCTACGAACGCAAGCCCGAACACTTCCTGGCCTTCACCGCCATCGCCACCAGCCTCATCAACCACCGTCGACTCACCAAGTGAAACGACGTCTTATGCGCGGGCTCCCCGTAGTGGGAGCGCATCGGCGTGGCTGCTCGCACAGCGCGCAGGGGCGGTCCTGCCAGCGGTCGAAGTGCTGGCTGTCGCGCCAGTCAAGGACCGGGCCGGGAGCCGCTACCAGGCCTGGCTCGGACAACGACTTCTTGCGAGGGCGGCCGATCACGGCCGGAAGCCCGGCAGCTGCTGAAAGACCTGCACCAGCAGATCTAGTGCCGCGTCAGGCAACGTTTGCGACGTTGGTCGTTGACCTGAGCCGGCGGCAGGTGACGCGGCACCGATGAGAAATGGCGCCGGCAGTCGTCTGAATACGGTCCGGTGAAAACGCGCTGCGCGCATCAAGGGAGAGCAACGAGATGAGACCACTTCGATACTCGATCAACGTCACGCTCGACGGCTGCTGCCATCACGAGGCAGGGCTCCCCCCGGACGAGGAGTTGATGCGCTACTGGACCGCTGAGATGGAGCGAGCCGGTGCCCTGCTATTCGGCCGGGTAACCTACGAGATGATGGAGTCGGCGTGGCGGAAGCCGGCCACGGGCACGTGGCCTGACTGGATGGATGAGTGGCAGATCCCGTTCGCCGAGACCATCGATCGGGCGAAGAAGTACGTCGTGTCGAGCACGCTGAGCGGGGTCGATTGGAATGCCGACCTGGTGCGAGGCGACTTGGGGCAAGCGGTTCAGCGGCTCAAGCAGGAGTCAGGCGAGGGTCTGTGGGTGGGTGGCGTGACGCTCCCCCTGGCGTTGGCAGATCTGGGACTGATCGACGAGTACGAGTTCCTTGTTCAGCCGGTCCTTGCCGGACACGGGCCGACGTTGCTCGCCGGTCTGCGCGAGCGCATCCAGCTCGAACTCGTGGACTGCCATGAGTTCCGGTCGGGGGCGGTAGCCCTGCGATACCGGCCCACGCGAGTTACAGCTTGACGTGCTTTGTCCTGGCGCGTTGGCCGCTGCCTCGCGACGGAACGACGGCTCGGGGTCGCGTTGCCCCGCGCTGGCCGTGCCCCCGAACGGCGGACATATCGACGGGGAACATCGCCCCGAGGTGCCGGGAGCGGACAGGGCAAACGTTGCCTGACGTGGCACTAGAGACGACCTCCAGGTCACAACCTGCCCGCGCGGGAACAGGCAGAGGCAGCTCCTGGACGTCGTCGAGCACCAGGTGCCAGGCGCCCGGATGGGCCCACTCCGAGCAGGCGGAGCGCCCTCGGTCCTGGTGGCAGTCGGTGATCCGGGCGACGGCAACCACCGCGCCCGTGACCAGCCTGCGGCCGCAGATCGTGCGGCCGATCAGTGGATTACGGGGGGGCGGGCTGATCGATGTTCTTGCTGGTGTGGAGCTGCACCCAGCCAGTCCGCCACCGGGCTGGCCGGTTTTCCACGGTCTTGGCGCCGGCGAGGACGCAGCCCGCGTACGGCAGCCGGATGCTGATGCCGCGGATCCAGTCACCCTGCGGGAGGGTCACCGTGCTCATGCTGCTCGCCCCCAAACGGCCGTTCCCGGCCTGCCCGCGCGCCGGCCGTTGACGGACGGCGTGACGGCGTGTGCGGCGGTCGCAAGGACGGCGCGTCCCGAGTGCTTGCCGTCGTACAGGGCGGCGTCGGCGGCCCGATGTAGCACGGTCAGGTCGCGGGAGCCGACCGCGTGCGGGGTCGCGGCGCCGACCGAGGCGGCGACGTCGACGGTGCGGCCGTCCTCGAGGACGACGGGGGTGTGCAGCATGGGGACCAGCTGCGCGAGGTGCTGCTCCAGGTGGTCGGTGTGCAGCGCCAGGATGACGGCGAATTCTTCTCTGAACAGCGTTGAGATCACGGTGCTGCAGCGGAAAGCGGCGGGCTATGTCCTTGTCGTCCCTGGTCGTCCAGGCAGATGTCTATGATGGCGCGGGCGTCCTCATAGAAGGACACGCTGCGCGGGAACAGGGGCTGTTCGTAGGCGGTGAGGGTTGCTTCGGCGCCCCCGGGGTGGGCGATGATGGCCGGGTTCGTCACCGAGGTTGCAAGAGCTGCCCGACTGGCGAGCGAAAGGGGCCGCGGCACACCCCCCGGTCGGTGAACCTGGTGCTGACCACGTGCGCGATGTTGGTGGCTGTTATCAACAGAAGGGCGGCGTCGATCAAGCCGCCGATCTGCTGGCAGGTGTTGAACTTATGGCGGAAGCGACGCAGCCGTCGCGGGTGGTTAGGCGCATCGCGGGCATGAAGGCCGTACCCATGGCCCAGGCGCATGAGGCACAGGCCCGCCAGCAGCACCGTCGCGTAGGAGCTGTGGACCTTGGCTGGCTGCCCCGCCTACGACTACAAGGTGCGTACAGTTCCGTGAGGCATGGGCGTCCCTCACCGCGCATGCGCGAAAAACTGGGGCGCAGGCAGCTTCAGCCTCGCAGCCAACGCAGTGTGTCGGCATAGAAGGCCGCAGTGCGTTCAGGCTGGTCGTCTCCGAGAAGGTTGGCATTCACCTCGTATCCGCGTCGGGCCAGGTGCCAGCTGAGGATCGCGTACGGCACTCGGTACGGTGCTAGCTCCGCCGGAGGAATGGTGACCTGTTGTCCGGGGATGGCGGGGGTGAGGGTGTCGCGTTCGTAGATGCACTCCAGTGCGCTGATGCGCCAGTGGTTGTCGCGGCGTTCGAGGCGGTAGATGATCCGCGTGTAGGAGGCGAGGTCGGCGGTGGCGCCGTTGATGTCGGTCCGTACCTCGATGCCCGCGGGCATTTCCACGAAAGCGCGGTCGCCGACGATCTGGACGGTGGGCGGGGACAGGCGGTGGACGCTGGCGTCCCCGCGGCCGGACATTGCTTCGGATGCGTCCACGAAGCCCGGCCCGCTGCCCTGGAACCAGCTGAGGGCCACGGTGGAGTCGGCCCAGAAGCAGGCCCTCATCTGGTCCCACCAGCCGCGGTCGCGCCCCTGGCGCTCCAGCAGCACTGTCTGGGAAATGATGTCGATGTCCGTCATGCAGTTCTCATTTCGTGGAGGGTTGCTGCGCGCGGCCGGCTGAGCTGAGGCGGAAGCGCTTCGGCGCAGGCGCGCGCGGGTTCTGTTCCGCTCGCCCGCGGACGTAGGCCCGGCGTAGCGGTGAGACGAAGCGGCAGTGGTCCGGACCTTCAGTGGCATCCGGGCTGGAGTTGGCTGTCTGCCGGCACGGATCAGTCGATGGACCGGGCCGCCGCGATCTGGTCCTTCATGATCGTCAGGTCGTGTTCGGAATAGTGAGTGCCGGCGCGGACCACGCCGACGATGCGGTGCAGGTTTGCCGCGTCGTCGAGTGGGTTGGCGCCGAGGAGGACGAGGTCTGCGTTCTTGCCGACCTCGACGGTGCCCATGTGGTCCGTGGTGCCGAGGAACTCGGCGGCGAACAGTGTGAGCATCTGCAGCAGCCGCAGGGCAGGGATCTGGGCCTCGGCGGCCAGGTCGATCTCGTCGTGGAGTGCGGCACCCGGGATGACCCAGATGGCTCCGGAGGAGTCGGTGCCGAGGAGCATCTTGACGCCTGCGGCATCAAAGATCCTGGCCATGTCGTATTCGTACCGGTGGGAGGCGGCGAGGGTGGCACGCTGCTCGGGAGAGAACCGTTTGCGGTATGTCGTGACCGTTTTCTTCCAGGTCTTGAGTGTGGCGCGGGAGATGTAGCGAAGGTCGGGGTCGGCGGCGAAGGCGGGATCGTCGCAGAGCTTGCTGGTCTTCTGCCGGATCAGTGTGGGCACATGCCAGGTGCCGTCCGCCGCGAAGCGTTCGGCGAGCTCGTGCGTACGTCCTTCGTCGTAGGTACGTACCGCATGGTCAACGAGCGCGATGTCTTCGGGCTTGTTCAGGTTGACGGGGTTGATCACCACTTGCTTGGAGATGGCGTCGACCACCTTGTCCATGAACGGCAGCTTGACGTTCGGCAGGCTGAGCCGTTGTCGTGCCCCGGCGGCCTGCTGGATCTCGTGTTCGTCGGTGGAGCAGCAGGCCAGTACGCCGATCCCGGAGCCGAAGTGCTCGATGGATTTGATGCCGATACGTGAGGCCCGCAGGACGTCGATGCCTCCCGGGAGGTGGCCGACGATCGGGACGCCGAGCCGGAGTGCCTCGGCTTGCGCGTCGAAGAAGCGTTCTTTGGTCATTGCAGCCGACTTCACGAAGTCCGCACCGGCCTCTATCTGCGCGCGGACCGTGACGGCGGTCTGTTCGGCTGTGGTGGTGTTCATCGTCGTCAGGAGCGGGCCGGGCATCGCGAGCAGGGCCGGTGAGGCTTGGGGGAACTTCAGGGTGCCCGAAGCGCGGGCGTGCAGCAGGTCGAGGTCGCCGGACATCTGGCGGTAGCCGGTGATGCCGTGAGCGAGCATGAGCTGCAGTGTGGCCGCCAGGTTTCCGCCGCGGCCCAGCGGGTGGGCGTGCATGTCGTTGTAGCCCGGGACCAGGTAGCGGCCGCGAGCATCGACGGTGGTGGCGCCGTCCGGTGCGGTCAGGCCGCGTCCGACGGCGGTGATGGCGCCGTCCTGGATCAGCACGTCAATTTCGGGGTGGAGCGAGCCGTCGCGGGTGTCGATGACGGTCGCTGAGCTCAGGAGCAGTGGGGGGTGTGCGGGCACGGTGTTTCCCTTTCCTTGGGGCGGCGGGTGGTGGTCAACGGGCGTCTGCGGTGAACAGGCGGTGGGCGTTGCCGGTGGTCAGTGACCGCCAGGTTTCGGTCGCGGAGGGCTGCTCTGCGGAGTCGACGGATGCGATCTGTGCGAGCACCGCGTCGGCCGGGGTCCAGCAGTGGTCGCTGCCGTAGAGGAGGCGTTCGGTGCCGAACGCCGCGTCGAATGCTGGGATCTGGCGCGGGAACGGCGTGCCGGCCATGTCGTACCACAGGCGCCCGAGCTGCTCTCGGGCAGTCGCGGCGTTCGCGGGACCGTCGTCCACCAGGGTGCGGAACAGTTCCAGGCGGTCGGCCAGCAGCGGCAGCACGCCGCCGCCGTGGGTCAGCACCCAGCGGATGTGCGGATGGCGGGCGAGCACGCCGTGGAAGAGCAGATCGCTCGCGGTACGGGCGGTGTCGAAGAGGAACTCGAGCATCGGCCGTGGCCGGCCCAGGGAGATGTCCTCGGCGTGGGGCGGCGATGTGGGGTGGACGAAGACGACAGCACCTCGGCGGTCGAGCTCCGCCCACAGTGGCTCCAGGCTTGCATCGCCCAGGTAGAGGCCGTGATGGTTGCTCTCCACGGTCACTCCGTCGGAGCCGAGGGTGTCGAGCGCGTAGGCGGCCTCGGCGAGCGATCCCTCGACGTCGGGCAGCGGGAGGGAGGCGAAGTGGCCGAAGCGCTGCGGGTGCTCCGCGCGGACCCGGGCGCCGAACTCGTTGACCTCACGGGCCAGGGCGCGCGCCGCGGCGTCGTCGCCGAAATGCACCCCCGGGGAGGACACCGACAGGTAGGACTTCTCGATCCCCCCGCGCTCCATCAGCTCCAGATGCTTCTCGATGCTCCACGTGGGCCAGCCGGGCATCCCGTCGGGGTGCTCGATCCCCGCGGACCGCGCCGCTGCCACGTAGCCGTCGGTGACGAAGTGGGCGTGGACGTCGATGAGTCCGGTCGGTGCCATGAGAGGGCCTCCCTTGTCGTATTTCGGTACACCCGTCACCGTAGGAACGGTGGTCGTACGATGGCGCTGGTGATTCCGATGAATGAAACGCATGTTCCGGACGGCCACTCCTTGCCGCGCCGAGGAGGCAGACCTCCGGAGGGGCCGCCTGTGATCCGCCGGGCGTTTGCGCTGCTCAGCGCGTTCGACAATGACCATCGTGCGCAGACTCTCGGTGAACTCGCGCAGCGGAGCGGCATCCCCCGCAGCAGTACGTTGCGGCTGGCCCGCATGCTGATCGACGTGGGTGCGCTCGAACGCCTGGAGGACGGCCGTTTCACCGTGGGGCTGCGGCTGCTGGAGATCGCCTCCCTGGCACCGCGTGGTCACGGGCTGCGCTCCCTTGCGATGCCCTTCATGGAAGATCTTTTCCACGTCACCCGCCAGCACGTACTGCTCGCGGTGCGCGACCAGGGGGAAGCGCTGTTGATCGAGCGGCTTTCGGCGCTCGACGCGAGCGCGGTGCGCTACCGCGTCGGGGGCCGGCTTCCGCTGACCTCCACCGGCGTCGGGCTCGTGCTGCTCGCTTTCGCACCGTCCTCCGACCAGGAGCACGCCATCGGCGTCTATGAGCCTGCGCACGGGCCTGACGATGTCCGTTCCCCTGCCGATCTGCGCCGTCTGCTGGCAGAGATTCGGCGCGGTGATTACGCCTTCGGTCACCAGAGTCGGCCCTGGCCGCTGAGCACCGTGGCCGCACCGATACGGGACGAAAACGGTGTGGTGGCCGCGCTGTCGGTGGTGGCGCCCAGCCCCGGGTTTATGGATGCGGGCTATGGCCCGGCCGTACGGGCCACGGCCCGTGCGGTCTCGCGTCGGCTCGCCGAGGACGGTGGTCGGGCCGTGCCCTTTGACGGTGCGGGCATACGACGGTGAAGGCTCCGGACGGTTGCTGCACCGCGCCGTCGGATGTCTCCTGCCACCGGTCTCGGCGTGTCGGTCGCCGTCGTGCCTGAGCACCGGTGCGGTGTGCGGCCTGGGGATTAGATGTCCCACCAGTCGAAGGAATGGGTGGGCACATGCATGCCGCAGGCGCGATCGAGGCGAACCAGCTGGCCGCGGTGGAAGACCAGGGGTTTGCGGGGCGTGCCGGGTGCGGCCAGCTGCCGCACCCGGCCCACCACCGCTACGTGGTCACCCGCGGGGAAACTGCCCTCGACGGCGCACTCGATCCAGGCCGCTGCTCCGCCGAGCCGCGGGGCCGCCTGGCCTGTCAGTTGCCAATCTCCGGTGGCGAACCGGTCGGCGGACCGGCCGGCGAAGGCCGCGCACACCTGTTGCTGGTCTTCGGCCAGCACGTTCACGCAGAAGTGCCCGGTGCTGATGATCGCCTCCGCGCTGGCTGACTGCCGTCCGCAGTAGAAGACCACGAGCGGCGGGTCGAGGGAGACGGAGGTGAAGCTGCCCACCGTCACTCCTACTGGGCCCTGCGGCGTCGTGGCGCTCACCACGCACACCGAGGTCGGCACATGACCCAGTACCCGGCGGATCACCGCGGGGTCGGCCGTAGCGCTGGCGGGCAGGTCTGGTGCGGCAAGGGCAGAGGTGGACACAGCGATCTCCAGGGAAGTGGGAGTCGGGCCGTGCGCCGCGTGCGATCGCTCGCGGCGTCGGCGGCGCGGGTTTCCTCTCAGTGAATCCACGGTTACCTCCGCATGGCATTGGGCCGGACGCTCAACTCAGGCGCGCGGTCCTGGGCCCCGGGCCCAAATGACCACCGAACTGGTCCCGCAGCCCAACCGGCCGGACGAAGTCTGCGGCCCCGGACACACGACAGCGGTGCGGCCCAGGCGTGGAATGCCGGTAGCGGCACCTTGCCACGTGAGGTGCGCCACATGAGCCGTGAAACTCCGGAGGACCCCATGACCACGACGGCAACCGCTCCGCAGACGAACACCGCGTCCGCCGGGGCGCTGAAGGAGAGTGCGGCGGCACTGGTGCCCCTGCTGCGCGAGAACGCAGCCCGCACCGAAGCGGACCGGAAGGTGGCCGAGGAGAATATCGCTGCCCTGTCCGAGGCGGGGCTGTTCCGGCTGGCCGTGCCGCAGCGTCTGGGCGGCCACGAGGCCGGCATCAGGACTTTCCTGGAGATCACCTCCGAGCTTGCCCGCGGGTGCGGGTCGACGGCCTGGGTGACCACGCTGATCAACGTCTGCAACTGGATGGTCGGCCTCTACCCCGAGCGGGCCCAGCAGGAGGTATGGGGCGAGAATCCCGACGCACGGGTGTGCGGCGTGCTCGCCCCCAGCGCCACCACCCGGGCCGTGGAGGGCGGGCTGGTCGTCACGGGCCGCTGGGGCTTCGCCTCGGGCAGCCTGCACTCGCAGTGGGCGTGCCTGGGCGTCCCCGTCGTGGACGCATCAGGACAGCAGATCGACCAGGGCTCCGCTCTCATCCCGATGGCCGAACTGACGGTCGAGGACACCTGGTACGTGGCCGGTATGCGGGGCACGGGCAGCAACACCCTCGTCGCCGACGAGGTCTTCGTGCCCGCGCACCGCATCCTGTCCGTGACCCAGGGCGTAGAGGGCGTGTATCCCACCGAGCATAAGGGCGAGGCCCTGTACCGCTCCGCGCTGGTTCCGGTACTTGCGCT
Organism: Streptomyces sp. NPDC043867; assembly: GCF_056435845.1. NCBI lineage: Bacteria > Bacillati > Actinomycetota > Actinomycetes > Kitasatosporales > Streptomycetaceae > Streptomyces > Streptomyces sp. NPDC043867. The sequence goes on along the minus strand of NZ_JBWKDS010000020.1, from coordinate 141,004 downwards.
GGTGCTGGCGGGACCGCAGGTGGGACTGGCTCAGGCCGGGATGGACGTGGTGAGCGCCTCCCTCGCCAAGGGCAGGGGTATCTCCTACACCTTCTACGAGCGGGCCAGTGAGGCCCCCTCGACGCAGATCCAGATGGCCGAGGCGGCCCAGTTGATCGACACCGCCCGCCTGCATCTGATGCGGGCCGCGGAGGACATCGACACCTGGGCGGCCCGGGATGAGTACATGCCGTTCGAGACGCGGGCGAGGGTGCGGATGGACACCGGCTACGTGGCCCGCCGCTCCCGTGAAGCGCTGGATCTGCTGCTGAGCATCCAGGGCGCCGGCAGCTTCGCCGAGGCCAACCCGCTGCAGCGGATCTGGCGGGACCAGGAGACGGGCAGCCGGCACGCGGTGATCAACCCGGCCATCGCCGGGGAACTGTACGGGCGGGCGCTGCTGGGCATCGAAGAGCAGGTCACTCCGCTGATCTGAGAGACCCGATCTGTCACGGACGTTGGTAAGGATCGTCATGCGCGCCGTCTTTTTCCGGTCGGAGTACTGCAGGGCCCAGCGTCTGCGCGGCCTCCAGGGCCGTCATCAGCTCGGGCAATCGGGCGGTGAGATCGTGCCCGAGCAGTTCCTGAGCGCGCTTGACCCGGTAGGTGATGGTGTTGCGCGCCACGTGCAGCTGTCCGGCAGCGGTCGTCAGGCTGCGCTCGTTGCGCAAGTACAAATGCAGCGTCCGGCGCAACTGGTCCGCGTGCCGGTCATCCGCCGCCAGTGCCCCCAGCTCGTCGCTCACGAAGCGGCGCAGGGCGGGCAGGTCGGCCGAGAGCAGGGCCGCCAGATCGACATCCGGGTAATCGACGACCTGGCCCGTCCCGCCGGGGTTGAGCTGCATGACCCGGGCTGTGTTCTGGGCGTCCTGATGCGACTGGCGGAAGCCTGGCAGTCCTTCGCGTACCGAGCCGCAGGCGAAGCGGACGTCGTCCGGGTTCAGCGATGGGTCCGATGGGTTGGCCGGGGGCGTGGCGTGCAGTTCTCCCCACGCCCATACGGTGGTCCGGCCGGTGGGGATGACCAGGGTCGACGTGCAGGAGCGCCTGTGCAGCAGCTCGGTCGCCGCACGCTGCAGATCGGTGGTGGCGTCCGCGGCTGGGTTGTCGCACCAGGCGATGACGGCGAGATGGCGGCCCTCCAGCCGGTAGGCGAGAAGTTTCTTCGCGGCTTCCTGCCGTACCGGTCTGTCCTCGAGGATCGAGCGGACGGTCTCCTCGCGGGCTGCTGCGCCGCTGGTGAGCCAGCGGTCGTGCTCGTCCAGGTACTCGGCCGTCATCCGCGAGGAGAACGCGTCGACGAAGCCGAAGAGCAGCTCGGAGACGCGGCGGAGCTGTTCCGCGTGCTCGGACGGCGGGGTGAGTTCCTGGCACTGCCCCATCAGGGCCTTGGTCAGGGCTGCGTGGGCGACGCGGATTCCGCGCAGCACCTTGTCCAGGCCGAGGCGCCTACGTGCGAATTCGCGGTCTCCCAGCAAGGATTCCTCGGGAATGGCCTGGTCGACGGCAGGGTCGGCAAGCAGGAGCAGCGCGTACAACGTCGCGGCTTCGGTGCCCATCCGGAGGGTTTCGTAGGGCGCCGGGCCGCCTCCCAGTTCGGGAACCTCGTGGGTGATGACACGGGCCAGCTCGTCGCCGACGGCGACAGCCCAGGCGACGGGCTGGGGGCCGAGGCGGTTCGTCGCTGCGGTGATGCTGTGCGCCGAGCTGGCGGGAGTACGCGGTGCGTCCCCACAGTCGGGAGCGATCCCATAAATCCAGTCATTGGGGCCGGGTGTGTGGTGAGCCGTCATGACGCCGTCCTTGCCGTCGTGAGAGCAGCATGCGCTGCCGTGTCTCGCTGGCCGTCATCGGACCATCCCCGTGAACGACGCCGGCGGAAGCGCCACTGCGCGTCCCGGTCGGCTGCCGTCCAACAGGGCTGGGGTTGGTCGGCCGGTGTCGGCGTCGTCGTCGCCCTGCCGGGCTACGCCACCTCGGCGGTGTCGTCCTCGATCACGGCTCGCAGGGCCTGGGAGGTGCGGTCAATGTGCCGGGCGAGGAGTCCGGCCGCCGCGTCGGCGTCCCTGCGCAGCACCGCGTCGAGCAGTTCACGGTGCTCGGCCGCCACGTCGCGCTCGGTGTCGTGACCCACGGGTCGCGACCAGCGCCGGTACAGCGTGGCCGCATCCCTCAGGCTGAGAGCGGCGGCCAGCAGACGCCCGTTGCCGCACGCGTCGAGCAGCTTGCTGTGGAAGTGCTCGTGGACGGTGAACCACTCGCTGTTCAGGGTGCCGTCCGGTCGCACCGCGGTAACGCCGGCCAGGTGATGGTGGGCGGCGACCACGTCCGCCTCCCACCTGAGGCTGCCGCGTTCTATCGCCCGTCGCAGTACCAGGGTCTCGATCTCGATCCGGGCTTCGGTGAGTTCGTTCAGGTCCTCCAGGGACACCGTGACCACCCGGAAACCCTGCTGGGGGGCGGCGTGGACGAGGCCCTGCTCCGACAGGCGGGTGAGGGCTTCCCGCACGACCGACTGGCTGACCGAGAAGCGCTGGGCCAACTCCACCAGACGCAGCCGCTGCCCGGGCCGAAGCACTCCTTGGAAGATGTCCTCGCGGATCAGCGCGTAGACGACGCCGCCTCTAGTTGCCTTCTCACCAGCCATGACCAACCACCGTAACAGCAGAACGACAACTTCAATAATTATCGTTAATTTCTTGCTTTAACGAAATTCTGGGTGAAGGCTGCGCGGCAGACACCCGCAACGGCATGGAGGACCTCATGCGCCTGGCAAACATCGACGGACGACTGGCCATCAAGGGCCCGCAGGGCTACCTCGACGCCGCAGAGGCGAGTGGGGGACGTTTCGGTCCCGATGCGCAGAGCGCGCTGGCCGACTGGGAGGCGTTCTCCTCCTGGGCGCGCACGTTCCTGACGTCTCCGGACGCAGCGGAGGCCCCGAAGGTCGGCACGGACGCCGGCGCGGTGTGGGGGCCGCCCGTTCCCCGGCCCGCCCAGATCTTCGCGGTCGGTCTGAACTACCGGGACCACATCGCGGAGTCGAAGCTGGACGTGCCGTCCGAACCGGCTGTCTTCACCAAGTTCGTCACGTCCCTGACCGGCCACGACTCGGCCGTCACTCTCCCCGACGGGCTGGTCGACTGGGAGGCCGAGCTCGTCGCCGTCATCGGCCGCCACTGTCACCGGGCGACCCGGGAGACCGCCTGGTCGTACGTGGCCGGGCTGACCGTGGGACAGGACCTCTCCGAACGGCGACTGCAGCTGACCGGGCCGGCCCCGCAGTTCTCCCTCGGCAAGTCCTACCCGGGCTTCGCACCGGTCGGCCCGGAGCTCGTCAGCACCGATGAATTCGACGACCCCGACGACCTGGAGCTGGGCTGTCGGCTCGAAGGCGGCGAGATCCTGCAGAAGAGCCGTACCTCCGAGATGGTTTTCGACGTCCCCGAGCTCATCACCCGCCTGTCGGCCGTGTGCCCCCTGCTGCCGGGCGACCTGATCTTCACCGGCACGCCGGCCGGTGTCGGCGGTGCCCGCACCCCGCAGCAGTTCCTGGCTCCGGGGGACGTGCTGGTCACCTGGATCGAAGGCATCGCCACCCTGCGCACCTCGATGATCGCCCCCTGAAACCCCGAAGGGACTCGCACGCCGGTCAACCGCAAGGGTTTCCGCCACCGCCCAGACCGGCTCCCGCCCCGCTTATTCGTCGAATCGAAAGAGCCGCAACCATGTCATTGCACCGACTGACCCAGATCGTCATGGGTGTGCCGAACGTCCAGCAGACGGCCGCCTACTACGCCGACTTCGGCCTCACGCCCACCACCGAAGTCCCCGACGAGGCGAGAGCACCCCAGCCCTCCCACGTGCTGTCGACCGCCGACGGCGGCGAGCAACTGCGCATCGTGCACTCCCCCCGCCGCCGCCTGGTCGAACTCGGCGTAGGCGCCGACGACCCCGACGACCTCGACCGGGTCGCCGCCTCCCTCACCCGGCTGGACGTCCCCGTCCACCGCACGGCCGAATCCGTGACAGCCATGGACCCCGGCACCGAGGTCCTCGTGCGCGTGGAGCTCGCCCCGCGACTACGACAGACCCCCCTTCCGGCCGCCTCGTACAACACACCGGGCACCGCCGCCCGCCTCGGCGAACGCGCGCCGGGCATCCTGCGCGAAGGGCCGGTCCGGCCGCGCAAGCTCGGGCACGTCGTCCTCGGCTCCACGGACCAGGAACACTCCCAGCGCTTCTTCCAGCACGGCCTCGGCTTCAAGGTCAGCGACATCGTCAAGGGCCTGGCCGCCTTCATGCGCTGCTCCACCGACCACCACAACGTCCTCGTCCAGCAAGCACCTGTGGCCTTTCTGCACCACACCTCCTGGCAGGTGGACGACGTCGACGAGATCGGCCGCGGCGCCACCGCCATGCTGGAGGCCGACCCCGACCGCCACACCTGGGGCCTGGGCCGCCACCACATCGGCTCGAACTTCTTCTGGTACCTCAAGGACCCGGCCGGCACCTTCTCCGAGTACTACTCCGACCTCGACTGCATCGTCGACGACGCCCTGTGGAAGCCCGGCGTGTTCGAAGGCGCCAAGGGCCTCTACGCCTGGGGCCCGCCCCCGCCCCCCTCGTTCCTCGCCCCCGAGGACCTGGCAGCCCTGATGACCGGCGCCCACACTCCGGCACAGTGAGGACCCCCATGCAACAGCAGACCAGGACCAGCACGACGGGCGACGCCTGTCCGGCCGCTGACCGCCGCGTCACCGAAGTCCGACGGACCGTGGCTCGCCCCGGGGGCGACCGATGAACACCCCCCAGCCCGAGACCGCGGTGGAAGCGATCTGGACGCCCGATCCCGCGGTTACGGCGCAGTCGCGTATCGCACAGTTCACCGACTTCGTCAGCGCCCGTACCGGCGTCACCCACGCCGACTACACCTCCCTGTGGAGATGGTCCATCCAGGACCTGCCCGGATTCTGGTCGGCCATCGGCGAGTTCTTCGACATCAGCGCCACCGGTGCATGGGACGTCGTACTGGACGACGCGCCCATGCCGACCACCCGATGGTTTCCCGGCGCCCACCTGAACTACGCCGAACACGCGCTACGCCACGGCGACGACGCGCAGATCGCAGTAATCTCGGTCGGCGAAGACGGCACCACCACCGAGACCAGTTGGCAGGAACTGCGCTCGCAGGTCGGCGCGCTCGCGGCATGGCTGCGCACGCAAGGGGTGTCAGTCGGCGACCGGGTAGTCGGATACCTGCCGAACACCATCCATGCCGCCGTCGCATTCCTCGCCACTGCCAGTATTGGCGCCGTGTGGTCTGCCTGCGGCCAGGACTACGGTTCCTCGGGAGCCGAGGCACGCTTCGCTCAGCTCGAGCCGGTCGTCCTCATCGCCGCCGACGGTTACCGATGGAACGGCCGCAGCCACGACCGGCGAACGGAAGCCGGCGAACTGCGCAGGTCCCTGCCGACCCTGCGAGCCACCATCCAGGTGCCCAACCTGGACCTGCCGCCGCTGGAGGAGCCCGACACCTTCTCCTGGCAGCAGGCGACATCCGATCCCGCGAACCCGATCTTCGAACATGTGCCGTTCGACGCGCCTCTTTGGGTGCTGTTCTCCTCCGGCACCACCGGCACGCCCAAAGGCATCGTCCACGGCCACGGAGGAGTACTCCTCGACCATCACAAGCTCCTCGGTCTGCACCTCGACCTCTCACCGGGCGACCGCTTCCTCTGGTACACCACCACCAACTGGATGATGTGGAACATGGTCGTCTCCGGGCTGCTCCTCGGGGCCACCATCGTCCTCTACGACGGCAGCCCCACCCATCCCGGACCCGGCAGGCTGTGGGAACTGGCCGCCGAACATCACGCCGCCGTTCTCGGCGTCAGCCCCGGATACCTCCAAGGCTGCGCCAAATCCGGCGTGGAACCGGGCCGGGATCTGGACCTCTCAGAACTGCGCATCCTCGGCTCCACCGGCGCCCCTCTTCCCGCGCAGTCCTACTACTGGGTCCATGACCACGTGGGCCCGCACGTTCAGGTCGCCTCGACCAGCGGCGGCACCGACATCGTCAGCGGCTTCGCCGGCAGCGCCCCCACCACCCCCGTCTGGCCGGGCGAAATCTCAGCGCCCATGCTCGGCGTCTCGCTGAAGGCGTTCGATGCCCACGGCCGGCCTGTGACCGACCAGGTGGGGGAACTCGTCGTCAGCCGCCCGATGCCATCCATGCCGCTGTACTTCTGGAACGACCCAGACGGCACTCGCTATCGCGCTGCCTACTTCAACGCCTATTCCGGAGTGTGGCGTCATGGTGACTGGATGACCCGCACCCGCCGGGGCAGCGTGATCGTCTCTGGCCGCTCCGACTCCACCCTCAACCGCCAAGGCGTCCGCCTCGGCAGCGCCGACATCTACGCGGTCGTCGACCCCCTGCCCGGCATCCGCGAAAGTCTCGTCATCGGAGCCGAACTACCCGATGATGGCTACTGGATGCCGCTGTTCGTCGTCATGGAACCCGAGCACACACTCACCGAAGAACTCCGGACGACCATCACGACCGCGATCCGCATCCAGGCATCACCTCGCCACGTCCCCGACGCCATCATCGAGGTGCCCCGCCTGCCCCACACACGCACCGGCAAGAAACTGGAAATCCCCGTCAAACGGCTACTGCAGGGTGCCCGCCTCGACGAAGTCGCTGGGCGCGAAGCCGTCGACAACATCGACGCACTGAAGTACTTCATCCAGTTCGCACCCACCAACCACACACACTCCTGAGCGGGAACACACGCCGAGGCGGCTGCCCTCCTCCTGACCACGCATCACACCGCTCATAGGACGACACTCGAAACCCGGTATCCCACTACCACTCCGCTCCGCTTCCGCGCCCGGGTAATCGACACCACACAGCCATCAGCACTCCTTGCACATCGACACACGAGGCACCATGACTGAGTTCGACCTGTACCGGCTGTCCGAAGAGCACGACATGCTCCGCGAGACGGTCCGCGCCCTCACCGACACGAAGATCGCCCCCCACGCAGCCGCCGTGGACGAGGACGCCCGCTTCCCCCGCGAGGCGCACGACGCCCTCGTCGCCGCCGACCTGCACGCCATCCACGTCCCCGAGGAGTACGGCGGCGCCGGCGCCGCCGCGCTCGCCACGGTCATCGTGATCGAGGAGGTGGCGCGGGTGTGCGCCAGCTCCTCCCTCATCCCCGCGGTGAACAAGCTCGGCTCGCTCCCGGTCATCCTCTCCGGCTCCGAGGAGCTGAAGAAGAAGTACATGGCCCCGCTCGCCAAGGGAGAGGGCATGTTCTCCTACGCCCTGTCCGAGCCCGACGCCGGCTCCGACGCGGGCGGCATGAAGACCCGCGCGGTCCGTGACGGCGACTTCTGGGTGCTTAGCGGCCTCAAGCGCTGGATCACCAACGCCAGCGATAGCGAGTACTACACGGTCATGGCCGTCACCGACCCGGAGAAGCGCACCCGCGGCATCAGCGCGTTCATCGTCGAGAAGTCCGACGAGGGCGTCTCCTTCGGCGCGCCCGAGAAGAAGCTCGGCATCAAGGGCTCGCCGACCCGCGAGGTCTACCTCGACAACGTGCGCATCCCCGCCGACCGCATGATCGGCGACGAGGGCACCGGCTTCGCCACCGCGATGAAGACCCTGGACCACACCCGCATCACCATCGCCGCCCAGGCCGTCGGCATCGCCCAGGGCGCCCTCGACTACGCCAAGGGCTACGTCCAGGAGCGCAAGCAGTTCGGCAAGCTCATCGGCGACTTCCAGGGCGTCCAATTCATGCTCGCCGACATGGCCATGAAGCTCGAGGCCGCCCGCCAGCTCACCTACGCCGCCGCGGCCCGCTCGGAGCGCCATGCCGCCGGAGGTGACAAGGAGGACCTCACCTTCTTCGGCGCCGCCGCCAAGTGCTACGCCTCCGACGCCGCCATGGAGATCACCACCGACGCCGTCCAGCTCCTCGGCGGCTACGGCTACACCCGCGACTACCCGGTCGAGCGCATGATGCGCGACGCGAAGATCACCCAAATATACGAAGGCGCGAATCAAGTCCAGCGTGTCGTCATGGCCCGCAGAGTGCTCAGTCACAAGGGAGTCCGATGAGCGGCACCGTCATGGTCATCCGCACTGTCGGCGTAGTCGGATGCGGTCTCATGGGCTCCGGCATCGCCGCACTCTGCGCACGGAACGGGCTCGACACTCTGGTGTACGAGGTGAATGCAGCGGCCTTGACCGCCGGACGCAAGAGGGTCGAAGAGTCACTGGGCAAGGCAGCCGCTCGCGGCAAAATTACCCTTCCTGACCGTGACTCCGCACTTCGGCCGCTGCGCTTCACCACCGACCTCGATGACTTTGCTGACCGGGACCTCGCCATTGAGGCCGTCCCGGAAGTCGAGGACCTGAAGCTCGAGATCTTCTCGGCGCTGGACCGCATCATGGTGCGGGCCGACGCTCTGCTGACGTCCAACATCTCGTCGATACCGATCATGAAACTTGCCGCAGCCACCGGCCGACCCGGTCAGGTCATGGGCCTGCACTTCTTCGACCCTGCTGGTCCTCGACCTGGTAGAGCTCGTGCCAGCACTCACTACAGACGACAGAACGCGGGAGCGCATTGGCCGTTTTGCCTCTAATATATTGGGACGGCATGTTATCGCCTCCCGGGACTGGGCCGGTTTCGTCGTCAATACCCTCCTCATCCCCTACCTGCTCGCCGCCATCCGGATGTTCGAATCCGGATTCGCCTTGCCCGGGACATCGACGACGGCATGGTCCACGGCTGTGCCCATCCCATGGGACCGCTCGCCCTGACCGACCAGATCGGCCTGGACACCACCCTGGCCATCGCCGATTCCTTGTACGCGGAGTTCAGGGAGCCCTTGTAAGCACCACCGCCCTTGTTGTCGCGCATGGTGCGGGCCGGGCACCTCGGACGCAAGTGCGGCCGCGGCTTCTACGACCATCCGCTTACCTAAGCGCCCTCTGCTTGCACATCTGACAGAGAGGCAGTGACGTGCCCACAGCCGGGAGCTGCGGGAGTTCGCGGCGCGCGGCAACACTCCACGTAGCTTCTCTACGAGCCGACAGCTTGGCCCGACAAGAGACTTGCCTAATGAATCGGCTGCCTGCCGCCCGCACGTGACAACGTATGACCGAGGCACACGCTTCTATAGGGATGGCGGCCGGGCCGCAGCAGGTGGTCGCTTCTCGGCCCGCGCCGGTCAATCAGCAGATGACGTCCGTTGCGCGCGAGCCCTGGGTCTTCAAGGGGAACGGCGCTCGCAGAGGATCAAACCTGCATCTCAGGGGTGTGCTGGCTGTCGATCTCGATGTTCAGAAGGGGGACGAATTGCTGTCCGCCGTGCATGTCTCGCTCGCCGTGTGAGCCTTGGGGGCGGGGCCGGGGCACGGACACTTTGATCACGTGCAGCTCGGGGAGAGGAAAGACCCGGACGTGGTCGGGGTGTACGCCGAAATGGTGGCCGACGGTGGCGGGATCAGTCAGTGGGGAGGCTCTGACGCGGTGGTAGGTCTCCCCGTCGGGCAGGAAGACATCGACGGTGATCCAGAAGGGGCCTGCGTTCTTCGACCGGATGTCGGTTGCCACTTCGCTCAGATATGTCATGTTCCCACCTTGCCCAGGGTCGTGCGGAAGAGTTCTCGCTCGTCGGCCACGTCGACCGCGTGCTGAAGGACGAACTCGTACTGCTGGCCGCGTTCGGTCTCGGCGGGGGACCCGAAGAATGCGAACGTGGGGAAGGAGGTGCGGTCGCCCAGGGGGGCGTGGAGGAGGACGGGGTTGGCGAATTTGGCTATCTGGGTGGCCGTTTCCTGGGTGGCGGCCGTGACGGTGAGGACCAGGCAGACCTCTCGGGGGGCTTGGTCGCGGTGGGGTTCGGCATCGCCGAGGACGGCGTCGTGGCCGAAGCGGACGAGGTGCAGATCGTAGTCGTCCGGGCCGATATCGAATGTGGAGGGGATGTTGCTGTGCAGGTAGGCCATGACACCGGTGCACCATTCGTCCAGGCGCTTTAGATAGCGGGGATCGCGCATGGCCGACATCACGATGGTCTGGTAGCCGGCCGGTGCGGCGCCCTCCAGCTTGATCGTGGCTTGCTCGGCTGTTTCGAAGCGTGATCCCTCGACCCGTACGGTGCGTTCGTCCAGGGCTGTGTAGCGGGCGTGGCGGGTGTCCAGGGTTCCGCTGGGCTCCCGCATGCGGAACGGGTCGGCATTCTCGTAGAGCATGTGGGCGGCCACACTGCGCGGTGTGCACCGGGTTTCGGGAGCCAGGGGCTCGATGGTGAATCCGCCGTGGTCCACGCTCAACAGCACGCCGCCGGAACGGGGATTCTCCGTGGTGAGACCGCCGCATTCGGCGATCTTCGCGGCGTGCCAGGCCGGCCCGGGAGGCATGCCGTGCATCAGGGGTAGAACGGCGCCCAGCGCGGTGTCGGTGGAGCGGCCCGCCAGGACGACGTCGGCGCCCTGGCGCAGGGCGTCGGCCAGCGGCTCATGCCCCATGAGCCCCACGATGTGGCTGCACCGGCGCAGGGTGTCGGCCGAGAGCGGTCCGGCAGGTTCCAGAGAGCGGACCAGCCCGTCGCTGAGGCGGACTTTGAGGTCATCGGCGCGCTGTTCGCTGTAGATGCGGGCGACGGTGAAGGTGAGGCTGTGGGCTGCGGCGATCTCGGTGACGATGTCGTGGACCCAGTCGACGCCGTCGTCGCTTCCGCAGGTGCCGCATGATCCCACCACCAGAGGGATGCCGGCGGTGCGGGCTGCGGGGATGAGGATGCCGAGATCGCGGGCGACGGCGGCGCGGGCGGCCTTGGAGGTGGCGGTGCCCAGGTAGTGGGGTCCCGAATCGGTGGAGCCGGCGTCGACGGCGATGATGTCCGCGCCGAGGGCTATGCCGCGGGTCACGGTCTGTGCCGGGAATCCGGCCCCGAGCATGCCCACCGGGACCAGGACGCGTACGGATTTGCTCATCGGGCGTCCCCGCCGTGCACTTCGGCGAGCTTCATAAGGCCGCGTACGGTCCCGGGCCCGGGGAAGTCCTGCAGAAGTGCGCGTAGTTCGCCCACCGTGTCCGGTGGCAGCACTTGCTCCGCGCAGTCGGTGAACTTGGCCCAGAGCCGGGGCGGGTCGATTTCGGTGCCGGAGCCGTCGCGCTCGGGATCGCGTACGGAGGTGAGGATGGCGCCGTCGGCATGCTTCACCCGGACCACCGCGCCGAAGGAGTTCTTCTCTCCGCGTGGGGGTGCGGGCGCCACCTCGATGTGCTCCATCAGGGACAGGACGGCCGGGTCGCGGTGGGCGTCGCCCTCGAAGTCCGCCAGGCCGACCGCGCCTGTCAGCAGCATGCGAGCAACCACGTACTGGAGGCTGAACTTGACCGAGAGTGCCTCGGCCAGGACGGGGCGGTCGGTGTGCGGGATGCGCTTCTCGTCAACGATGACGGTGATCCGCTCAATGTCGTCCACGCGGAATCCGGCCTGCTCCCGGATCTCCCGGGCCGCCTCGATGGCGCCATGCGTGCTGTGGCAGCAGGCGTACGCCTTGATGGGGTTGGCCTCGGTGTTCAGCAGCGGCGGATTGTCCAGGCCGGCGGTGATCGCCTCTGTGTCGTAGGACCCTGCTCCGTTGTACACGTTGAGGAAGCCCTGGACTGCTTCCAGTGCCTCGGGGTTGGAGGTGAATCCGGCGGCGGCGAGCCGGGCGGCGAGCAGCCCGTTGCGGACGGCCTGGCCGATGTGGAAGGGCTTGGTCATTGTGCCGAAGTTGGCCTTGATGCCCGCGGCGCTCGACAGCGCGATGGCCAGGGCGACGGCTGTGCGTGCGGCATCCAGGCGTAGCAGGTGGGCAGCCGCGGCGGCGACGCCGACCACGCCGAGGGTCGAGGTGGGGTGCCAGCCCTTGACGTAGTGGGCGGTGTTGACCGTTCCCGCCAGGCGGATGAGCACCTCGTAGCCGGCCGCGTAGGCCGTGGCGGCGTCCTGCAGTGTCGCGTCGGTCTCCTCGCCGAGGGCGAGCACGGCGGGGACCAGGACGGTGGAGGGGTGTCCGACGAGCGTGAGGTTGCCGTCGTCGAAGTCGAGCGCGTGAGCGGCGATGCCGTGGAGAAGGCCGGCGTCCAGGGCGTCCGCGCGCTGGGACGTGCCCAGGATGAGGCTTCCCGCGGGCTTGCTGCACACGGAGGCGGCTCGCACCAGGCGCACGGCCTGCGAGGTGGACCCGGCGAGTGCGACGCCGAGGGTGTCGGTGAACGCGGTACGGGCCACGGTGCGGCCTCGCGCGTCGATGTCGTCGAAGGTCATCTGCGCCACCCGGTCGGCCAGCTGTTCGAGAAGGGTGCTGCGGGTGTGCGGAGCACCGGATGCGGCGTCAGTACCGAACATGATCAGAACTCCGATGCCTTGGTCTCGAACACCAGCTGGCCGGTGTGGGAGGGGAACCCGCCGCGCACCGCGCCGCCGTTCACGTCCCGGTAGATCGCCTTCATGCCCTCGTCCAGGTTGCGGGTGTTGGGCACCGACAGCCACAGCCGCAGCAGATGGCGCTTGCGGTCGGGCTCGTCCCAGTCTTCGAACTCGGTGCGCGCGTGGTAGACGACGTGGTTGTTGAGGAACTGGAAGTCGCCGGGCTCGAACATCATCGAGGTGTGGAACCGCGGATCGCTAGCCAGAGCGTTTACCAGCTTCATCGCTTCGATCTGGACCTCGCTCAGGCGCGGCACCTCCGGGAACTCCTGCGCGGACAGGATGTGGGTGGCCACCCAGCGGGAGGAGAACTTCCCGTCCCTGAGGGTGAAGACGGGCTGCTGGTAGTAGGGCTTTTCGCCGGGCTGCTCGTGGCCCTTCCAGTGCCAGTAGAAGGGCTGCTGGAGCACGTCGAAGAGGTCTGGCCGGGTGCGCCTGATTTCGTCGGCGACCGCGACGGAGCTGCAGAAGAGGCTTCGCCCGCCGCTCTTGGCGGTCCGCAGGACGAACAGCGAGACGATGTCGGAGGTGTCGGTGTGGAAGCCGAGGTCCTCCTTGGACATGTAGCCGCGCCCTGAAGCGGTCGAGGCCGACTGGCCGAAGTCCTTCACGTCGCCCAGCACGTCACCCTTGAAGCTCTGCGTCACCGCGGTGCCCATGTGCAGGCCGATGCCCCAGTAGATGAGCCGCAGCTCGTCCTTGGTGTACGGCTCGACGGGCAGTCCGCGCAGAACGTACAGGCCGAGGTCGTTCTCCAGCCGGTCCATGGTCAGGCGCAGAGTCTGGGGCAGGACGGTCAGGGGGAAGGAGTCGCGGGTGAGCGTTTCGATGGACTGCCCTGCCTTCTGCGCGGCCTTCAGTGCTTGGTCCACGTCGGCGATCTCGGCGGGGGTCAGGGCGTGGATCCACCGGTCCTGATCCTCGAGGTCGGCGGGGAGCCATGCGGTGTCCTTACCGAGAGGCTGGTGCGTCATGGGAACTCCAATGTTCTCTATTTTGCACTCTGCTATAGCATCCTGATCCTGATGCGGCGCCGATGTCAAGGGCATCGGGGGGTGCCCCGCAGGTCCGGCATGCGTCTGCCCCCGGGCGCGGCCCGGGGGCAGACGGGCTGCTGAGTGCCCCGCTTAGGGTTGCGGCTTCTCGGCCGTCAGATCGGCGAGGGTCTGTGCCACGTGGCCGCGGGCCAGTTCCTCGGCCCCTGCGGCGTCCCGGGCGCGCAGGGCCTGCACGAGGCGGCGGTGCTCGGTGTACCGGTCCGCCCCGTGGAAGCCGGCGTCGTCCAGCCGCTCGATCGTCCGCTGGATCCGCTCCTGGGGCGTGAACGCCCTGGTCTGGACGAGCAGCCGGATGAGCGCCGGATTTCCGCAGCAGGCTTCGATCGCGGCGTCGAACGAGCGCAGGACCAGCATCAGTGCACGCACCTGCGACTCGACGGGTAGGCCCGCTTCGCGCCGCTGCTCGATGGTCACGGCGATCTCGTCGGCCCTGTCCAGCAGGGTATCCAGATCGTCCAGCTGACGATCGGTTGCCTTGCCCGCGGCGAAGCGTGCGACCAGGCCGCGCAGTGCCGCCTCCACCTCCGCCATCTCCTGCGGAGTGGAGGGCGGCATCTCCGCGACGCGCAGAGTCTTCGGCCCGGCCCTCTCCACCAGCCCGTCCTGCTCCAGGCGTCGCAGCGCCTCGCGGACGGGGGTCGCGCTCACGGACAGCATGGCGGCGAGACCGCGTTCGGTGATGCGGGCGCCGCGTTCGAGCTCCCCCACCGCGATGGCCTCGCGCAGGGCGTCATAGGCGCGGTCGGCCAGCGACTCGTTTTTCAGTTCACCCAGGACCTTGACCATCATGCCGTGATCCTACACGATCGCCGCATCGCAAATAGCAAAACTAACCTCCCTGCAACTTGCTGCATAATAGAGCGAGGCGCTGCCCTACCCCCGGAGCTCTCAATGCCGAGCCGCACCGCACCCAGCAAGGCCACTCCCACCAGCGACAATCGCTTCAACTGGCGGGTTCCAGCGCTCATCTCCCTGGCAGTCTTCGCCCAGGAATCCACCTGGAACTTCTACGACGCGCAGGTGCCGCCCCTGGTCCGGGACTACGTCTCCAGCGCCGCCGTGGTCGGCCTCCTCATGGGCCTGGACAACGCCCTCGGCATCTTCGTCCAGCCCTGGATGGGCAACCGCTCCGACCGCACCAGGACCCGGTGGGGCCGCCGCATCCCCTACATCGTCGCCCTCACGCCGCTGGCGGCCGGACTCTTCCTCGCCCTGCCCTTCGCCACGTCGCTCCCCGCCCTGCTCGGCGTGATGTTCCTCTACGCACTGGTCGCCAACTGCTACCGCCCCATATCGGAAGCGCTGATGCCCGACTTCGTCGCCTCCGAACACCGCAGCAAGGCGAATGCGCTGATCAGGATCGCCGCCGCCCTCACCGTCGTGGTCTCCTCCCTCGTGAGCGTCCTGCTCGTCGACCGCAACCTCAAAGCCGCTTTCGCCGTCCCCGCCGCACTCATGCTCCTGGCCGTCCTCGTCCTGGCCCTGACCGTCAACGAAAGCCGCTCACCCGCCTATCAGGACGCCCTCGCCGACCCCACACCCGAACAGACCCGAACCTCAGGCGCGCTGCGTGTGGTACTGAAAGAACTCATCCTGGACCGCAACCGCAGCCGGGTATGGATGCTGCTCACCATCTTCCTGGCCACTGGAGCATGGTCGGCGTCCCGGACCCTGCTGACCCCATACGGCACCGAAGTCCTCGGCCTCACCAAGGGCGAAGCCGGCGGACTCAGCCTGCCGGGCGGCATCGCCTTCATCCTCGCCGCCTTCCCCGTCGCACTGCTCGCCGGAAAAGTCGGCCGCGTCCGCGTCATTCGCTGGGGCCTGATGCTGTTCATCGTCGCCATGCTGATCGGCGCCACCCTGCGCACCCCCGCCGGGACAAGCATCGCCGTCGTGCTCGCCGCCATCGGATACACAGCCTTCGCCGTCAACGCCGTGGTCGTCCTGTGGGACCTCGCCCCCTCGGCCAAAGTCCTGGGAACCTACACCGCCCTGTTCGGCGTCGGCAACGCCACCGGCTGGACCTTCGGCCCGGCACTGGTCGGCGCACTGATCGACTTCGGAGGCTGGCCCTCCTTCTACATCGACACCGCACTCGTCGCCGCCCTTGCCCTGTTCGCCCTCGGCCAGGTCTCCCGCACACGCCGCAGGGCCACCACCAAGATCGACCCTGCGCTGCCGGACCGCGCAGAGCGCACCGATGTGAACTGAGACGACGGACGCAGAACGGAGCCCGCTCGTGAACGAACGTTCCACTCACCACATGTACGTCGGAGGACAGTACGTCCAAACCGGTGACGGCACCCACACCATGGTCGGACAGTGCCACGTCCACCGCCTCGGTACCGGCCTCTCCGGCCAACCGCCGATTGTCATGATCCACGGTGCCGCCCAGACCAGCGCGACCTTCCTGGAGACACCCGACGGGCGACCCGGACTCGCGGAACTCCTGGCCGCCCAGGGCCACACGGTCTACCTCATGGACCAGCCCGGCATCGGACGCTCCCGCTACTACGAACCGGTGCATGGGCCGCTCACTCACCACAGTGCGGAACTGCTCCAATGGGCCTTCACCGCCACCGCCGACCATGACGGATGGCCCCAGTCCAAGCTCCACACCCAGTGGCCCGGCACCGGTCGCATCGGAGATCCCGTCTTCGATGCCTTCTACGCCGGCCAGGTCGGGCACCTGGTGGACCCAACAGTCACCGAGACAGCCACGCGCGCGGCCGGCGCCGCCCTTCTGGAGCGCATCGGACCCGCCTACCTCCTCACCCACTCCCAGTCCGGCCCCCTGGGCTGGCACATCGCCGACCAACGCCCCGACCTCGTCCGGGCGATCGTGGCCCTGGAGCCGAAAGGCCCCCCGTTCCGCGACGTCACCGCGGCCGACTCTCACGGACCGAAGGTCCGGCCTTACGGCATCACTGCCACTCCGCTCGACTATGGCCCGGCAATCGACGGACCGGCTGATCCGGCCGGTCTGGCGGAAAGCGCACCCCGCCCGCTGGTCAACCTGGCGCAGATCCCCGTGCTCCTCGTCACCGGGGAGGCGTCCTACCACGCCACCTACGACCACCTGACGGCCAACTACCTCCAACGCGCAGGGGTACCGGTGTCTCATGCACGCCTGGCCGAACACGGCATCCACGGCAACGGGCACCTGATGGCCATGGAACTGAACAACCACCACCTCGCTCGCTTCCTCAGCCAATGGCTTCACCGCTCTGGCCTCTAATGCCGACCGTCATGAAGCCTGCCTCGGCCGACAGCAGGCGCGCGCTTCCTGCTGGCCTCACTAGGCGAGGAGATGCCTACCGAGGCGAGGCTAGGGCGACGATGACCGCGGAGATAGTTGTGTGGGCCCCGACAACACGTAATCCGACACACCGCTTGCCTAATGAATCGGCTGGTTGTCGCCATGGATGTAGCCGATGGGCACCGGGCCAGCGCGGCGAAGACGGGCGGCGTGGTCCCGGATCAGCTGCTGCTCGTCCTGGTTGAGCCGGTCCCCGGCGCGAGTCAGGTACTTCTCCGCTCCGTCAGCGGCGGCGGACAAGGAGGCTTCGGCCTCCCCCCGGTCGCCGCAGTCGAGAGGCCCGGCCTCGTGGAGCCGGGCGCAGAGCGCTCCGGCCTGCTGGTGCACGGTCCGCCACCCGGCGGCGCCGAAGCCGAGTTCCTTCGCTGGGGCGCCGGGGGCCGCGGTGAGCAGCAGGGCCAGGTCCTGGGCGAGGCTGTCGATGAGGTGGGGCGCCCGGGTGTGTCCGAGGGCGGGGACGATATGACGGTAGGCCCGGCTCTCACGGGTGAAGAACTTCGCCGAGGCGAGACCTTCAGGTAGTGGTGCACCCCGCGTTCGCCCTCCAAGTCCTACACCCGGGAGCGGTCCCAGTTGTGCGAGGCGTCGCGGACGGACACGACGGGGCCGATCCGTTGTTCCGCCCAACGCTTCAGGGCCGCGGCCAGCGGCTTCGTCGGGCTCATCCGGCACACCTCGCGCCCGGGCGCGGGACGGCGGAGCGGCAGGGCACACCGCCATCAGATGCGGTGAGATCGGGGAACACGGTTCCTCCCGGGGTTGTCGGTCGGGTTGGTCGTCGGGTGCCGGATGGGCCGACCAGGCCGGCGGGTCGGCCGACCCCGGCCGTTGGCGGACGGCCGGAGTCGGTTCAGGACTGCGGGCGGGGGATCAGGTCGGATCGGGCGCGCCGCCGGTGCGCTGCTCCAGTTCAGACAGGGTCCGGAAGAGCCCGGGTTCGCGGGTGAGCTGCGCGTACGTGCCTTCCTGAACGAGGCGGCCCTGGTCGAGGACGACGATCCGGTCGGCCACGGCGACGTTGGCGAGCCGGTGCGTGATCAGAAGGATGGCGCGGTCCTTGGCCAGGTTCCGCAGGCCGGTGAAGACGTGGTGCTCAGCACGGGCGTCGAGCGCGGCCGTGGGCTCATCCATCACCAGCAGCTCGGCCTTCCGGTGAAAGGCCCTGGTCAGGATGACGCGTTGCCACTGCCCGCCGGACAGCTGGTGGCCGCCGAACCACTCGCTGGTCAGGAGGGTGTCGAGGCCGGAACGGAGGGCAGGCAGCATGTCCGCGGCGCCAGACGCCTCGCAGGCCGCCATGAGCGCGGCGTCGCTGGTGTCGCCCTGCCCCAGGGTGACGTTGTCGCGCAGCGTCAGCGGCAGGCAGGTGAACCGCTGCGGTGCTACCGCTACGTGCTTCCACGCCTCCCACGGCTCCAGCCGCGCGGTGGTCGTGTGGTCCCAGGCAACTTCCCCGGAGGTCGGCAGCAGCAGCCCGCAGATCAGCCGGGACAGCGTCGTCTTCCCCGACCCGTTCTCCCCGACCAGCGCCACGATCTCCCCGCGTCGTACCTTCAGCGACACCCCGGCCAGGCTGTCCTTCTCCGCACCGTCGTACCGGTAGGTGACGTCGCGGACCTCGAATCGTTCCGGCGGCGCCGGCAGTACCTCGGAGCCGCGCGAGGCCACCATCGCCTGCCCGTGCGCGTTGTCGATGAAGTTCTGCCAGTCCTGCACGTACCAGCCGGTGCGCACCAGCCGGGCCCCGCCGTTGATGATGCCGCGTACGGAGCCGGTCGCCGTCTGCAGGGCGAAGACCGCGCCGCCGCCCGCCGCCAGGTCCATCCGGCCGGAGACCAGGAGCCACAGCAGGGTCGCCCAGACCGCGGCCGAGGCGACTCCGCCGGCCGCCGCACCGGCCAGGCCCATCCAGGCACCGGTGTTCGCGGCCTCGCGCTCGGAGACGTTGACAGAGGCGGCCAGGCGCCGGTAGCGGTTGAGGAGGAACGGGCCGGCCAGGCAGGCCCGCATCTCCTCGCTGGACTCCATGTAGGACATGTGCCAGCGCAGCTTGTGCAGCATCCGCCGGCCCCCCGACGTCGCCAAGCTCGCGAGGTACACCACGCGGGCTGCGCGCACATAAGCGGCGGCCTGCGACAGGCACGCCAGGAGAAGCAGAGGCAGGAGAATCGGGTGGATCACGGTGAGGACGGTCGCGCCGGCGGCGAGGGTCGCGGTGGCGGCCAGCACGTCCTGGGCTTCCGCCACGAGGTCGGTGACCTGCGCGCCGCGGTCGGCGATGTCGTACTGGTCGTTGTACCCCGGCTTGTTGTTCGCCGCGGCCTCGGCGACGAGTCTGGGTTCTAGCGATCGTTGCAACACCTCGGCTCAGAGGTGGCGATGGACGTCGAATTTCGTGAGAAGAGAAGGCCCCAGGGCAACAGGCCGTTGGTCCAAGAGCGGGAGACATACTTCCTGCTTGTGGATCAAGGAATGATTTTTGTCGAGGCTGCCAGGGCCGTCGGCATCAGCACCCGCACCGGCGAACGTTGGCGCAACGGGCGAGGTGCCTCGGGTCGGATCAAGGCCTATCCACCGCTCAATGTGGCACCTGTCGATGAATCGAGCGATCCCTCGCGCTATCTCCGCGAGGCCGACCGCGTCCACATAGCCGACCGGTTGCTGGAGAAGGCCACGATCCGGGCGATCGCCGTCGAACTGGGCCGCAGCCCATCGACGATCAGCCGCGAAGTCCGCCGCTACGGCACCCTCCTTGCCGATGGCCGCTGGCACTACCGGCCCTACACCGCCCAGCGTCGCGCCGACGCCCGCCGGCCTCGCCCCAAGCCCGGTAAGATCGGCCAGAACCCGGAGCTGCACGACTTCATCCCGTCGCACCTGAGCCTGCGCTGGAGTCCGGAGCAGATCTGCCACGCTCTGCGCAGACGCTTCACCCATCGGCCAGACATGCACCTGAGCAACGAGACCATCTACCAGGCCCTTTACACCCAAGGCCGCACAGAACTCCGCCGTGAACTGACCCGAACTCTGCGCACCGGAGGTGCCAGACGGCTCCCTCGTCGCCTGGCCGACCGTCGGCGCTTCCGGTCAGTCAAGGACAAGGTCATGATCAGCCAACGGCCACCGGAGGCGGCCGACCGGGCCGTCCCCGGGCACTGGGAAGGCGACCTGATCCTCGGCCGCAGGAATCACTCCGCGATCGCCACTCTGGTCGAGCGCAGCACCCGTTATCTGCTGCTCGTCCACCTGCCCGACGGCTACAACTCAGCAGCCGTGCGCGACGCCCTCATCGCCACGATCGGCCCCCTGCCACCCGATCTGAGGCGATCTCTGACCTGGGATCAGGGCACCGAGATGGCCGCCCACCGCGGCTTCAGCATGGCCACCAACGTCCCGGTCTACTTCTGCGACCCCGGCAGCCCGTGGCAGCGCGGCTCGAACGAAAACACCAACGGCCTGCTCCGCCAGGACTTCCCCAAGGGCACCAATCTGGCCATCCACACTCGTGCGCACTTGGACGCCGTCGGGCCGAACTCAACAGCCGACCACGCAAAACGCTCGACTGGGACACCCCAGCCGAGCGCCTCGCAAAGCTCCTGGAGACAGCCAGTTGATCACAGTGACGCGACGACCGCCGGAATGCGCCTCTCGGCGGTGGGAGGTGTCACGCGGGTAGCGTCATCCCCAACAAGCTGACGCGCTATAGCCCGCGTAGTTGGCGTTGTAGACGTAGAACCAACCGTTGCCGTTCGATGTCCCGCAAGCGGTATACCGGCCGCCCAGAATGACGCTATTTATGCCACAGGCCCACGTCTGCCCCTTCAGGGCAGTGGTCACGACAGCGGCACTGGTACTGGTATCGGTGCGGATGACCACGTTTTCGAACGTTGTCGCCTTGCCGTCGTTACAGGCCGAGTTCGTCATGAGCTGGGGCGAGCCATCCGCCGCACCCGCACCTCCCGGAAGGGCAAGGCCGACGACGGCGGCAACCGCCAGCGTGACAGTCCGCCTCGATCGCGTGATCTTTCCCATTAGGTCCCCTTTGATCGGCATTATGCCGTGAGCACCGACAAGTAGGGCCCGAGTTCCGCACCCCGTCAAGGCGCCCTGTATGAGGTTGACCTGTTTTCAACGTGAGCTCGTGGTTGAGGAACTGGAGACGCATCGGCCGGGTGCAGCCGCCAGGAGCTGGACGCTGCTGCTGCCGAACTCAACAACGGCCCACTCAAAACGCTCCAGCGCCTGCATGCACTGCTCGCCACCACACGTCAGTGATCACGTGTTGCGACGATCCCCCGAATCCGCCGCTGTACGAGGCCAGCGCTCCGCACAACGGCGGGCGTGCGCTCCTGGCGCGAGCACTTTTGCAGCCTGCACCGATCGCACTCCGCCGTCGGTGACCGCAAACGGCACCTGATCACCGACACCCTCGGCCTGGTCCTGGCCGTCCTGGCGACCGCCGCGAACGTCCACGACACCATCCGGCGGGAAGCATCTGCTCGACGACCTGGCGGCGCACCACCCCAGTGTCACCAAGTCTGGGCCGACGGTGGCTCCAGAGCAGCAACTTCAATAACGGCGCCTGCTACGGCATCGACGTCGAGGTCGTGCAACGGACTCAGACGAAAGGCTTCGAGCCGCTGCCCCAACGGAGGGTGATCGAGCGGACCTTCGGCTGACTGATGGAACACCGCCGTCTCGCGCGGGACTACGAAGCGGAAGCGGCGCTAGCCCGTGCGTGCACCGCCAGACTTAGGCCGTTTCGTTTGGATCACCGGGCGGACCAGAGGAAGATGCCTGCGATGTGGAGTCCGGCCAGGTAGATGGTGGCGGTCTTCTCGTAGCGGGTGGCGATGCCTCGCCACTGCTTCAGGCGGTTGATGCACCGCTCGACGGTGTTGCGCTGCTTGTAGGTCTCGCGGTCGAAGGCCGGTGGCCTGCCACCGCGGCTGCCCCGACGTAGCCGGTGTGCGCGCTGGTCAGCGGGGACGGGGATCACTGCCCGGATGCCGCGCTTGCGCAGGTGCTCGCGGATCGCTCGGGAGGAGTACGCCTTGTCGGCCAGGACCAGGTCCGGCCTGGTGCGGGGCCGTCCTCGCCGACGAGGAACGCGCAGACGGGCCATGACATCGGTGAAAGCGGGTGCGTCACCGGCCTGGCCCGCGGTGAGAACGAACGCCAGAGGTCGGCAGCGGGCATCGGCAGCGAGGTGGATCTTCGTGGTCAGTCCGCCGCGGGACCGGCCGATGGCGTGGTCGCCGGGTTCGCCGGCCGGGGCCCCCTTTTACGGGCCCCGGCCGCGTGCTGGTGAGCCCGCACGATCGTGGAGTCCACCGACACGGCCCAGCTCAGGTCCTCGTCCGCGTCGGCCTGGGCCACCAAAGCGGTGAACACCCGCTCCCAGGTGCCGTCCACGGCCCACATCCGCAGCCGGTTGTAGACACCTCGCCAGTTGCCATACTTCTCCGGCAGGTGAACCCACTGCGTTCCGGTCTGGAACTTGTAGGCGATCGCGTCGATCACCTCGCGGTGGTCCCGCCAGCGGCCACCTCGCTTCGGCGTTCGGTCCGGGAGCAACGGCTCAATCCGCGCCCACTGCAGGTCAGTCAACCGCACACCCGGACTAACGACCGACTGATCCAAACAAAACTGCCTAGGGCAGGCCGTCCCGGGTGCGCCAACTCCGTCACAAGCCGACGCACCCTCCAGCATCCTGCAGAGCCCGCTCCACCCGGACAACGGGTGATCACACAAGCCAAGAGGCGCACCCCCTGCACAGCCCGGGATGCGCCTCTTTCGACGACCGCAGCGGCTTCTTCCTCGTCTGATCAAAGACCGCAGCATCGGCACGAGACGGCCCGCCTCCCCCTCTACTCGAACCGAGATCAGGAGAACTCCCCCATGCCCCGTCTGTCCCTGACCACTGAGCGCCTGGCCCT
This sequence comes from Streptomyces sp. NPDC043867, assembly GCF_056435845.1. Lineage (NCBI taxonomy): Bacteria > Bacillati > Actinomycetota > Actinomycetes > Kitasatosporales > Streptomycetaceae > Streptomyces > Streptomyces sp. NPDC043867. The sequence goes on along the minus strand of NZ_JBWKDS010000020.1, from coordinate 118,130 downwards.
CTTCGGCACCCTGCTGGCGACCTGCATCCTGCCTGTGACCACGGGGTTAACGCGGCGAAGTGCGTGTCCACCTCTCTCGGTGTCTCGCTGAGAGCCCTAAGCGCGCCACGACCACCGTCCCTTCCATTGCGCAATGACCTGCCCTCAACCGCAGAGCGGTTGGGGGATCACCCCAGACGACGGAAAAGCCTGCCTGTGGACAGAGTTGGCGCCCGCTCGACGGCCACAGCGCCTGGCGGGCTGTGACCACGCAGAACAGTTGGTAACTCGGCACGCTTGTTGGCAAGCAATGCTGGAGCTGCCCAGTGATCACTCCGCGGGGTCATCTCCATCAGTAGCCGTTCCGAGCTGCTTGAGTGGCGGAGTCGTAGGAGACGGGACTGCTGCAGCCCAGCGCCGGTGATGCCCGGTCACCGGGCTGCAGCGAGGTTGGTCAGATGCGAGCGATGAGCGCGTAGCGTTCGTCGGTGACCGGCCCGCCCCACAGGTCGGGGTCGTAGCTGAGGTCCTCAACGCGCACGTCAACGACGAGCGGGCGTACGGCGGCGGTGAGATCTTCGACGGTGATGCCGCCGCGCCAGGGCAGGGTGTCGGCGCCGGCGACGTAGGGGACGCCGCTCTGTCCGGCTTCGCGCCAGCGGCCTTCAAACAGGATCAGCAGGCCGCCGGGGCGGAGCCGAGCGGTCCACTCGCGAAGGGCTGCCTTGGGGTCGGGCAGGGTCCACACCAGATGCCGGGAGAGCAGGACGTCGTACCGTTTCTCGCCGGTGGGCGGGTTGGCGGCGTCGCCGACCAGGAACCGGCCCTCCAGGCTGGCCGCCCGCGGCTTCGCCTGCGCCTGTTCGACCATCTTCGGTGCGAGGTCGACGCCGGTGACCTGGTGGCCGGCTTCGGCGATGAGCTTGGACAGGGATCCGGTGCCGCACCCCACGTCCAGCACGCTCGCGGGGGTGCTCGGCAGCCAGGAACTCAGGCGGGATGCCCAGGCGGCGCGGGTGCGCTCGGCGGTCAGTCCGTGGTCGGGTTCTTCGTCGAAGGCGTCGGCGGCGGCGTCCCAGTAGGCGCTGATGGCGGCGGAGTTCGTCATCCGGTGATCCTTTCAGCGGCCACTGACAGCGAGCCGGGCCGCGCGCGCCGGGTGTTCGGTGTGGTGGTCGAGGGTGGCGTGGGGGTCTCCTTCGACGGGGGTGTGGTCGGTGTGCACGGTTGCGGCGGTCAGCCGGGGTACCGCGTGGATGAGGGCGTGTTCGGCGGCGACAGCGATGTGGTGGGCTTGGACGACGGTCAACTCGGCGTCCACGACGATGTCGGCTTCGGCGCGCAGGGCGTGGCCGATCCACCGCATCCGTACCTGCCCGGTGTCGAGGACGCCGTCGACGCTTTGCAGGGCGGTGTGGGCGGTGGTGACGAGGGCAGGGTCGACGGAGTCCATCAGGCGCCGGTAGACCTCGCGGGCGGCGTCCTTGAGGACCGTGAGGATGGCGAGGGTGATGAGCAGGCCGACGATGGGGTCGGCGGCGCGCCAGCCGAGGGCGGCGCCGCCGGCTCCCAGCAGGACTGCGAGGGAGGTGAAGCCGTCGGTGCGGGCGTGCAGGCCGTCGGCGACCAGGGCAGCGGAGCCGATGCGTCGGCCGGTGCGGATGCGGTAGCGGGCGACCCATTCGTTGCCGATGAAACCGGTCAGGGCGGCGCAGGCCACGGCCCACAAGTGGGTGATGTCGCGGGGGTTGAGGAGCCGGTCGACGGCGGCGTAGGCGGCCAGGGCGGCGGACGCGGCGATGGTCGCGACGATGAAGATGCCCGCCAGGTCCTCGGCCCGACCGTAGCCGTAGGTGTAGCGGCGGTTCGCCGCTCGCCGGCCGAGGAGGAAGGCGATACCGAGTGGGACGGCGGTCAGTGCGTCGGCGGCGTTGTGGATGGTGTCACCGAGCAGGGCCACCGACCCCGACAGTGCGACGATCACGCCCTGGACGACGGTGGTGATACCGAGGATGACCAGTGAGATCCACAGGGTCCGCATGCCCCCGCGGGAGGTCTCCATCGCCGCGTCCACTTTGTCGGCGGCCTGATGGCTGTGCGGCGTGACCAGGTGCGCGAGTTGATGCCGCAGACGCGCCGGCCGGGGAGCGCCGTGGTCATGCCCATGGCCCGCACCGGCAGGACCGTGGTGGTGTCCGTGATCGTGCTGATCGTGTGTATGGGTGTGCTGATTCCCCTCCATACAGCTCACCGTGGCACAGGGATTCGATTGCAGCTACAACCGTCGTACACCCGGTGACCAGGTGCGATGCATGCGCAACAGCCCGCCGGGGGCAGTTGGCCGTCATTGTCCAGCTCACACCGCCCCGACCGGGCGGCACTACGTTGCACGGGAGAGTCCGCCCGGCTGATGGGCGACCTCAGAAACGGCCGGATCCCGTGCCGCAACCACGCAGCGCCTCGCTGCAGAGCCTGGTCTTCGTCGGCACCCACTCCCGCAGCGCGGCGTAGTGGCGTTGCCAGTCCGCCGGCCACGCCGGGTTCCAGTGCTCCTCGATCTCCCTGAGTGCCGTCTCCCACTCCGGATGGCCTTCCAACGCACCCGGCCGACGAAGATTGCTCAACCATTGCCCAACGGGCCGGGTCAACGACGACGACCTCGGAGCGCATAGCGAAAAGTGCTGGTCGTAGTACTCCTTCTGGAGAAATACCGGCACGCTGCCCGCCACCTCGGGTCGGCTGCCCGACCGAGAAAACCGGCAGCGCCGTCTCACCGCAGGCCACTGCCACGACCAGCGCGGAGTCGTGATCCCGCACGGGGAGGGTCTCGTGACCGTCCACCCCACCCGGTCGGTCGGCTGACCGCCACCTTGCGGATGGAACAGACAGTGCTCGACCGCCACCAATGGTGTGCCGTCGTGCTCGCCTGTGGCAGCGGCCTGGGGCTCGTCCTGCTCCTGGGACCGAAGACGGCTTCACTCCTTCGGCTGCGCCTGTGCTGTGCGCAGGTAGTCCAGGCCGGCATGATCCGTCACGTCGGAGTCACCGCTCAGACGCTGTACCACGGTCCAGCGCCCGTCCGGGACGGCGCCGGCTAAGACGGATGCCGTGCCTGTCGCCCCGTTGTGCCAGACCACGGGCAGCGACCCCGTGCGTTGCCATCCGAGCCCCGGGGCTCCAAGTGAACGATCGAGCACGAGAGCCGTCAGCACGCGCGCCAGCGTGCGGGGAGTCGCCCACAGGCCGCCGGCGGGCAGGACTGCGCCGGTCATGGTCCACGGTTTCACCGTGCGGCCGAACCACCTGGTCGGCAGCAGCCGGCTGTGCTGCGGCGGTGTGGCGCTCATGGCGTGCGGCGCCAGGCCAAAGGGTCACAACACGAGTCCGGCGACGAGCTCCTCGTACTCCTGCCCGCTCGCCGCTGCCAGCGCCGCGCCGAGCACGGCATAGCCGAGGTTGGAGTACTCCTGGCGTTGTCCCGCGGGGGCGACGGCGAGCAGGTCGAGGCCGGTGAACAGCTCGCGCAGCCGGTCGTCGGTGAACGTCCGGGACGGGTCGCGGCGGGATGTACGAGGGGGAGCCGGGGCAGACCTGAGGTGTGCTCCGCCAGATGACGCAGGGTGATCCCAGTTCCGGGCGGGGCGCCGAGCCATCGCTCAACGGGGTCGTCAGGCGTCAGCACCCCTTGTCCAGCCAGTTGTTGACGGATGGTTTCGGTGATGAACTTGGTGAAGGACCCGACCTCCACGTATTTGTCGGGGTCGTGTGCGCCGGTGACAATCGGATTCTCGTCAGCGCTGCATCCGGTCTCCGTCCGCCTCTACCGCGCGCACAGCCGCACCTCCGCCAGCAGCCGTCCGCGCACGACCCGCCCGCCGGAGCCGAACGCCGCGCTCGGGTCGGCGCGATCCTGCACGGACCCCGCGGACTCCTGCTGGGAGTCCACCGCCGCGGGACCACCGAACTCCCGGGATGATTTTGTGACTAGCGGCGTTGGTGGTCGTTGGGTGAAGTGTGAGTGTTCGTCGTCCGTACCGCAGTGACGTGTCCGACGCCCGCTGGGCCTTGATCGAACCTGTCTTCAACAACTGGCGGGCGAGACGGACCGGCCCCGGAACGGCAGCCCGAGTGCACGACCTGCGCGAGATCCTCTACGTCAACCGCACCGGCATGCCGTCGGAGTACCTGCCGCACGTCCCGCCCTACAAGACTGTCTACGACTACTACGCGAAGTGGGAAGCCGACGGCTCAGTTGGTTGCCGTGCGCCAAGCGGAGGGGAACCGTCCGTTCTCGCGGAAGGAGGCGATGAAGCGAAGCCGTGCGCTATCCGGTTCGGCGACCGCTGCCGAGGTGGCGTTGAGGTTCATGAGGCTTCTGCCTGCACCTTGGTACGTGGGCCAGGCGGGCAGTCCCGTGCCGTTGGGGTTGCCGCGGGTGGCGAAGTTGGCCCAGTAGCTCATGACGGTGTGGGAGAAGGTCCGGTCAGCGGTGGTCGCGGCCGGTGCTGTGGGGGCGAAGTACTGGGGGAGGAGGTCGCCGAAGACGAACGGCACGTCCGAGACATGGGCGGCGGCGGGAGAGTACGGGGAGGTGTAGGTGAACTTGTACGCGTAGACGTCGCGGGCGCTGGTGCGCTGGTGCAGTCCGAGCATCTCCCAGGTCTGCTCGGTGATGGCCATGTCCCCGATGAGCTGTCCGGCCGAGGCGTCCGTCTGGGCTTGGGTGGTGGAGGGGTAGAGGCTGTTGAACTCCGGCATGCGGCCGGTGCCGAAGAGCTTTTCTGCTGCTGCCCTGAATTCTGTGGGGGTGGCGTGGGGCAGGGCGAAGGGGTCGAAGATGGGGAAGTTCTCCGCCGCGGTGTAGCCGGCCAGGAGCGGTACGCGCTGTTGGCGTCCGCGGGCGAAGACGGCTGCGGGTGAGTCGGTGAGGACGTGGCCGTCGATGCTGGGCCCGAAGGGGGCTGCTGTGGTGCTCGCAGTGTGGAGCTGGGTGGCGGGTATGGCCCGCAGCCCGTCGGCGGTGGGGGTGTTGAGCCGTGTGGCCAGGGCGGCGCCCTGGGTGAGGGCTTCGGTGTGGGTGGGGATAGAGCCCGTTTGGTTGTCCCAGAAGGCGCCGCTCTGTGCGATGGCCTTGCTGAACAGGCCGGTGGCCTGGGGGGAGGACATGAGCAGGCCGACGGCGTGGGCGCCTGCGGATTCGCCGAAGAGGGTGACGTTGCCGGGGTTGCCGCCGAAGGAGGCGATGTTCTGCTGGACCCAGCGCAGGGCTGCGATCTGGTCCTGCAGTCCGTAGCCGCCGGATGCTCCTGCTTCCTTGTCGAGGTCGAGGTGGGCGAGGAATCCGAAGGCGCCGAGCCGGTAGTTGACGTTGACCACGAGCACGCCGCGGGCGGCGAGGGCGGCTCCGTTGTATTTGGGGTCGGAGCCGGAGCCGAACTGGAAGCCTCCGCCGTGCAGCCACACCATGACCGCCTTGGGCTGGCTGTCCCGGGGCGGGGTCCAGATGTTGAGGGTCAGGCAGTCCTCGCTCATCGCCGTGGCCGGTGCGCCGGGCTGGCTGGTGCCGTAGCAGGCGGGGCCGGGGGTGGTGGCCTGACGTATGCCGCTCCACCGCGGCACGGGCTGGGGGGACTTCCAGCGCAGCTTTCCGGTGGGAGGGGCTGCGTAGGGGATGCCGTGGTAGGCGCTGACTCCGTTGGCGTCCGGCACGGTGCCCTGCAGCTGTCCGGAGGCCGTGGTGACGACATCTCTGTCCTGGGCGGCGGCCGTCCCGGGGCCGGCAACCAGGACAGAGGCGAGCAGGGATGCGCCCAGTGCAGTACGCAGGGGGCGGATGACACGTGGATGCATGTGCGGCTCCGTGGGAGTGGGCGATGGCCGGACGGCGTGGGCGCGGTGGTGCGGAGGCGGCGGGCGGTTGCACTCAGCCGACCAGTGGCTGTGCCACCTTTGCCGCGTCCTTGTCCGTGGTGTTGGCCTGGCGCGGGGACTTGAACAGGCTGGTCATCAGGGCGCCGAGGAGGGCGGGGATGACGAAGGCGTAGAACCCGGCCTTGGGTGAGGTGATCAGGACGGTGGCGGCCGCGAGGTAGCTGGGGCCGACGATCGCGCCGAGGCGTCCGACGCCCAGGCTGAAGCCGAGGCCGGTGCCGCGCAGGTGGGCGGAGTAGTAGCGGGCGACGAAGATGTTGATGAGGTTCTGGGTGCCCAGTGCGCCGAGTCCGGCGATGGCCGATGCCAGGAGGAGGACCGGGCGCGGCTGGGGGGTGCTGAGGACGATCATGGCGATGGCGGCGAGGACGAAGCTGGTGACGGTGGCGGCCTTGATGAACCCCCGGTCGGCGATCATGCTCGCGATGAGGGTGCCGACGACGGCGCCGATGTTGAAGGTGATGGAGAACTCCAGCGACGAGCTGAGGTCGTATCCGGCATTCACCATCAGAGTCGGCAGCCAGCTGCCTGCTCCGTAGACGAGGACCAGGCCGGTGAACGTCGCCGCCCAGAACAGCAGGGTCGCCCGCCGGTGCTGTGGCGTCATCAGCTGCGCCAGCCGGTTGGCCGGCACGGTGCTCTCGCCTGAGCGGTCGGCCTCGGCCGGGTGCTCCTGGACGCCTGCGGGCACCAGCTTCCACACGAGGGGGACGAGGACGAGCGGGAGGACGCCGAAGAGGAAGAGGGTGTGGAAGTCGAAGGCCGGGAGCAGGGCGCGGCCCAGGATGCCGGTGATGAGTCCGCCGATGGCGACGCCGGTGAGCGCGGTGCCGACCTGCAGGGAGCGGCGGGCGGGGGGTACGGATTCGCTGACGTAGGCGGTGACCAGGGGGATGAGGGCGCCCAGTCCGATGCCGGTGGCGAAGCGGGTGGCGGCGAAGAATTCGAGGTTGCCGGCGACCGCGCTGAGCAGCATCCACAGCGACAGCCACGCGAGCCCGGCGATCATGGGCAGGCGTCGTCCGTAGAGGTCGCCCGCCCAGCCCGCGGCGATGGATCCGAGCGGCATGCCCAGGGCGGTGAGGCTGCCCAGCAGGCCGAGTGTGGACTTGGTGACGTCCCAGTCGGGGTGGGCGAGGAGGGAGGGTCCGACGGCGCCGAGGATGAAGAGGTCGTATCCCTCGATGCAGAGGATGACGAGCCCGAGGATCACCGCGACGCGTGGACGCTTCTTCGATGTGGGCATGCCAAGGGTGCTGTTCATGGGTGGACTCCTCGGGGGCAGGGAAGGGATGCGGACTGCAGTCCGCGGCTAAGCGGCGGGGGGCCGCGTAGAACTTCGCGGATCGTCACGGGAGGCGGGGTCCGCCGGCGACCGTTCGGCGGCCTGGATGCGCGGCGCGCCACGGCACCGTCCGGCAGGGGCAGGGCGGTGGTCGAGTCGATAAAGCGGCGCTGTCCGACGCCTGGTGGCCAGGGGGCGGGAAAGGGGTGCCGATGTCGTCGAGGAAGCGTCGCTGAGCGTCGTCGAGGACATGCTCCGGTGCGGCGGTGAACGCGGGGACCGGACCGTTGCTTGAGGGGTCGTCCGTGTGCGTTCACCGGCTGCGGTGGATTGGGTGTGATGTTGAGGGGGCGTGCGGTCGGCTGTCAATCCCGCTAGCTGTGAAAAGGGAAAGCCCCGTCCTGGAACAGGACCGGGCTCAGGGTGGGGTGGTGGGTGAAGTTGCCTGCTCAGCGCTCTGCGGCGGGCTCCTCGGGCTGGAGACTCGTGTTGTGCTCACGGATCAGGCGGAGCGCCGCGTCACGGTCGCGTCGCTCCAGGGCGTCGACGAGATCGCGGTGGAGTTCGTGCCGGTGGGCGATGTAGTGCTCCAGCGGCTCCTCGCTGGCCGGTAGCACCGCCAGTGTGTGGGCCTCGATGAGGTCCAGCAGGTTGGAGTACAGGGAGCTGAGGAGGGCGTTCGGGCTGATCGCCGCGATGGCTGCGTGCAGCCGCCAGTTCGCGTGGACGAACGCCACCGGGTCAGCGGTGCCCACGGCCGCTTCCATGGCCGCGATGTGGTCCTTGAGGCCGGAGATGTCGGCGGGCGAGGCGTGCCACAGGGCGTCCTCGATCAGCAGGGGGTCAAGGGCGTCGCGGATCCGCACGGCGTTCGCGACGTCGCTCTGCTGCGCGTCGAGGGCCAGGACGGAGTTCCCGAGCCGGACCATGGGGGACTGCTCGGCGCTGAACAGGCCGCCACCGGGCCCCGGCTTGACGGTGACCAGCCCCCGGGACTGCAGCAGGCGCAGCGCCTCGTTGAAGGTCCCTACCGACACCCCGCACTGGCTCCGCAGCTCTTCCTTGGTCCCCAGCCGCGCCCCCGGCTCGGCCGCACTGACCAGCGCCGCCACGTGCTCGGCCGCTCCTTCGGCCCGGCCTGCCGAAGGAGCCCGGGAGGCGTTACCGGACTTCCGGGTCGCTGGTGAGGACGCGGCCCCGGTCCGAGGCGAAGGGTAGGAGTGCAGGTCAGAGCCACTCTGGGCGAGGGCCCGCTGGGGTGTTTCCCCTGCGCTGTCCGGTGTGGTCGTCAAGGCTTCTCCCAGAGGTTCGTCATATTCATCATGAAGGTTATCGCTGCAACTCTTGACGTCACGGGTAACGCCGACGCAACATCAAGGTAATCATCATGCTGAATACCCGGCGGGTGAGACAAGGGGTTCGTTGTCGCTGGCGGACTCCCTGTTCCTCCGGGCCGGCTGCTCCGTGGTCCCGCCGTTCGACGTCACAGCCGTCACGTTCAGGGCCCGCCTTTCCTTGTCAGGAGTGCTTCCATGCGTATCGCCAACCTCTCCGGCCGCCTGGCCCTGATCGCCGATGACCGTGCGATCGATGTCGAGCAGGCCAGCGGAGGCGCCTTCGCCGCCGACCCCCAGGCCGTCTACGAGCGGTGGGACGAGTTCCGGACCTGGGCTGCCGGCGCCGACCTGTCGGCCGGTGTCTCCTTCGAAGCCTCCGACCTGGGGTCCCCCGCTCCCGCGCCTCGCCAGACGCTGGCGATCGGCCTGAACTATCGCGATCACGCCGCGGAGTCCGGGTTCGTCGCCCCCGACGGCCTGCCCCCGGTGTTCACCAAGTACGTCACCAGCATCAGCGGCCCGGTCACCGAGGTGAAGCTGCCCGAGGGCGGCCACACCGACTGGGAGGTCGAACTCGTCGCCGTCATCAGCGCCCGCGCCGAGCAGGTCACCGAGACCGACGCCTGGAGCTACGTCGCAGGACTCGCCGTAGGTCAGGACATCTCGGAGCGTGTCGTGCAGCTCGCCGGGCCCGCTCCGCAGTTCAGCCTCGGCAAGTCCTACCCGGGTTTCGCCCCCATCGGGCCGTGGCTGGTCACTCCGGACGAGTTCGACAACCCCGACGACCTCGAACTGCGGTGCGCAATCAACGGCGAGGAAGTCCAAAAGGGCCGCACCCGTGACCTGATCTTCTCCGTCCCCGCGCTGATCGCCGGCCTGTCTGCGGTCCTGCCGCTGCTGCCCGGCGACGTCATCTTCACCGGTACCCCCGCCGGCGTCGGCCTGGGCCGCGACCCGCAACGGTTTTTGTCCCACGGTGACGAACTCGTCTCCGCCATCGAGGGCATCGGCGAGCTGCGTCAGACCTTCGTCGGCTGACCGGCCGGCCCGACGGACAAGGGAGTTGCTCTCATGGCACTGCACCGTCTGACCTCCATCACCATGGGGGTCCCCAACGTGGCGGAGACCGCCGCGTACTACACCGACTTCGGCCTCGCCTCGGACACGGACGGCTGGTTCGCCTCCCGCGACGGCGGGCGCCAGCTCCGTATCGTCTTCGCCCCGCGCCGCCGCCTCGTCGAGGTGCGCATCGGCGCCGACACAGCGGACGACCTCGCCGCTGCCGCATCACGCCTGCACCGCCTCGGAACGGTCAGCGAGATGTCGGGCACCACGCTGACCGCCTACGACAAGCCCACCGGCGTGCGTGCCGTCCTGGAAGTCGCCCCCCGCCTGGTCCAGGAACCGGTGCCGGCCACCCTCTACAACGGGCCCGGACGCACCGAGCGCACCGGCGCCCGCGCACCCGGCATCCTGCGCACCGACCGTGTACGGCCGCGCAAGCTCGGCCACGCCGTCGTCGGCACCACCGACTTCGACGCGACGACCGCGTTCTTCCGCGACGGCCTCGGTTTCAAGGCATCCGATTACATCAAGGACCACGGGGCGTTCCTGCGCTGCTCCACCGACCACCACAACATTCTGGTCCTGGCCGCCCCGGTCGCCTTCCTGCACCATTCGTCCTGGCAGGTCGACGACATCGACGAGGTCGGCCGCGGCGCCACCGCCATGCTGGAAGACCACCCCGAGCGGCACATCTGGGGCCTGGGCCGCCACCACGCGGGCTCGAACTTCTTCTGGTACCTCAAGGACCCGGCCGGCAACTTCAGCGAGTACTACTCCGACATGGACTGCATCGTCGACGACCAGCTGTGGACCCCGGAGATCCTCGAAGGCGCCAAGGGCCTGTTCAACTGGGGCCCCCCGCCCCCGCCTTCCTTCCTGGCCCCCGAAGATCTCGCCGCGCTGATGACCGGCACCCACAGTGAGACGAGGTAACCCCGACATGACCAGAGAGCCCTCCGCCGCCGTCCATGACGTGGCGATCGTCGGCTTCGGCCCCATCGGGCAGATGCTGGCCCTGCTTCTGGGCCGCGCCGGACACGACGTCATCGCCCTGGAGCGCTGGCCCAAGCCCTACGACCTCCCCCGGGCCGTGCACTTCGACGACGAGATCGGCCGCATCTTCCAGGCCGCAGGCGTCGGCGAAGCAGTCCGTGCTGTCACCGACCCGGTCCCCGACCACTACGAGTGGCGCAACCACGCCGGCGAGTCCCTGGTCCGTATCGACTGGTCCGGCAACGGCCCGTCCGGCTGGCCCACCGCCAGCTTCTTCTCCCAGCCCCAGCTCGAAGCCGTCCTGGCCAAGGCAGCCGAAGCCCTCCCCACGGTCACCGTCGCCCGCGGCTGCGAAGCCGTCGACCTGCAAGACCTTCAGGATCACGTCCGCCTGGTCACCTCCGGGCCATGCGGGCCCGGTGAGGTGCGCGCCCGCTACGTCATCGGAGCGGACGGCGCCAACAGCTTCGTCCGTACCCGCATGTCCACCACCGTCACCGACCTGGGCTTCTTCTACGACTGGCTCATCGTCGACACCCAGCCGCACGAGCAGGCGACCTGGTCGCCGATGAACTGGCAGCTGTGCGACCCGGCCCGGCCCACCACCATCGTCTCCGGCGGGCCCGGACGCCGCCGCTGGGAGTTCCTGCGCCTGCCCCACGAGAGCGTGGAGGAACTCAACACCCTCGACACCGCCTGGAAACTGCTGGAGCCGTGGGGGCGGAACGAGAAGAACACGACGATCGAACGCCACACCGTCTACACCTTCCAGGCCCGCTGGGTCGACCGCTGGCGTGAAGGACGGCTGCTTCTGGCCGGGGACGCCGCCCACCAAATGCCTCCCTTCGCTGGCCAGGGCATGTGCTCAGGGATGCGCGACGCAATGAACCTGGCGTGGAAACTCAGCCTGGTCCTGGACGCCAAGGCGGATGCAGAGCTCCTGGACACCTATACCAGCGAGCGCAGCGACCACGTCCAGCACGCCATCGGCATGTCCATGGCCCTGGGCCAGGTCATCTGCGTCCTGGACCCCGAAGAGGCCGCCGCCCGCGACCAGCGCATGATCGCCGCCGGCGCCGACCCCCGGTACGCGCTGCCCGCTCCCCCGCCGCCCGTACTGGGTGACGGCGTCCTGCGCCAAGGTGCGGACGGCAAGCGTGCCCCGAACGTCGGCCACCTCACCCCCCAGCACCGCGTCACCCACCAAGGACAGACCGCATTGCTGGACAGCCTCACAGGCGGCGGCTTCACCCTCCTGACCGACGGCCACGAGCCTGCCCAGGCCCTCGACGATGCCGACCGCAGGTTCCTGAAGAGCATCAAGGCCACCACCGTGGCCCTGTACAGCGAACACGCCCCCTCCGACGGCTACCTGGACGCGGACGGCGGCTTCCTGCCCCACATGCGCGAACACGGCCACGTCGCCGCGATCGTCCGCCCCGACTTCTACCTCTTCGGCGCCGCCTCCACCGGCGCGGAGCTGCATGAGCTGATCGGCCAACTGCGCGAGCAGCTGCACCATCCCCAGAGCCCGGGCGCCATCAGCCCCGCACCCGAGCCGCTGATGGCCGTGGAGTAGTCGGCCCTTGCCGCAGACCGCGGTGGGACGGGTCACCGCACGGCCCGCGTCACCGCTGGTACCCAAGCGCCTGTTCAGGCGCCGGGTACCGCCCGGTGTCCGGGCCCGCCGCCGCTGCCGCGCGGCCCGGACACCACACGGCGCACACGCCACCGACGCCAAAGACCGAAGGAACTCAGAGGGACCTCATGGACAAGACAGCTGCCTCTGCGGCACTGGCCGTGGCCGACATCGGGGACGGCGCTTCGCTGGCCGTGGGCGGGTTCGGCCTGTGCGGCATCCCGGCCACCTTGATCTCCGCCCTGTACGTCCAGGGCGCAAAGGGACTGCGGGTGGTGTCGAACAACTGCGGCACCGACGAGTACGGCCTGGGCGTACTCCTGGGCGCCGGCCGCATTGCTCGGGTCACCGGGTCGTATGTAGGGGAGAACAAGGAGTTCGCCCGCCAGTACCTGAACGGTGAACTGGAGGTGGAGCTCGTGCCGCAGGGCACGCTGGCCGAGCGGCTGCGCGCTGGCGGTCACGGCATCCCCGCCTTCTACACCCCCGCCGGAGTCGGCACGCCGCTCGCCGACGGCGGCATCCCCTGGCGGCACACCGCCGACGGCGCCGTAGCCGTCGCCTCCCCGGCGAAGGAGACCCGCCTCTTCGACGACCGGCCCTTCGTCCTCGAGCACGCCATCACCTGCGACTTCGCCCTCGTCCGGGCGAAGCGGGGGGACCGGCACGGCAACCTGGTCTTCGACAAGACGGCCCGCAACTTCAACCCCCTTGCCGCCATGGCCGGCCGCATCACCATCGCCGAAGTGGAAGAGCTGGTAGAGCCCGGCGCCCTGGCACCCGACGACATCCACCTGCCGGGCGTCTTCGTGCAGCGCGTCGTGGAACTCACCCCCCAGCAGGCCGTCGACAAGCAGATCGAGAAGAGGACGGTGCGCGCCTGATGGCCTGGAACCGCAACGAGATGGCGGCCCGCGCCGCGGCCGAGCTGAACGACGGTGACTACGTCAACCTCGGCATCGGGCTGCCTACCCTGGTTCCCGGGTTCGTCCCCACAGGCGTCCACGTGGTCCTGCAGTCGGAGAACGGCATCCTGGGCACCGGCCCCTACCCGGCCGAGGACCAGGTCGACCCGGACCTGATCAACGCCGGCAAGGAAACCGTGACCGTCCTGCCGGGAGCCGCGTACTTCGACTCCGCCCTGTCCTTCGGCATGATCCGCGGCGGCCACATCGACACCGCGATCCTCGGCGCGATGCAGGTCTCCGCCATCGGCGACCTGGCCAACTGGATGATCCCCGGCAAGATGGTCAAAGGCATGGGCGGGGCCATGGACCTCGTCCACGGCGCCCGCCGGGTCATCGTCCTGACCGACCACACCGCCAAGGACGGCACCCCCAAAATCGTCACGGAGTGCTCCCTGCCACTGACCGGCGAGGCGTGCGTCCACCGCATCATCACCGACCTCGCCGTCCTCGACATCACCGACATAGGGCTCGTCCTGGTGGAGACCGCCCCCGGCGTCACCGTCGAACAAGTCCTCGCCGCCACGGACGCCCCCGTCCGAGTGGAGGCTCCCGCCCTCAGCTGAGGGACGGCGGACCCGACGGCGCACCCTATAGATCCTCCCGCCGGTCCGGTGTCCCGGACAGCCACCGGACCGGCGGGAGCAGTACGGACGGGGCGACGCCACAGGTGCGCCCGACCCGGCTCCGACATCCGCCTCACGCATCCCGGCGGGGAGCCGCGGGTGTACTGCCCACATGAACTCCGCCCCGGCCGCGATGTGTCCATCGAGGCTGCCCTGCCTGCCCGGCCGGGGCGGACCCCTTCCACCCACTGGACCATCAGGAGGCGGACAAGCCCTCCAGGATCGCCTTGAGGAACGCGTCATCCACCGGGCGGCGCGCGATGAGCGCCTGGTAGAACAAGGGCCCCACCACCCGCGCGAACTGAGCATCGGTCAAAGGACCCACCGCCTCGATCAGCGCCCGCTGGCGCACACCGGCGACCTGCCGCAACACTTGCTCACTCACCGGATCCCGGTCGGCCTGCGCAATCAGCGCACACAGCACCGCCGTCGTACCCGGCGCCTCGAGACTGCCCCGGATCGACTGCAAAAACGCCCGCAGGTCCGCAGCACCACCGACTTCCCCCTGCGACGGGTCATCGAGGTAATAGCGCAAGGTCACATCGACCAGCAGCTGCTCACTGGTGGCCCAGTGCCGGTACAACGTGTTGCGCGAGACCCTCGCCGCCCGGCTCACCGCGCTGAACGTCACTGCCTGCGCCCCCTGGGCGACCAAAATCTCCCGGGCGCACCCGAGAACATGCTGCCGCGTGCGCTCCATACGAGGATCCATCCCGGCCCCACCTCCACACCCGACCCTATCTTCAGGACACTGTGTACTGTAAGTCTCACACTGTCCCGCAGGACCGTAAGACGGGAACCGGGACGAGTCCTCGCATCCAGGAGCAACGCATGCCTCAGACACCGTCCCCCCGAAACGCCGACAAGATCGCCTTGCACCATGTCCGGATCTTCGACGGGACGCAGCTCACCGAGCCGTCCACGGTGGTCATCGACGGCACGGTGATCGGCACCGACCCCGCCGGGGCCCGCACCATCGACGCCGGCGGCGCGATTCTCCTGCCCGGCCTGATCGACGCGCACGTCCATCTGCACGGACCTGAGAGCCTGGCGCAGCTGAGCTCCCACGGCGTGACGACCGCCCTCGACATGGGCACCTGGCCCGCGCAGCTGCTGGCATCCCTGCGCGATGCGGTGGGAACGACCGATATCCGCAGCGCCGGCACGCCCGCCATCGGGGAAGGAGGCCCGCACGCAAGGATTCCCGGCATGGCCCGCAGCGCTTTCGTGCGCAACGCGCAGGAGGCCGGTGAGTTCGTCGCGGGCCAGGTCAGTGCGGGAGCGGACTACATCAAGATCGTCGCGGAAGCGCCCGGGCAGGGCGGCCCGGACCAGGCGACCATGAACGCCCTGGTCGTCGCCGCCCGCGCGCACGGCAGGAAGAGCGTCGCGCATGCCACCAACGGTGGCGCGTTCGCCATGGCCCTTACCGCCGGCGTCGACTTCATCACTCACATCCCGGTCGACTGCCCCCTCACGCCCGAAGAAATCGGCTCCGCCCTCTCCCGGGGCCGGGTGGTCATCCCCACTCTGACCATGATGGAAGGCACCACGGCCGCGCGCGGTGTGGCAGCCGCCTTCGCGGTGGCCTCCCGCAATGTGGCGGCCCTGCATCGGGCCGGGGTGCCTGTCCTGGCCGGAACGGATGCCAACACCCAGCCCGGCGTCCCCTTCCAGGTCGCCCACGGGCCCAGCCTGCACCACGAACTGGAACTCCTCGTCGACGCCGGACTGAGCACGGCTGAAGCTCTGCGCTCGGCCACCAGCCTGCCCGCCCAGCACTTCGGTCTCACCGACCGCGGCACCATCGCCCCCGGTCTGCGCGCCGACCTCATCCTCATCGACGGCGATCCCCTCACCGACATCCGCACCACCCGCAACATCACCCGCATCTGGTGCGGCGGCACCGAACACACCCCCGCCTAATCACCGCACCCACGATTGGGCCCTCACGCTCGAAAAGGCAGGCCAGAGCGATGCCGCACCCCGCCCCGCTGGTGGACACCCACGCCCACTTCCTCACCCCCCACTACGTGCACGCCGCGCAGAGCGCCGGGCACACCCACCCCGACGGCATGGACACCTGGCCCACCTGGAGCGCCGAGGAACACCTCGCGCTGATGGACCGCTGGGGGGTTTCCACCTCGCTCCTGTCGATCTCATCACCCGGCACCCACTTCGGCGACGACGCCCACGCCCGCGCCCTGTCCCGCCACGTCAACGAAGCCGGGGCCGCCGTCCGGACCGCTCACCCCGACCGGTTCGGACACTTCGCCTCCCTGCCGCTGCCCGACGTCGACGGAGCACTGGCCGAGCTCGTCTACGCCATGGACCACCTCGCCAGCGACGGCGTCACCGTGGAAACCAACGCCCACGGTATCTACCTCGGAGACGCCCGCTACGAGCCGCTCTACGCGGAGCTCAACCGGCGCCGGACCCCGGTCTTCGTCCACCCCACCTCACCGCAGCACGCCCAGGACATCGCCCTGGGCCGCCCGCGGCCGATGCTGGAGTTCATCTTCGACTCCACCCGCACCGTCAGCGACCTCGTCTTCAACGGCGTCTTCCAGCGCTATCCGGACATTCCGTGGATCTTCTCCCACGGCGGCGGCGCACTGCCCCTGCTGAGCGAGCGCATGGAGCTGTTTCGCAAGGTCTTCGCCAAGGGCGACCCCGACCTCGACCCCATCCCCGAACAGATCGGGCGCCTGTGGTTCGACATGGCCGGCACCCCCTTCCCCCACCAGATCCCCGCCCTCACCCGCGCTTTCGGCCACGAGCGGCTCCTGTACGGCAGTGACTACTGCTGGACCCCCGCACCCGGGGTCGACGCACAGATCGCCTCCATCAACAGCGCACCGCAGCCCGCCGGTACGACCTGGCAGGACCTCACCACCCACAACGCCCACCGCCTCTTCCCACGCCTCGCGACACTCGCCGAAGAGGCGGGCACCGACAGGTGAACCGAAGCTCAGCAGGTGTCACCGGCAGAACCGGATGAAGTGCTCATCGGAGTCGATTGTCACCAGCGACGCAGGCGGCTTGTCACCAAACGCTGCTTCGGCAATCTTTCTGCCACCAGTAGCCACGATAGAAAGCCCATGGCTCTCTGAATCGATGCTGGTGCCTTTGACGGGTGGGCCCCTTGACCCCTGCTCACGCCGTTTGCTGCACGCGGGGCTCTGGCGCGTGCAGCGTGTCGGGCACCGGGCGGGCGCCGGTACGGGTTGCGCCCATGCCGGCGATCACGACGAAGGCAATGCCGACGGCGGGCGCCAGCCCGGGCATCTGGCCGAGGACGAGCAGGCCGATCAGCGTGGCGATGGCGGGTTCCAGGCTCATCAGGGTGCCGAAGGCCGAGGTGGTCAGCCGGCGCAGGGCAAGGAATTCGAGGGCGAAAGGCAGAACCGGGCTCAGGGCGGCCAGGGCGAGCATGATCCACAGGGCCGGCCAGGTCACGTGGGCCGAGACGGTGGGCGCGGCGATGAACATGCCGAGAACGCCGGCGACGGGCATGGACAGGGCCAGGCCCTTCAGGCCGGTGACGCTGTCGCCGACGCGCTGGGTCAGCAGGATGTATGCGGCCCAGCAGGCCGCGGCGGCCAGCGCGTACCCCGCCCCGAGCGGATCAAGGCCCCCGTGCCAGGGCTCGGTCAGCAGCACCACGCCGACCGCAGCCGCCGCAGCCCACACCTTGCGCCCCCGCCCGGGCCCCAGCAGGGAGACTGCCAGCGGACCGAGGAACTCCAGCGCGCTCGCAGTACCCAGCGGCAGGCGGGAAAGGGCGAGCATGAAGAACATCATCATCCCCGCGGTCGCCACGCCCAGGACGGTGCAGGCGATCAGGTCCTGGCGGGTGAAGTCGCGGCACCGGGGCCGGACGAGGAGGAGCAGGAGCAGACCGGCCCATCCCAGGCGCAGTCCGGCCGTGCCCAGTGCGCCAAGCTGGTCGAACAGGGGCACCGTCAACGCGGAGCCGAGCTGGACGGCGGACATGGCGGCCAGGGCCATCATCAGCCCGGTCCGGGCGTCGCTGGGTCGCGGCCGGCGTGGAGGTGTCTGCGCACTCATGGGCTCCAGTAGAGGCTGCGGGCATTGTTCGCGTCCACGTGCCGATCATGGACAGTCCGTTAGGAAAACCTGGACAATGGGGCCATGGAGACACGACGGCTGCGTCTGCTGGTGGAACTGTCCCGGCTGGGCTCGATGCGCGCGGTCGCCGACGTGACGGGCACCACCACCTCGACGGTTTCGCAACAGCTCAGCGTCCTGGCGAAGGAAATGGGCGTCGCACTGATCGAGCCGGACGGGCGGCGGGTCAGGCTCACCCCGGCAGGCCGCCGCCTGGCCGAGCACGCCGCGGTGATCCTCGCCGCGGTGGAAACCGCCCGCCTCGACCTCGCCCCCGGGGCAGAGCCCAACGGCACCCTGCGGGTGGCCGGATTCGCCACCGCCATCAGCGCCCACCTGCTGCCCCTGGTCACCGAACTGGCCCGCACCCATCCACGACTTCACATCCTGGTACGCGAGCACGAACCCGCCGAAGCCCTGCAGCTCCTGGCCGCGGACGAGACGGACCTGGCCCTGACCTACGACTACAACCTGGCCCCGGCCGATCCCGATCCCGCGGTGCACACCACCGCACTGTGGACAGCCCCGTGGGGCCTGGGCATCCCCGACCACGCCGATGTGCCCCAGGCTGCGGACACGCTGGAAGTCTTCGCCCGCTTCCGTGCGCACGACTGGATCGTCAACTCCCGCAACACCGCCGACGAAACGGCCATCCGCACCCTGGCCTCCATGGCAGGGTTCACCCCCCGCATCACCCACCAGGCCGACAGCCTCGACCTGGTCCAAGGCATGATCACCGCACGGCTGGGCGTGGGGCTGCTGCCGATCGGCACCCAGACCTTCCCCGAGGTCCGCCTGATACCGCTCACCGACCCCAAGGTGATGCTGCGGGCCCACGCCGTGGCCCGCCACGGCCGGCTCACCTGGCCCCCGCTGACCCTGGTCACCGATCTGCTCGTCCGACGTGCCGCGACCACAGCCGGCGACATCCCTGCCCGGCCACCGTGAAAACCTGCCAGCTAGCCTGCCACCGGGGATGTTGCCCACCCGCCCGTGCCACTGGTGCGGTTCCCGAAAGAAGAGATCGGTCATGACGAGTACGGCCCGCGCGAGCGTGCAGCATGAGGACGAGCGGGTGCGGGTCACCCGCTGGGACTTCGAGCCCGGCCAGAGCACCGGCCGCCACGTGCACGAGCACGACTACGTCGTCGTCCCCGTCACCGACGGCCGGACCGACGTGATCACCCCCGACGGCACGGTCACCTCCTCGCAGCTGCGGGCGGGACAGTCCTACGCCCGCCCATCCGGCGGCGAACACGAGGTCGTCAACGACGGCACCGAGCCGCTGGCCTTTGTCGACATCGAGATGAAGAAGAAGTAACCCCGCCCCGGGCGACGAAATCCGTCGAGCGTCAAGCGGCACTGCGCGGTTACGGTACGGCGATGACCAGCGCCTACCTTCCCGTCCCCGCCAGGGTTGCCACCCCTGAGGACCTCGACGCGATCGTCAGTGTGATGACGACCGCCTTCTTCCACGACCCGCTGTGGGGCCCGGCCTTCCGCGACGCACCACGGCGCGCCCTGCAGGCGGCCACCATGTGGCGCCTGTACGTCACCTCCGCACAGCGCTACCCATGGACACTGGTAACGCCGGGCCTGGAAGCCGCGGCGGTGTGGATCCCACCGAACGGCACCGAGCTCACCCCGCACGAGGAAGCGGGCCTGGAGGAACTGCTGACGCAGGCCGCCGGGACAGAGGCGGCCGAGGCGATCCTGGCGATCTACAGTCAGCTGGAGGCCGCCCACCCCGCCGAGCCGTGCTTCTACCTCACCCTGCTCGGCGTCCACGACGACCACCGCGGCAAGGGACTGGGCATGGGTCTGCTGGCCGAGAGCCTCGCCCGCATCGACGCACTCGGCGCCCCCGCCTACCTGGAATCGTCCAACCCCGCGAACATCGCCCGCTACGAGAAGGCGGGCTTCATCCCCCGCGACACCATCACCGTCGCCACCGGGCACGTCGTCACCACGATGTGGCGGCCGGCGGGGCAGTGACGGCCCTGTGGCGGTAGGTCCTCACCACGCTCCGGCGGCCGAATAGCCAACGCCAAGGGCCCTCAGCCCAGGATCATGATCAATCTCAGCGCTACTTCCTGCCGCAACTGCTTCAGACTCGGGATCGTCACCGTGCTCAGTTTGGTGGCTTACGATCGGCCCACTGAGCAGCAGGGCGAGGGCGGAAGAACGTGACGGGCGACGAGCAGGACCTGGCCGAGGTGCAGCGGGCGCACTGGCAGAGCACGTACTCCGCCCACCCGGGCATGTACGGCGCCGAGCCGTCCGCACCGGCCGTCCACGCCGCGACCGCCTTCCGGGCCGCCGGCGCAAGGGACGTCCTCGAACTCGGCGCCGGCCACGGCCGCGACGCCCTGTACTTCGCGCGTGAGGGCTTCACCGTGCACGCCACCGATTTCTCGGCGATCGGCCTGGAGCAGCTGCGCCGGGGCGCGCTCGCCCAGGGCACCGCCGGGCAGGTCACTACGGCCGTGCACGACGTCCGCGAGCCGCTCCGGCTGCCGGACGCCTCCGTGGACGCGGTCTTCGCGCACATGCTGCTGTGCATGGCCCTGTCCGCCGACGAGATCCGGATCCTCGTCGGCGAGATTCGCCGTGTCCTGCGGCCTGGCGGCACCTTCGTCTACACCGTCCGTCACACCGGCGACGCCCACTACGGCACCGGCACCGCCCACGGCGACGACATCTACGAACACGGCGGGTTCGCCGTCCACTTCTTCTCCCGCGCTCTCGTCGACACCCTCGCTGAGGGCTGGAGCCTGGAGGAGGTCCGTGCCTTCGAGGAAGGCGACCTGCCCCGCCGCCTGTGGCACGTCACCCAGACCCTGCCGCGATGACCGCCCCTCCCTCACCCGCAGCCGACATTGTCGTGGCCGGCACCGGCCTGCTGTGCGTCACCCTGCTGCTGCGCTTGCGCGCGCCGATTGACGGCGCTGGCCCCGGCACCGTCGTGCATGTCATCGCCACCGACCCGGCCGCCCCGCTCGACCTGCCCGCCTGGTGCCACATGCCTGGGCACGGTTACCTCGGCCGGGTCCCCGACGACGACCACCGGGTCTTCGCCTTCCAACTCGCTCCGGGGAGCACGCCGGACCCACCCTGACGCCCCCTGGCACCCGGCCGACACCTGACCAGCGCCGCATGACCTGCCTGACGGCCGAACCCGCATGGCGCTCGCTCGCACCGGGACAGCTTCGCGGTGCATTCGGGGTGGGCGGGTGACGTAGCGCATGGCGGCGCCGTCGCTCAGGCCGAACGCCCGGCCCCCACCCGCAGCGCGGTACCGCTCCGGCGCGCCGTGTCGTAGCCGAGCCGGCGATCGACAATGCGTGCAGTACGGCGTGGATAGTTCCTGGAGTTTCGGCAGCGGTACGTCCTGGGAGCGCGCCGCCGCTGGGAGGCGCCCGGCCCGGTGGGTCAGCCGACGTTCAGGGTGAGGGCGGCGGTGTGGAGCTTGCCACCGGTCTGGAACTGCAGGAACAGCCGCCAGTTCCCGGCGGTGGGCAGCTCGGCGTGGAAGGAGAGGTCCGGTCCGCCGTTGCCGCCCTTGGCCTCGGTTTCGGGGTGGAGGTGGGCGAACTCGCTGTCGCCCTCGTGGAAGGCGGTCAGGTGGGCGTAGGTGTCCAGGTAGGGCTCAAGGTCGGTGACGGGCTTGCCGTCCTTGGTGACGTTGACGGTCAGCGGGCCCGCCATTCCGGCCTTCGGCGTGCCCTTGACGGTGAGGGTGTACCCGTCGGCCTCGGTGGTCTCGGCCGGGGCCGGCAGTGGGGTCTTCGTCTCGGTGCCGGGCACGGTGACGGTGCGGCTGAGGACGAAGTCCTTGCCCTTGCCGCTGCCGCTGTCGGGAGTGAAGGAGGTGAACATGCGCCAAGAGCCGGGGTCGAGGGAGGTCAGGTCGGCGCTCCAGGTGCCGTCGGCGGCCATGGTGGGGTGGATGTGCTGGAAGCCGGTGAGGTCCGAGCGGATGGCGTAGAAGTGCATCTGCTTGGTCTGCTCGGGCGCGAAGCCGGTGACGGGCTTGCCGTCGGGGCCAGTGACGGTGAACCGGTAGCTGGTCTGCTTGCTCGCCGTGAGGGTGGTGTCCGTGCTGGTGAGGCGGTAGCCGTCCTTGTTGTCGGACAGGCCGTTGCCGCTTGCCGAGTGGTCCATGCCGGGCATGTCACCCATCGAGCGGGAGGCGCTCGCCGAAGCGGACGTGGAGGTCTTGGTGCCGTGGTCCATGCCGGGCATGGAGGAGTCGCCGGAGGAGCCGCAGGCGGCCAGAGTCAGGCCGAGGACGGCGGCGGTGCCGGCGGCCGCGAGGGCACGATGGCGGACAGTGGATCGGGAGGAAGGGAACATCGCAGGTGGTCTTTCCGGGTGGGCGCACCACGCCGGGCGGGCGCGCGGGAATGGGCAGGACTCGTCGCCGGGCCCCGGCAGTGGTAACCGGGTTCCGGCGGGTCCTGTCACGTCCGCGCGATGCACACCTGGAGCAGCAGACTTCGCCCATGGGACGGCGGTGGTCCGCGCCGTCCTGTCCGGCCGGGGGCCAGGGGCCGGCTCGCGAGGAAGAGGGCCGTGAGGCCGACGACGACGGCCAGCAGGCCGCCCAGGGGCAGCGGCATTCTCTCGCGTGCGGGGGTCGACACGCACATCTCACCGTGGGGCGCTGAGGCGCCCGTCGCGTGCTGGCTGTCGCGATGTTCCATCTGTGCGGCCGTCGTGGGCTGTGCGGGTGTCATCGCGGTTGCGGCGGTGTCTTCGTGCATGGCCGCAGGCGCGGACACCCCGTGGCAGCCTTCGGCGGCGGTGGCCGGGGCGCCGTGCATCAGGAACAGGCCGAGCAGGACCACGCACTGCGCCAGCAGCCGGGCGACACCCCGCCTGCGCGCCTGTCCGCTGCCTGCCATCACCGCTACCTTCCCCACGTCATCGAACCCAGTCCATGCGCCGTCGCTGCGTCCCGACCGTACCCCGGCCCGGTACCCGGCGCCGATGCATCAAAGCGGCTGCGGCCACCACGATATTTCCTTCTCGCATCATCCCGCGTGGTGGGCCAGGGTGGCGTGCGGGTCGCCCTCGTGGGTGGTGTGGTCAGTGTGCACGGTGGCGGCGGTCAGCCGCGGTACGGCGTGGATCAGAGCGTGTTCGGCTGCGACGGCCAGGGTGTGAGCCTGGACCACGGTGAGGTCGGGGTCGACGACGATGTCAGCCTCGGCGCGCAGGGCGTGGCCGATCCACCGCATGCGGACCTGCCCGACCCCGCGGACGCCATCGACCGCGTGCAGCGCTTCTTCGGCGGTGTCGACCAGGGCAGGGTCGACGGAGTCCATCAGCCGGCGGTAGACCTGCCGGGCGGCGTCGCGCAGCACCATCAGGATGGCCACGGTGATCAGCAGGCCGACGATGGGGTCGGCGGCCCGCCAGCCCAGTGCCGCGCCGCCGGCGCCGAATAGGACGGCGAGGGAGGTGAAGCCGTCGGTACGGGCATGCAGGCCGTCGGCGACCAGGGCTGCGGAGCCGATCTTGCGGCCGGTGCGGATGCGGTAGCGGGCCACCCACTCGTTGCCGATGAACCCGACCACCGCGGCGGCGGCGACCGCCCACAGGTGGGTGACGTCGCGCGGGTTGAGCAGCCGGTCGACGGCCTCGTACGCGGCCAGGGCGGAGGAGGCGGCGATGGTGAGGACGATGGCGATGCCGGCGAGGTCCTCGGCGCGGCCGTACCCGTAGGTGTAGCGGCGGTTCACCGCCCGCCGGCCCAGCACGAACGCGATCCCCAGCGGTACGGCGGTCAGGGCGTCGGCGGCGTTGTGGATGGTGTCGCCCAGCAGTGCCACAGACCCCGACACGGCGACGACGACCGTCTGGATCACGGTGGTCAGCCCCAGGATGCCCAGCGACAGCCACAGCGTGCGCATCCCCTCTTTGGAGGTTTCCATCGCCGAGTCGACCTTGTCCATCGCCTCGTGGCTGTGCGGGGTGACCAGGTGGGAGACCTGGTGCCGGATCCGCGACCACCGCGAGGCACCGTGCCCATGCCCATGCTCGTGGCTGTGATCGTGATCGTGCTCATGGCCGTGTCCGGCGTCCGCTCCGTGGCCGTGCCCCGACCCGTGGTCGTGGCCGGTTCCCGGCTCGTCGTGACCGTGGTGGTGCTGCTGGCTCACAAGATGCTCGCTCTCAACAGAAGGGCAAGGAAGTGGGCGGGGACGTCCCACCCCCTTATTATGTGCGTATGAACGCACGCATGCACCTATCATTTGCGCAGGGTTCGCACCCGCAAGACCCGGGCGGTGAGCATTTCCGGGTCGCGGCCGAGATCCTGGGCCTTCTGGCCGACCGCACCCGGCTCGCGCTGCTGCACGCCCTGGCCTCAGATGAGGCGGATGTCACATCCTTGGCGGAGGTGGTGGATGCGGCGCGGCCGGCGGTGAGCCAGCATCTGGCCCGGCTGCGGATGTCGGGTCTGGTGACTACCCGCAAGGAGGGACGCCGGGTGATCTACGCGCTGAGCGACGGGCATCTTCGCCGGCTGGTCACGGAGGCGCTCGATGTGGCTGATCACCGGCTGACCGGGCGCGCACCCCACGCGTGATGTGCGCGCCTGGCCGGTGGTCTCACGCCGCGGCCGGGGCTGGTGCTGCGGCCGGTGCGGGGTGGAGGTGTCCGGTGCGGTGCAGGCCGGTCAGGGCGGTGGCGCAGCCGAGCCCGAGCGCGGTCAGTGCCGCCCACGGAAGCCACGGGACGTGGGTGCGGGCGGCGAGGTCGAACAGTGCGCCGACGGCGAGGTTCCCGACGGCGACGGCAATGCCGGCCACGGTGCTGTAGGCGCCGTAGTAGGTGGCGACCAGGCGCTCGCCTGAGAGGCGGACCAGGGTGTCCATCTCGAACGGGTACAGCAGCGCGGAGCCGGCGGCCAGCAGTGCCGCGCACCCCAGCAGCCCGGCGAGGCCAAGTGCCGCCCCCAGGCCGTGGGCGGGGCCGTGGGGGCCGGGCAGCATGGGCACGAAGGCCGCGCCCATCACTGCGAGGCCGATCGCGATGGCCTTCGGTGCGTCCAGGCGTTTCCTGGCCCAGTCGGTGAGCCGCAGCTGTCCGGCGACGGCGACCAGGGCGGAGACGGCGAAGACGATGCCCATCGCGGTGCCGCTGCCGTCACCGAGGAGGGTGCGGGCCTGGAGGGGCAGGGCGAGGTAGGTCTGGAAGGCCAGCAGGTAGGAGCCGGCCATCGCGGCGGAGAACAACAGGAAGGGCCGGTTGCGGCCGATCGCCTGCCAGTCCGCCGTGATCCCCCGCCAGCCGTTGGTGCGCTGCGGGTCCGCTGCCGGGCGCCGGGCGGGCAGTCCGCGGGCCTGGATGATGGCCAGCCCCCCGAACACGGTGGCCGAGACGGCGCAGACGAGGCGGAAGTCGAGGGCGAGCAGGGCGAGTCCGGCGAGGGGGCCGAGCAGGATGCCGGCCTGGTAGAAGACGTTGAAGCAGGAGAACGCCTCCACCCGGCGCTGACCGGCGCCGTCGGCGATGTAGGCCCGTACCGCCGGGTTGAACAGCGCGCCGGCGAACCCGGTGGCGGCGGAGGCGATGATGAGCGCGGGCAGCGTGTCCGCGACGGCCAGCAGCACGAACGCTCCGGTCCGCAGGGCGCAGCCGGTAAGGATCATCGGCTTGTAGCCGATCAGGTCGGCCAGCGTGCCGCCGAGCCAGAACATGCCCTGCTGGGAGAGGTTGCGTACGCCGAGCACCAGGCCGACCGCCCAGGCGGCCAGGCCCAGGCCGTGGGCGAGGTGGTCGGCGAGGTAGGGCATGAGCATGTAGAAGCCGAGGTTGATGCCGAACTGGTTGACCATCAGCAGCCGCAGGCTGGGGTCGAAGGAGCGCATCTGGGCGCGCAGCCGTTTCACCGGGCACCGGCCAGCAGGGCGCGTGCGGCAGCCAGGGCGGGGTCGGTGACCGTGGTGCAGCGCGTCCAGGACGTCACCGTGCGCTCCCCAGGGTCGGTGATCTCGTCGGGCTCGTCCGGGACTGGGGTGTCCAGGAGGTGGTGGCCGTGGCACCAGCCGTCGTTGTAGATGGTGTCGAGGTAGCGGTGGGGTCCGTCGGGGAAGATCGCGGCGATCCGGGTGCCGGCGGGGTAGGTGCGGGCGGCCCAGCCGGCGACCAGGGCGACCGCTCCCACGCTCCAACCGCCGGAGGCGTAGTGGTGGCGGGCTAGGAGGCGGCAGGAGTGCACTGCTTCGGCGGGGGCGACCCAGTGGACCTCGGTGAACGCCTCGTGGGCGACGTTGCCCGGGTAGATGCTGGAGCCCAGCCCGCGCATCAGCCGTTGCCCGGCGGGCTGCCCGAAGATGGTCGAGCCGGTCGCATCCACTCCGATCAGCGCCAGGTCGGGGAAGGTATGGCGCAGTGCGGTCGAGATTCCCGCCGAGTGGCCGCCGGTGCCGACGGAGGTGACCAGGACGTCGATGCGGCCCAGTTGAGCGATGAGTTCGGTGGCCAGGGGCGCGTAGGCGGCGGCATTGTCGGGGTTGTTGTACTGGTCCGGGCACCAGGCGCCCGGGTGCTCGCCCAGCAGCTCGGCGACCTTCTCCCGCCGGGCCTGCTGCCAGCCCCCGACCGGGTGCGCGGCGGTGACAAGTTCGACGCGGGCACCGAAAGCGCTCAGGGCGCGGTGGATCGGCGGTTCCAGGCCGGGGTCGGTGACCACGGTGACCGGGTGTCCGTAGGTGATGCCGGCCAAAGCCAGCCCGAGTCCCAGGGTGCCGCTGGAGGATTCGATGACCGGCGCACCGTCGGCCAGATCGCCCCGGTCTCGGGCTCGGGCCACCATGTGCAGGGCGGGGCGGTCTTTGATGCCGCCGGGGTTGGCGCCTTCGAGCTTGGCCCAAAAACCGCGGCCGGCGTCGGCGAAGGGTTCCCCGATCCACAGGACCGGGGTGTTGCCGACCAGGTCGGAGGGTCCGCGGGCGGACGTCGGGGCAGGGGCATACGCGGAAACGTTCATGAAAGGGTGTCACGGCTCCTCGCCCCGGGCCGGCATGGTCAGGCTCGGGGCATCGGCGGATCAGGGCGCGGACACAGCCGACCGGATCCCTCCGGCGTCGCCGGACAGCGTGAGGCACGGCGGCTGCGCGGGACCGGTCAGGTCCGAGCCACGCACAGGGCCGTGAGAATGCAGCGTCCTCCGGTAGCGCCGTGGCCGGGGGCCCGGGCAGTGCCAGCACCTGTGAGCGCGGCGGGGGCGTTCGGCCGGTCGTCTGACGGGAGTGCGCCCCCGAGTACGGGCGCAGGCGGGGCGTCGGCGCGGACGCGGTCCACCGTGTGGTCGCCCGTCTCGGGGCAGCACGGCGCGTGCTGCGGCAACGAGGCAGTGTCTCCGCCGGCGGGTGCGGTCAGGGGGGCGGCAGCCGCCGGAAGCGTGTTCAGCGCGTGGTGCTGACCCTCGAATGCCGCTCCGTGGCTATGCATGCAGTCCAGGAGGTGGAAGGTCACCCAGATCAGCACGACGAGCACGCCGCTGCGCCGCACGCGGTGATGCGTGAAGGAGTGCGACGCCGAACCGATCATTCACACAAAGTATCTCGACAGCCACTCAAAGTCACATTGCGCAGGGTGGTTCGACGTCACGTCTGTCCGGACGGTTCAGCGTTCGGGTCGCTCCGCGCTCCGCGCGGCCGGCCCCTCCCTTCTGGCGCGGCGGGCCTCCCGCCGGTTCGACCAGGTGATCGTCAAGAGCAGTCCGACGGCCAGGATGGCGATGGTGATGAGGATGAGCGTCTGAGCGGAGGCCAGGATCTCAAGGAATTCGTTCTCGGAGCCGGGAGGCTCCGGCCGGTAGACATCGGTGCGCGATGGGTGGGGGCCGGCGGGATGCGCCAGGGTGAGGGGGCAGGGCGAACCTGCCCGGCACACCTCGGCGAGGTGAGAGGGCATGCGGGAACTCCGGGTCGTCGCGGACGGATCGGTGCGTCACGGCCGGGTGCGGCACGTAGGAGTCGCAGAGAGACGTCTACGGTTACGGCCCGCAGGGCACCCTCTGATGCCGGAGGGTGAGGTGCGCGGTCTGGGAGGAAAGGGCTCGCAGGACCACGACGGGTCGGGCAGGTGTGTGCGGCTCGTACGACGCGGGCGCGAACAGCGCGACCAGCTTGGCCAGCTGCGTCGTGAGCTGCCGGGCGGGAGCGGTGCAGGCATGGACCAGCTGTGCGGGCAGAGCGCACGCACCGTTGAGGAACCAGGCCAGGCACATCGCCGCAGCGATGTTCAGCAGAGCCATCAGGGAGCTGTTGTGGTGCCACACAGGCGGCAGCTGGTGATGGCCGCCCGGCGTCACCACGCTCTCGACGCTGTTGAGCCGGGCCGGCAGAACCGCCTGCACCATCACCACGACGGCCGTGATCGCGTGGGGTGAGCCGAACAGGAAGGCGGGAACGGCGCCGAGGAACATCACCTCCGCAGCCAGAGCGAGCCCAGGCCATGAGACGGCGGAATCGGCCGTCCCGTGGTGCAGAACAGCCGCGATGGCACTGCTGAGCACCGTGAACAGCGCGGCGCGAACAGCGGCGCTGGCCACGGTATGAGATACAGCGGTCCAGATGGGCATGTCCGTCCAAGTATCGCCCAGCGGGGCTGGCCGGGAAACGCATTCAGGAAACGACCGACCAGCATCGGCAGCTCGGGGGCGTTCAGTCGTCGAGTTCGTGCCGGATGCGGCGGGAGGGGGTGAAGGTGTAGAGGTCGAGGGTGTCGGGAGGGTCAGCGAGGCCGGGGCCGCCGTTGTTGACCCAGGCGGTGATGTCGGCGGCGGCGCCGGGGTCGTTGACCTGGCCGAGCCACACGGGGCGCCCGCCGGCTCTGCGTCCGTCGGCGGAGGGCTGGATGACGATGACGTTGGCGCGCTCGCAGGCGTCCAGGCAGTCGGTCCGCCGCACCATCGCCACTCCGGCCAGCAGGGTGCGCAAGTCGATGAGTTGCGCGTCGTGGTCCAGGCGCGGGACCTTGGCGGCGGTTCCGCAGCAGCAGCCCCGGCAGACGGTGACCGTGGGCCGTGCCGCCCCCGGGACGGCGGCGGCCTTCTTGCTGCGGCGGCTCACCGGTCGCCCCCGGCGGGTGCCGTGGCCCGGTTCCAGGCGGTGTCCCGCAGCAGCCGCAGCCCGTTGAGGCCGACGATCACGGTCGATCCCTCGTGGCCCAGGACGCCCAGCGGCAGCGGCAAGTGTCCGGCCAGGTCCCAGATGACCAGTCCCGAGATGAACACCGCGGCGATGACCAGGTTCTGCACCACCAGGCGCCGGGCGGCCCTGGACAGGCCCACGACGGTGGGAACGGTGGCGAGTTCGTCGCGGACGACCACCGCGTCGGCCGTCTCCAGGGCCAGATCGGACCCGGCCCGCCCCATCGCGATGCCGGAATGGGCAGCGGCCAGCGCGGGGGCATCGTTGACGCCGTCTCCGACCACCAGCACCCTGCGCCCTGCCTTCTCCTGCTCCTGGACGGCGGTGACCTTGTCCTGCGGCAGCAGTCCGGCACGGACGTCGCTGATGCCGACCTGAGCGGCCAGCAGGGCAGCGGCGCGCGGGTTGTCGCCGGTCAGCAGCATCGGCGCCCTGCCGGTCAGCGCAGCCAGGGCGGCAACGGCAGCGGCGGCGTGGGGGCGCAGCCGGTCGGCGATGCCCAGGACGCCCACGGGTACGCCGTCACGCTGGACGAGAACGGCCGTGCGGCCCTCGCCCTCCATGCTTGCGGCGATCGCCGCGGCTTCGACGGCAGCCGCGTCGGTGCCCTCCAGGAGGCGTGCGGGGGCTCCGACCGCGATCGTGTGGCCGTCGATGGTGGCGGCAACTCCGGTCCCGGGGGCCGAAGTGAAGCCCCGCATGGCCGGGATCACCAGGCCGCGGGTGCGTGCCGCTTCGACGACGGCGCGGGCCAGCGGGTGCTCGCTGGGATGCTCCGCCCCGGCCGCCAGCGTCAGCAGGGCGTTCTCGTCCAGGCCGGAGCCGGCCAGCGGCTGGACGGCGGTCAACCTCGGAGTTCCCTCGGTCAGGGTGCCGGTCTTGTCCAGGGCGACCGCGTCGATCTGGCCGAGGCGCTCCATCACGACGGCGGACTTCACCAGCAAGCCGTGGCGTCCGGCGTTCGCGATCGCGGACAGCAGCGGCGGCATGGTGGCCAGCACCACCGCGCACGGCGAGGCGACGATCATGAAGGTCATCGCGCGCAGCAGCGAACCGGTGAGATCCGCGCCGAAGCCCAGCGGTACCAGGAAGACCGCCAGGGTCGCGACGACCATGCCCAGGCTGTAGCGCTGCTCAACCTTCTCGATGAACAACTGGGTGGGCGCTTTGGTCTCGGAGGCTTCCTCGACCATGGCCACGATCCGGGCGATCACGGAGTCCGAGGCGTCCCGTTCGACCTTGATCTGCAGGGCGCCGGTGCCGTTGAGGGTGCCGGCGAACACCTCATCCCCGGCCTCCTTCGCCACCGGCAGCGGTTCGCCGGTGATGGTGGCCTGGTCGACCTCGCTGGCGCCCTCGAGCACCCGGCCATCGGCCCCGACGCGCTCACCGGGACGGACCAGGATCGTGTCGCCGACGGCGAGTTCCCCGGTGGCGACGGTCTCCTCGCTCCCGTCATCGGCCAGCCGGGTGGCCGTGGCCGGCGCGAGGTCGAGCAGGCCGCGAACCGCGTCCTGGGTCCGTGCGGTGGCCAGCGCCTCCAGCGCGCCGGAGGTCGCGAAGATGACAATCAGCAGCGCGCCGTCCATCACCTGCCCGATCGAGGCCGCACCGATCGCGGCCACGATCATCAGCAGGTCCACATCCAGCGTCTTCTCCCGAAGCGCCGTCAGCCCCGCCCAGGCCGGCTCCCAGCCGCCCGTCACATACGCAAGTGCGTACAGCGGACCCCACGCCCACCCTGGGGCCCCGGTCAGCTGCAGCGGCAGCGCAATCAGGAACAGCACCAGGGCGGCTGCGGCCCAGCGCGCCTCGGCCAGCGCGAACACCCGGGTACGGCGCCGCGGCGCCGTACCCGAAGCGGCCGACGTCGCCCTTTCGGGACGCTGGAGCAGAACAGAAGGCATGACAAAACAACCCTTCACGGGCAGGGGAAGGCAACGCACCCACCGTACAGGAACATGTGAACAGGTCTTCATTTGTCACGGGTAGGATGGGAGCCATGGGCCACGGAGTCGACGACAAGAACACCGCCACCACCCGCGAACGCCTGGACGCCGTGGGGAGCGCAGACGTCGCCGCGACCCTTCAGGCCCTGGCCACGCCGTCGCGGCTGTACATCCTCGCGCGCCTCCAGGAAGGCCCTTGCTCGGTCGGCGACCTCGCCGAGGCCGTCGGCATGGAAGCCTCCGCCTGCTCCCACCAGCTCCGACTCCTGCGCAACCTCGGACTGGTCACCGGCGAGCGCCAAGGGCGGTCGATCGTCTACGCGCTGTACGACCACCACGTCGCCGAACTCCTCGACCAGGCCCTGTTCCACGTCGAGCACCTGCGGCTCGGACTGCGTGACGAACCTGCCTCTGAGGCGGCGTCCGCCGCGGCACGTCTGTAGCCGCCCGTCATCACCTCCCAGACCGTCGAGATCGCCGGGATGCGTAGCTTCCGCGGCTGCAACTCACCCCACCCACTGTGAGCGCGGAGCCCGAATACCCCGCGGAGGGTATGGATGGGCGATGTGGCCGCGGGGGCGGACTGCGCCGGACGGGCCGCTATCGGGAAGCGGTCAGCTGTCGTTGGCGGGGAGGTGTACGAGGACGCGGACGTCGGGGGCGTTGTCATTGATGCGGGTGGTGCCGTGGTGGGCGGCCACGATGTCGCGGACGATGGCCAGGCCGAGGCCGCTTCCGCCGGCGTCCCGGGCACGTGCGTCGTCCAGGCGGGTGAAACGGTCAAAGACGCGCTGCCTGTCACCTGGGGGGATGCCGGGCCCGTCGTCGGCGATGACCAGGCGGGCGGTGCCGCCGATGACGGCCAGCTGAATGTCGATGCGGCTGGTGGCGTAGCGCGTGGCGTTGTCGAGGAGGTTGCGTACGACGCGGGCGAGGGCGTCGGCGTCGCCGTAGACCCGGGCCGCGCTGACCGCCCGTTCGTCGATGGCCAGAGGAGAGCGCTGGCGGGCGCGGCGTACTTCGTCGAAGACGATCTCGTCCAGGTCCACCGGACGCCGACGCAGGCGGGGGCGGGCATCGAGGCGAGCGAGTTGTACGAGGTCGTCGACGAGGCGGGAGAGACGTTCGCTCTCTTCCACCAGGTCGGGGGCCAGGGTGTGCCATTGCGCGGTGTCAGGGTGGCGGACGGCTACCTCCAGCTGGGTGAGCAGGCTGCTGAGGGGACTGCGCAGTTCGTGGGCGGCGTCGGCTATGAACTGACGCTGCTGGCTGGTGGCGGCGTCCAGCCGGCCGAGCAGGTCGTTGAGAGTGCGTGCGAGGCGGCCCAGTTCGTCGTGTGTGGGCGGGACGTCGAGGCGGCGGCTGAGATCGGGGGCGGTGATGGCGGCGGCCTGGGCGCGCAAGGTATCCACAGGGCGGAGTGCGCGCCCGGTGAGGAGCCAGGCCGCTGCGGTGAGCAGGGCGACGATGACGGGCACGGCGGTGGCCAGTGCGGTGGTGAGCTGCCCCAGGCTGCGGTCCACGGTGGCGGTGGGCACGGCGACGTACACGGTGACGGGGTCGGGTTGTTGGCCGGCGGAGATGGCGACGGTGCGCCAGGCTCCGTTGTCGCCGAGCGGCAGCCCGTGCACGGTGCGGGCCTGGGGGTCGCCGGTGGCGCTGGCGGTGAAAGTGAACAGGCGCTGTTCGCCCTCCAGGTTGGTGGAGCTGGCCCGTACCGCGCCTTTGCTGTCGACGACTTGCACGGCGGTGTCGCCTTCGGCGGACGCGGGGAGGGAGGTGGTGAGTTTGCCGGTGTCGATGGCGGCTGCGATGACCTGGGCGCGTTGCAGGGCGGTCTGGTCGAGGCCGCCGATGAGGCTGCTGTGGAGCCAGGTGACCAGCAGTACGGCGGCTGCGGCCAGTCCGGCCGCGGTCACCGCAGCGGCGGCTGCGGTCAGGCGCAATCGCAGCGACCTTCGGGCCCACCACCTGGTGATGCGGGTGCTCACGGCTCACCCCTCGGTGCCGTGCAGCCGGTAGCCCGCCCCGCGGATGGTTTCGATCGTCTGGCATCCGAACGGCGCGTCGATCTTGCGCCGTAGATAGCCGATGTACACCTCGACGATGTGGGTGTCGCCGTCGAAGTTCTCGTCCCACGCGTGGGTGAGGATGTCGGTCTTGCTGACCACTTCGTCCTGGCGGCACAGCAGGAACTCCAGGAGGGCGAACTCCCGTGCGGTCAGGGCGATCTCCTGCCCGGCACGGTGGCACCGCCTGCGTGCCGGGTCCAAGGCGAGGTCCGCCGCGGTCAGTACGGCGGGCCGGGCCGGTGCCGCGCGCCGCAGCAGGGCCCGCAGGTGGGCTAGGAGCACGACGTAGGAGAAGGGCTTGCTGAGGTAGTCGTCCGCTCCGAGGTCGAGGGCGTCGGCTTCGTCGTCCTTGGCGGTCAGCATGAGCACGGGCGTACATACCTTGGCCGCCCGGAGGCGTTTGACCACCTCGTAGCCGGACAGGCCCGGCAGCATGATGTCCAGGACGATGACGTCGTACGTCTCGTGGGTGGCCCGCGACAGCCCGTCGATGCCGTCGTGGGAGATGTCGGCCGCGAAGCCCTCCTCGGCGAGCCGGCGGGCGATCGCCGCCGCGAGGGCGCGTTCGTCCTCGACCACCAGCACGCGCATGACGGCCTCCCTTTTCACCCTACGCCGCACGCTAGGGGCCGCCTGCTGAGAGGAGCCTGAGAGCGGCGCCGGCTCTCAGGCTCCTCTCAGCGCCTGGTCCGCAGGCTGGGAGGTGTCCATCAAGGACACCTGCTTACCAGTCGAAGGAGACACAACGATGACGATCACCCGACGCAGGATCGCCCTGATCGCAAGCGCGGCCCTGATCGCGGGCGGTGCGGGCAGCGGGATCGCGATGGCGAATGCCACCGCCGCCGCGCCCGCCGCGGTGCCGGCTGCCGCGGTCACGCAGACGACACCGGACCCGGACGAGAACTCCACCGGCCCGGACCACGACAACATCCAGCAGGGCGACCAGAACGCCCCTGGCAACGGCATGAAGGGCGACGGACAGGAGCAGGAGCGGGCCGGTGAGGCCCCGGAGAACGGCGTCGAGGACGGCCCAGGCGGCCACGCCGACGCCAACAGCTCCGTCGACCACCAGTTCGTCGGAAAGGAGTAACCCCGAACGGGCCGTGGCGCCCGCCTGCGACCTGGTCAAGGTCCCGGCGGGCACCGCGGCCTGCCCATGCTCTCCGGCTCCTTGCCACCGGCCCGTGCCCGGCGGGTGCCGTAGGCCCGGGTATCCATCCGGGGCCGCCCGATCCGTCAACGCTGAAAGGGGACATCCGATGCCGGTTTCCGACGCACTGCGTCCCCTTGCCAGCCAGCCCCTGGGGCGGCGCCTCGCCTGCGGGCGTCCGTACCAGGTTCTCCTCGCGCTGCCCGCCCAAGCGGAGTGCGTGCGCACCTGCCGCCAGTTCACCGCCGACCTGCTGCGCCACTGGTGCCGCAGGACGTCCAGGACTCCGCCGTGCTGGTGGTCGACGAACTGACCGCGAACGCGGCCGAGCACGGACACGCGGACATGACGGTGCTGGTCAGCCTCGACCCCGGCATGCTCCGCATCTCGGTATCCGACTCCGGAGCAGAGGCAGCCCACATCCCTCCGTACAGCCGTGACGACGCTGACGAGCACGGCCGGGGGATGGAGATCGTCGAGGGCCTCGCACTGTGGACGGAGGTAAGCCACACGGCACGGGGCCGCACGGTCCATGTCGGTCTGTCCGTCCCCGACGGGGCGGCGGTACCGTCCGGCCGGGTCCTGGAAGCTTGGGCCAGCTGGGTTGCGGCTTGACCACGCCGTGGCCAGGTCTGGGGTCCGGTCCGGTGCCCGGGCCGGGACCACCTCAGGGCACGCGTGCCGGCCGGGATGCGCGGGCCGGGCTGAGGCCGCTTCGTGCGGCCAGCGTCAGCTGGGCCCGCGAGGAGCGCGGCGACTCGGCGTGGCGCCGGGCCAGGACCACGTCGCGAGCGCCGGGCCGACTACCTCATGCTGATCGCCATCGTCGCCGTGTCCGTGCTGCCGCTGGCCATGAAAGGGCCAGGCGAGCTGGCGACCATCGCGCGGGCGTGGCTCTGCCGGAAGCAAGCCAAGGAGGGGAGCTATCCTGATGACGGTGGCGGCCTGTCGGGCCGCCGCGCGGCGGTGGGGCCCGCCGTACCCGAACCGCGGCACCGGTGCCGCCAACGGTCCCTACTTGTGACGGCACGCGCCTCCGTTTGTCCGTGGGCGCCGCGCGAGTAGGAGAGGTATGGCCAACCGAACCCCTCAACACCAGGTGGCGCCGATGACGCCGGCACCCTCGGACGCCGATCCCGATCTTCAGCCCCCCGCGCTGCGCTCGTCTCACGGGCAGTGGTCTGTCATCGCCGTGGTGGCGGCAGGCGGGGCGCTGGGGGCGTCCGCCCGGTACGGGGTGTCGCTGATATGGCCGACGGCCGCGGGCGGGTTTCCGTGGGCGACGCTGTGGACCAATGCGGTGGGCTGCACGGTGATCGGCGTGTTCTTGGTCGTGATCGCCGACGTGTGGGCGGCGCACCGGCTGGTGCGGCCGTTCTTCGGCACCGGGGTCCTCGGCGGTTTCACCACCTTCTCCACCTACGCGCTCGACATCCAGCGTCTGGTGGACGGGGGCGAGGCGGCCCGGGGGTTCGCGTATCTGGGGGCGACGTTGCTGGCGGCGCTGAGCGCCGTATGGCTGGCGGTGCGGACCACACGCCGCGTCCTTGCATGGAGGGCACGATGACGAGGCTGACGGGCACGGCCCTACGGGTGACGATCTTCATCGGCGAGAGCGACCTGTGGCATCACAGGCCGCTGTACACGGAGATCGTGCACCGCGCGCACAAGGCCGGACTGGCCGGCGCCTCCGTGTTCAGGGGGATCGAGGGGTTCGGCGCCTCCTCCCTGATCCACACCGCGCGGCTGCTGTCGCTGAGCGAGGACCTGCCGGTCGCCATCGTGATCGTCGACAGCGAAGAGCGCGTCCGCGCGTTCCTGCCGCAACTGGACGAGCTGGTGGTGGAAGGCTTGGTGATCCTGGACGACTGCGAGGTCATCCGTTACGTGGGCCGGGAGAAGAACAAGTGAACTGGCTGCTGGTGATCATCGGCGGTGCGATCGGCGCACCGCTGCGGTACCTGACCGACCGGGCCGTGCAGAAACGGCACGACGCCGTCTTCCCCTGGGGCACCTTCGCCGCGAACGTCACCGGCTGCCTGGTGCTGGGCCTGCTGGCCGGCGCGGTCACCGCCGGAGCGGCCTCCTCCCACGTACAGCTGCTGGTCGGCACCGGGCTGTGCGGGGCACTGACGACGTACTCGACGTTCTCCTACGAGACGCTGCAGCTTGTCGAGGGCGGCGCGAAGTTCTACGCGGCCGCCAATGTGATCGCGAGCGTGGTCACCGGGCTGGGCGCGGTATTCCTCGGCGTCGCCGTGGCGACTGCCCTGTGGGTTTAGAAGAGAAGAGGGTCCATGGCTGGGGGGACAGCGCGGGGCGTGGCCGCGCCGATGGGGGCCTGGCATTTCATCGTCTGGTTCGGCACGGTCAGCCTGCTCGCCGATGTCGTCTACGAGGGGGCGCGTGCCGTCACCGGTCCGATGCTCGCCTCGCTGGGCGCCTCCGCGCTGGTCGTCGGTGTGGTCACCGGGGCGGGTGAGGCGGCGGCCCTCGGCCTGCGCCTGGTCTCGGGACCGCTGGCCGACCGCACCCGCCGCTTCTGGGGGCTTGCGATCGCCGGGTACGCGCTGACCGTGGTCGCGGTGCCGCTGCTGGGCGTGGTCGGAGTGCTGTGGGCCGCGTGTGCGCTGGTGATCGCCGAGCGGGTCGGCAAGGCTGTCCGCAGCCCGGCCAAGGACACCCTGCTCTCCCACGCGACGGCGGTGACCGGGCGCGGGCGCGGGTTCGCCGTGCATGAGGCGATGGACCAGATCGGCGCGCTGATCGGCCCGCTGGTCGTGGCCGGGGTGCTGGCCGTGACCGGCGGCGCGTACGGGCCGGCGCTCGGCGTCCTGGCCCTGCCGGGCGTCGCGGTGCTGGGCCTGCTGGTGTGGCTGCGCTCGCGGGTACCGGATCCCGAAGCCTACGAACGAGACCTCACCCCCACCGGCACCGTTTCGACGCAGGAGGCCGGGCGGCTGCCCGCCGCGTTCTGGACCTACGCCGCGTTCACCGCGGCGACCACGGCCGGGTTCGCCACTTTCGGGGTGCTCTCCTTCCACCTGGTCCAGCGCGGACTGATGCCCGTGGCCTGGGTACCGGTGCTCTACGCCGCCGCGATGGCTTTCGACGCGGCCGCCGCCCTGGCCACCGGCTGGCTCTACGACCGCATCGGCCCCCGCGTCCTCGTAGTACTTCCGCTCCTCGCGGCCCTGGTGCCCGCGCTGGCCTTCACCGACACCGTGCCGCTCGTGGTGGCCGGGTCCCTGGTCTGGGGGGCCGCGCTCGGCATCCAGGAATCCACCCTGCGCGCCACCGTCGCGGACCTCGTCCCCACCGGACGCCGGGCGACGGCGTACGGGATCTTTGCCGGGGTGGTCGGTGTCGCCAGCCTGGCGGGCGGCGCCCTCACCGGCGCCCTCTACGGCTACTCGATTCCGGCACTGATCACGACCGTCATCGCCATCCAGGTCCTCGCCCTCGGTCTGCTGGCGGTCATGCGCCGACGACAGCGTTGATCGCGGTCGGCTCGGGTCACAGCTCGGGGCCGTCACGGCCGTGAAGCTGCTGGAGAGGGGCAGACTGGAGGTGTGCGCCGAGCGTGCCGGTGATGGGGCTCACCGCAACCGCGGCTTGTGGCCGCTGCCGGTCCCTGGTTGTCGAGCTGCGACCAGGAAGAACCATGACACCGCCCCCGTTCACCCGGTCGCCCCGCGCACGTTCACGAGGCCGGTACGCTCAGCCGAACCGCCCACGCCCTCACCAACTGGTGGCCGAAGCGTCCCGCCCCGGCGCCGCCCACCTGGCAGGCCCGGCTTGCGGCTCTGGCCACGCTCCTTGACGAGGCCGCGGCCGCACACCCACTCGCAGACTGGGCCGTCGCCGCCCGTGGGGAGGCTGCTCCCATCCCCGGTGCTGCCGCGCAGGGCGGCGAGCTGCACGACGAGGCCCACCGCCGGTTGTCCGTACGACTGCACGACCTGAGCCTGGACGGGGACCTCATCCCTCTGGGTGAACAGGCCGCACATGCATGCGACGCAGCGGGCACGCCACGACTGGCGCTGCCGGACGGGCCGAACCGCATCCCATGAGCAGGAGGCCGTCATGAACTTCGACGTCACGGTGGAAATCCCTCAAGGGTGCCGGAACAAGTACGAGATGGACCACGCCCTCCACCGCATCCGGCTGGACCGGCTGCTGTTCACCTCGACCAATTACCCCGCCGACTACAGCTACATCGACGGCACGCGTGGCCGCGACGGTGACCCGCTCGACGCCTTGGTGCTCGTCGGTGAGCCCACGTTCTCAGGCTGTGTCATCGAATGCCGGGCGGTGGGCATGTTCGTCATGACGGACGAGAAGAGCCCGGACGAGAAGGTCCTGTG
The DNA here is from genome assembly GCF_056435845.1 of Streptomyces sp. NPDC043867. Lineage (NCBI taxonomy): Bacteria > Bacillati > Actinomycetota > Actinomycetes > Kitasatosporales > Streptomycetaceae > Streptomyces > Streptomyces sp. NPDC043867. The sequence continues at coordinate 79,467 of NZ_JBWKDS010000020.1, read as the reverse complement.
CGTGCCCGCCCACGACCCGCGCTACGCCGGCATGCCGGACATCGATGACGTCCCCACCTTCGACAAACTGGAGATCACCCACTTCTTCGAGGTCTACAAGGACCTGGAGCCCGGCAAGTCCGTCGAAGGCTCCCACTGGGAAGGCAGGGACGCCGCGTACGCCGAGATCGAGGCATCCCGCACCCGGGCCGACGGCCTGCTGGCAGGGGACCGTACGTGAATGCTCCGGGCGCGCTGATTCTGCTCCGCCATGGGCAGGGCACCACCAACGCGGTAAGCCGCTTCACCGGCTGGGCCGACGTCCCGCTGACACCACACGGTGAGAAGCAGGCGGCGCAGACCGGCCGGGCTGCACGCCGGCGAGGGCTTGTTGGTGCAGGCGGTGGCGGAGCGACCGGACAGCCGCAGCCGGGCCCGCAGAGGTTGGGCGCGACCTCGCATTCGTCTACAGTGCTGTAGGCATCAGGGCAGTGCGGTAGGAGTATGGGAGCCAGGAGGCGCGCGGCGCCGCGAGGCGCGCATGCCGTCGGGCTGCCCTGTGGCACCTTGGGCTGCCTCTCGCTCTCATTCTCCATGCGCGCCATGCCGCAGACTCCGGAAGGTGACGCGTTCTCGTGCCCATCAACCGTCCTGACCTCCGCTGCCCACCCGCCGACAAGCGGCCGGGCAGCGGAGGTTCCCAGCCCGCCCCGGCTGTCGGCTGGCGGCGGCGGGCCGCCGACGCCTCGGTCTGGTATCTGCGGTTGGTCGCCGCGCTGAATCTGGTAGCGGTCCTGTCAGTACCGTTCCGAACGCAGGTGCGGCTCCATAATGCCGATGGCCGGTACTTTACTCCCTACCTGGCGACGGCGGGTCTGGTGTCGGTGGTGCTGTCGCTGTTCCTCGCGGTGGTGATGCGCCGGCGTAAGCGCGCCGCGTGGATCTTCAACCTTGGTCTGGCCGGACTGACGCTGACCTCGATGATCCTGCTGCTGGCCGTGTCCGAACCCGGCGACAGTTACCGTCGTCATCCCTTCAACTACTTCTCCGCCGGGCTGACCGCCCTGTTCTTGCTGATGCTGCTGGCGGGCCGCAAGGAGTTCGTCGCCAAGGGCGACCGCTCGAACATCGCTCTGGCAGCGGGTGTGGCGGCCGGGGGTGTGGCCGTCAGCGCCGCTGTCGGCACCGCGCTGATCGCCTGGACCAATACGGTGGCGGGTGCATCGTGGTGGGACCGGCTCGGCTACACGCTGATGCGGATGATCACGCTGGAGCCGCCGGAGCGGGCACAGGACGTGATCACGGTCCCGGGCTGGGTGGACGCCTCGATCAACGTGCTGAGCGCGCTGACGCTCCTGCTGGTCCTGTACGTGTGTTTCCGGGCCCCGCGTGGCAGGGAGTGGCTGGGCGGCGAGGACGAGCGGCGGCTGCGGGAGCTGCTGGACAGGCAGGGGGAGCGCGATTCGCTGGGGTACTTCGCCCTGCGCCGTGACAAGTCGGTGATCTGGTCCTCGAGCGGGAAGGCCGCCGTGGCATACCGCGTGGTCGGCGGGGTCACGCTCGCCTCCGGTGATCCGATCGGGGACCCGGAGGCGTGGCCCGGGGCGATCGAGCGGTGGCTGGCGGAAGCGCGTGAGCACGGGTGGGCACCCGCCGTGATGGGTGCCTCCGAGGAGGCGGGCGGCATCTACACCCGGCACGGCCTGAACGCTCTGGAGCTGGGCGACGAAGCGATCGTCGAGCGGGCCGACTTCACGCTGGAGGGCCGGGCGATGCGCGGACTGCGCCAGGCGTGCAACCGGGTGCAGCGAGCCGGGTACACCGTCCGCGTCCGCCGCCACGAGGACATTCCGGATGCCGAGATGGCTGACCTCGTGGACAAGGCCGACCGGTGGCGCGACGGCGCCACCGAACGCGGCTTCTCGATGGCCCTGGGGCGTCTTGGCGACTCGCAGGACGGGCGCTGCGTGATGGTGGAGTGCCGCGATGGCGACGGCCGGTTGCGGGCTCTGCTGAGCTTCGCGCCGTGGGGGGAGAGCGGGCTGTCGCTCGACTTGATGCGGCGCGACCGCAGTTCGGAAAACGGCCTCCTGGAGTTCATGGTCACCGAGGTGCTGGCGCACGCCCCGCGGCTTGGCGTCGAGCGGGTGTCGCTGAACTTCGCGATGTTCCGATCCGTGTTCGAGCGCGGCTCCCGGCTGGGTGCGGGCACCGGTACTGCGGCTGTGGCGCTCGATCCTGGGCTTCTTCTCCCGCTGGTGGCAGATCGAATCCCTGTACCGGGCGAACGCCAAATACCGGCCGATCTGGGAACCCCGCTACCTGCTGTTCGCCAAAGGCAGTGAACTGCCTCGGATCGCCCTCGCCAGTGCGCGAGTCGAGGGATTCGTCAACGCTCCACGCCTTCCCGACCTCTTCCGCCGCCGCCACACGACCGGCGAGCCGCAGGCTGGGTCCCGGCCGTGAGGATGCACCGCGGAGCCGGGTAGCCCGGCTCCGCGGAGTCTGGTGGGCCCTTCAGGCCAAGGCGGCTCCACGGGTACGGGGCCTCCGACACGCGAAGCGGCCGGCGGAAGCGTACCGGGCGGTGAGGTCCCTCCCCGAGGGCTCATCGTCACTGTTGGGGTGGCGAACTGCCCTTTGAATCGTCGGTGTCTTCCGTGACCGGCTCCGACGCCGGAGCCACTGCCGGATCGGCCGGTGACCGCTCGGTGTCCAGCTGCGTGGGGCCGGTGGAGCGTCGGTTGTGGGAGGCCCAGAAGTAGATGACCGCACCGGTGAATGCGAGGAGGGAGACCCATTCGTTCACGCGTAGTTCCAGGAGCGTGTTGGCGAAGTCGGAACGCATTCCTTCGATCCAGAACCGGCCGGCGGTGTAGGCGAGGACGTAGCAGGCGAACAGCCGTCCGTGGCGCAGCTGGTAGCGGCGGTCCAGGAAGAGGAGGACGGTGACGGCTACGAGGTTCCACAGTGACTCGTACAGGAACGTGGGGTGGTAGAGCGCGATGTCAGCCGTTGCTTCGGGGCGGTGGGCGGGATCGATGCGCAGGGCCCAGGGCAGGGTGGTGGGGCCGCCGTAGAGCTCTTGGTTGAAGTAGTTGCCCCACCGGCCGATGGCCTGGGCGAGGATGAGGCCGGGGGCGAGAGCATCAGCGTAGTCGGCCAGTTTGATGCCGTGGAGGCGGCAGCCGATCCAGGCGCCTACCGCGCCGAGACCCACCGCGCCCGGGATGCCCAGGCCGCCGTCCCAGATGTACAGGGCCCTGATCGGCTCTTTCCCTGCGGCGAAGTACAGCTCGGGGTCGGTGAAAACGTGGTAGAGGCGGCCGCCGATCACACCGAAGGGGACTGCCCACATGGCGATGTCGGAGATGTCGTCGCGGTGCCCGCCGCGGGCTGCCCAGCGGCGCCGGGTGAGCCACAGGGCTGGGAAGATCCCCGCGATGATGCACAGCGCGTAGGCGCGCAGGGGAACCGGCCTCAGATACCAGACGCCTTGGGAGGGACTGGGCAAGTACGCCAGATTCATGGAGCCGGCCTTTCAGCGCGTGCGGAACTCGGCGCACCCGCCGGAGGTTTCGGGGCGAGGCTACCGACCGGGCGACCGGGCCTGCGGCCACCCCGGTGGCCGGGCGGGGGCTGCGGGCCGAGCGCGTGATGGGGGAAGACCTTCCAGACGGGTCAAGGCGGTCAGGCCCCGTCGTGCCGTCGCGACGACGGCGCCATCAGCTCCCCCGAGGACTGGGCCTTCGCGGGAACGGAGACCTGCCGACGTCCCGGCACGGGCGATCAACCCGGCAGCGTCCGGAGCCGTCGGTCTACGAGGACGGCACGGCCTGGTCGATCGCGGTGTCCGCGGGCAGCGGTGTCGACCATCGGGCGCCCGTCTTGCGGCCGCTGCAGCCGCACCGGTGAAAAGGATTGCACGTCGGTCGGCGAATACCGGTGGCCCGGTGGTCCCTCGCGTCGAGCGGGCCTTGCCTCTGATGGCGTGCCACGTATAGCTCCTCATCAAGGAACCTTTTCAGCGCTGCCGCTCCAGGGTGAGGATGGCCTTGGCGATTGACGTCATTCGATTCGGGCTGCAGCGGGCGTGACGGAAGATCCGCCAGTTCTTGAGCCGGGCGACGCCTCGCTCGACCGGGACTCGCGTCCGGGCGATCGCGCGGTTGACGGTCTTCTGGGTGTCGGTGAGTTCTTGGTGGGGCCGGCGTTTTACTGCTGTGGTCAGCCAGGGGCCGGCGCCCAGGTAGGCAAGGTCGGCCACGAGCGGGACGCCCTGGCGGTCGCAGATCCTGATGATCCGGTGGGTGCGGGCGGCGGTGAGGTCGTGGGTGCGGCCCGGCAGCGCGGGCGAGATCCACAGGAGTCGGCCCGTCGGATCGGTCACGACCTGCACGTTCACGCCGTGACGCCGGTGCTTGGCGGAGTAGTCCGCCTGGCCGTCGCCGACGCGGTCACATTCGGTGAGGGTCCCGTCGAGCAGGGCGAAGTCGGGGTCCGTCTCCCGCAGTACCTTCAGCAGGCCTGGCGCGCGAGCGGCGAGCAGGTCGATGACGGCGCTGACGTAGGCGTGAGCGGTCCCGACGGAGATGCCGAACCCTGCCGAGAGCTGCGCGAGCGTGTCGTGCCGGCGCAGGTACACCAGACCGACCAGGGCACGCTGGTGCGGAGGCAGCTTGCAGCGGCGGTCACCCTCGCGGGTGACGATGAGCATGGTGACCCACTCGACCAGTGCGTGCGGCAGGTCGAGTGCGGCAGGATAGGGAACCAACGAGGCACCTGCGCTGATGAGTTGAGACGTCGAACACCTCCCTCAACGGCACGGGTGCCTCGTGCGTTGCGGCCCCCTCGTCGTCACGGCGGATTCTAGGGGTCGTCGCAACACCGTTGAGTGTTGCGGCGATCTTAGGAGGTCTGGGTCAGGGCCTGGACGAGCTGTTCGACGGTGGGCGCGCCTGCGAGGTCGCCCGGCGTCGAGTAGACGCGGCAGGTCAGGCCGTATGTCTCAGCGGCGGCGGGGAATAGATCCTGGCCGTTGATGTGGATCGTGGGAGAGCCGGGGAAGTGCAGTGCCTGGGCTTCTTCATCCGTTTCTACGGCGCGGAGTTTCACGTCCAGGTTGGAGCGGCCTGCGGCGGTGAGCGCCTCGGTGAGGCGTTCCTGGGCGACGGTCCAGTTCGGACAGCCGGCGAAGTACAGAAGTTCGATGTCCACGCCACCATGATGCCTCTGGGTCAAGCCAGGGTGTTGACCAGCTCGGCAAGCCGCTGAGCTGGTGTTTCCCAGTCGAGCGTTTTGCGGGGACGGCTGTTCCGCTCGGCCGCGACCGTGGCCAGGTCCTCGCGGCTGTGCCGGGCGAGGTCGGTGCCCTTGGGGAAGTACTGCCGGAGCAGGCCATTGGTGTTCTCGTTCGAGCCGCGCTGCCAGGGGCTGCCGGGATTGCAGAAGTAGACGGGCATGTCGGTGGCCGTGGAGAAGACGTGGTGGCTGGCCATCTCGTTGCCCTGGTCCCAGGTCAGCGACCGTCGCAGATGAGGCGGCAGTTGGCTGATGGTGGCCGTGAGGGCCTGGTGGAAGTGTTCGGCCCGGTGTCCGTTGGGCAGGTGCACCAGCATGGTGAACCGGGTCGTGCGCTCGACGAGGGTGCCGATCGCGGAGCGGTGGCCGGCGCCGACGATGCAGTCGCCTTCCCAGTGGCCGGGAACGGCTCGGTCGGCGACCTCGGCGGGCCGGTCGCTGATCATCACCATGGGGGCGGTGAACCGGGGCTGCCGCTTGTATGCCTGGCGATGGGGGCGCCGGCGGGCTCGTCCTGTCCGCAGGGCGCTGGTGAGTTCGCGGCGGAGTTCTCCGCGGCCCTGGACGTAGAGGGCCTGGTAGATCGTCTCGTGGGTCACGTGCATCTCCGGCCGGTCGGGGAAGCGTGTCCGCAGAACCTGACTGATCTGCTCCGGGCTCCACCGTTGTTCGAGGTGGCGCTGGATGAAGTCTCGCAGCTCGGGGCTCTGCCCTATCTTCCCGGCCTTCGGGCGGGGCCGACGGGCCTCTGCTCGGCTCTGTGCAGCGTGAGGGCGGTAGGCCCACTGGGACGCGTCACCACGCAGCGGCATGCCGTTGCGGCGTATCTCCCGGCTGATCGTGGAAGGGCTGCGGCCGAGCTCGGCGGCGATCTGCCGGATGGATGCCTTCTCGACCAGACGGTCGGCGATGTGAAGGCGGTCAGCCTCACGCAAGTACCGCGACGGACCGTCCGGCGAGATCGGCCGCCGCACCCTGGGTCTCGCCTTCTCCCCGGTGGTCGCCCCGCGCCCGTTTCGCCACCGCTTCCCGGTGCGCAGGTTGATGCCGACCGCACGGCATGCTTCTCGACTGCTCAGCCCCTGGTCCATGAGCCGGAAGTATTCCTCCCGCTCACGGACCAGAGGCTTGCGGCCCTGACTGCCCCGGTTCTCTCTGATCTTGAAGTCCATCGCATCCCCTGAGCTGGGGTGTTGCGACGACCACTAGAACGGAAGCACCCCATCGGTGGCCACTCTGAAAAGGCTCAAGGACTGGCAGACCGAACCAGAGCAGGTCCTACACAGCCGTACCGGCGTGGTCTGCTCTCTGGGCCGTGCCGTGTACTCATCGAACGGGCGGTCGGCCTTTCTGTATTGCGCTGTGTACGGCGCGGACGTGTCATGTGTCGGTGCCTGCTTCGGGCGCCCGTTGGGGTGGGTGGATCTCCAGTCGGTAGCCGTGGCCGCGCAAGGTGGTGATCTGAGGGAGGTTCACGGGGGTGGGTGAGGTGGCGGCGGCCTCGGTCAGGCGGCGGCGTAGTGAGGCCAGGGTGACATCGAGGGTTTTGGTGGGGCCGAACCAGTTCTCGTCCCAGACCTGGGCCATGAGGGTTTCGCGGGAGACGGCGGCGCCGGCGTGCTGGGCGAGGGTGGCGAGTAGTTCGAATTCCTTGGGGCGCAGGGTGATTTCGGTTTCTGCCAGGAGGCAGCGTCGTGCGGTGGTGTCGAGGGTGAGGTCGCCGATGTGCAGGGGGCCCTCTGGCTGGGCCGGGGCTTGTGGGCGGCGGCGCAGGTGGGCTCTCAGGCGGGCGAGGAGCACGGTGAGGGTGAAGGGTTTGACGAGGTAGTCGTCGGCTCCGGAATCGAGGCCGGCGATGACGTCGATCTCGTTGCTGCGGGCGGTGAGGATGACGATGAGCAGGTCGGGGAATTGCCCGCGCAGGGTGCGGGCGATGTCGATGCCGTCGGCGTCGGGAAGGCCGAGGTCCAGCAGGACGGCGTCGTAGCCGCCGGTGCGGGCTTCGGTCAGGGCGCTCACTCCGGTACGGCACCAGGTGGTGTGGTAGCCGTTGCCGCGCAGTCCGGCTTCGAGGTGGCGGCCGATGGTGTCGTCGTCCTCGACGATTAGGACGTGGGTGCCCTCCCGGGGCGCGGGCGTGCGCATGCCGCTCAGCGTAGGGGCTGTCGGAGGCGCGGGCGGGCGGCGCCACTGGGGTGGAGAGACCGGGGCGGGCGCCGCTGGGGGGATAGCGGTGCCCGCCCCGGCCGTCGGGGTGGCCCTCACAGTTCGCGGAGTTCTTCGACGGCCGGTCGGGAGGAGCGGCGGGCGGAGTTCAGGGCCGCGGCGGCGATCGCCGCGATGGCTGCCAGGGTGGTGAGGGCGAGGTAGGTCCAGGGTACGGCGATGGCGGCCGGGGGTGGGTCGAAGACGCCGGTGAGGACCTTGACGAGCATCTGGGACAGGGCCCAGCCGATGACGGCGCCGCCGGCCAGGCCGCCGGCGGTCATGACGGCTGCTTCGGCCAGGACCAGTCCGCGCAGCTGGCGGCGGGTGGCGCCCAGGACGGTGGTGATGGCGAAGGTGCGCCGGCGTTCGGCGAGTCCCAGGGCCAGGACGATCCCGCCGGAGGCGGCGGCCAGCACAACGGCGAAGCCCAGTTCGATGCGGGTGAGGCCGGCGAGGTCGACGGAGGTGAGGCTGGATCCGACGTTGGAGCGGCTCTGGGTGACGTCGGTGACGGTTGCGGTGGTGCCGACCTGGCCGCGCAGGGTGGTGGCGACGCTTGTTTGGTGGGTGCCGCCGGTGTCGATGAGGAACGCGCCGACCGCGTTGCTGCCGGTGGTCTTGGTGATGTAGTCGGCGTTGGCGACGAAGAAGCTGTCCTTGGGAGCGGTGGGGAATTCCTTGACGATGCCCGCGTAGTGGAAGGGGACGGTGGTCAGGGCCTTGGTGCGGTTGTCCTGCAGACGCAGGTTGACGGTGTCGCCCAGGGTGAGCTGGAAGTCCTTGACGGTTTCCTGGCTGACCAGGAGGGAGTCGGGCCGAGCGGCGAGCTTGTTCATGAGGCTCTTGGCGGTGCCGCCGGCGAAGTAGGCGTCCTGGAGGGAGGTGGCGGCGGTGATGGCGGAGGGCTGGACCCCGTAGAGGTCTTGCAGGTCGGCGCCGACGTAGGCGAAGCGGTGCTGGAGGGGCTCCACGTGCCGTACGCCGGCCACCTTCAACGCGGATCCCTCGTCGGGGCCGGTGCTGACGCCCGGAGACTGGGTGACGGTGACATCCGCTCCGTTGGTGAGCTGGGCGTCGACTTCGGCCTGCTGGTTGTAGGTGGCATTGAACGTGGCGGTGGAGGCGGCGAAGGACACGGCGAGCGCGAGCAGGACGATGGCGCGGGCCAGGGGGCGCCGCTGCCGGGACATGCTCGCCGCCGTGGTGGTGGCGAGCGTTCCCGTCAGGGGGCGGGCCAGGCGGGCCAGAGGCTTGCGGCCGTGGGCCAGGACCAGGGTCGCCAGGCGCCACAGTAGGAGGGCGGCGCCGAGCCAGAGCAGGGCCGGGCCGAGGAAGGCCCAGTACGACACGGAGATGCTTGCCACACCTTCAGGGGCCAGGACGAGTGCGTACTGGTTGCCGCTGGATGCGCGGAAGACGAGGAGGGAGGCGGCCAGCAGGATGAAGTCCATGCCGAAGCGCATCCACTGGGGAGAGCGGGCCCGGCCGACGACCTTTCGGGCGGCGGTGACGGTGCCGGTGCGCAGGTCGCGCAGGGCGGGCACCAGCACGGCGGCGGCCGCGACGGCGAGGCCCAGGACCAGGGCGAGGGCGAACCAGAGCGCGGCCGAGGCGGTACTCGCTCCGAACGAGGCGATGCCGAACGCGGCCTGGCCGGCGAGGGCGGCGATGCCCACCCCGATCAGGCCGCCGGCGACGCCGACCATCCCTGCCTCGGTACCTGCCATCACGGCGACCTGGCGGGGCCGCAGCCCGCGGGTGCGCAGCAGGGCCTGCTCACGACGCCTGCGGTCGGCGCCGGCGCCTGCCACGGCGGCGGTCAGGAGGGCGGCGAGGACCGCGCCGGGCACGCCGAGGAACAGGAAGAGGATCTGGGCGTAGAGGGCGTCCTTGCGGGCGGCGTCGAGGGCGGCGCCGAGGTTGTCGCCGACGACCGCGCCGCCGGAGGTGCGGGCTTCCAGGTTGCGGGCCGCGGCGGTGACAGAGGTGTAGGCGGCGGCGGGGTCGGCGGGCAGGGGTGCGTTTCGGGCGATGTGGATCTGGGTGGTGACGGCGGCCGGGTCGACGGCCTTGACGGGTGCGGCCAGTGTGTTGAACATGCCGGTCGGCAGCAGGATGACGTTGTCGGGCGGGGCGGCGGGCTGGGACTGGGGCGGGGCGCCGACCTTCTGGAACAGGGAGTCGGCCTGCGGCAGGTCCACCACTCCGGCCACCGTCACCTTCGCCGGCCCTGCCTCAGGCAGGGTGATGGTGACCGTGTCCCCGGCGGCCACGTGCAGGTTCGCCGCGGTCTGCTGGGCGATCAGAACGCCGGAGGAGGCGCCGGTCAGCTGCCGGATCTCGCCGGGGAACGTTGCCCGGTAGGTGTCGGGAAGGCCGAGAACGACGCCGGGGCCGGTGCTCTGCGTGCTGCCGGCGACGGTGGCCATAAAGCCGGTGCTGCGGGCGAAACCGACACTCTCGGCACTCTTGGTGCCGCCCGCAGCCTGGACGGCGGCGAGGACCGCGCCGGGGCCGGCGCCGGGCTGGACCTGGACCTGCCAGTCCACCGTGACCGAACGCACCGCGCGGTCGGTCATGGTCGACTTCGAAGCGGTCAGGAACGAGCCGAGGGATGCCACGAGGGCAACGGCCAGAGCGATGCCGAACGCGGTGGCGATCAGCCGTCCGATGCGCCGGCGGAGCAGCCCGCCGATCCAGGTGATGATCATGACGGGTCTCCCTGCGGTGCCGCCGCCGTCTGCGGGCGTGGATCGTGGCTGGCCAGGAGGCGGCCTTCGTGCATCGCCCACTGCTCGGCAAGACGCCGGGCGACGGTCGGGTCGTGGGTGGTGGCCACCAGGGCGGCGCCGATGTCGTCGGCGGCGGAGAGGAGGACGTCGATGATGTGCTGGCCGGTTGTGCGGTCGAGCTGTCCGGTGGGTTCGTCGGCCAGGACCAGGCGGGGTGCCAACGCCAGCACGCGGGCGATGGCCACCCGCTGGGCCTGGCCGCCGGAGAGCTCCTCGGGCAGCTTGTCCGCCAAATCGGCCGCGGCCACCAGGGCGAGGGAATCCATCGCCCGGCGGCGGGCCCGCTCCTCGGGGACGCCGGCAAGGACCAGCGGCAGCGCGGCGTTCTCCGCCACGTCCAAGGCCGGGATCAGGCTGGACCCCTGGAAGACGACCCCCACCTGACCCGATACCGGTCCTTCGGCGAGGCCAGGCCAGGTCACCTGTCCGGTGGTGGGTTCCTCGAGTGCGGCCATCAGGTGCAGCAGCGTGGACTTGCCGGAACCCGACGGGCCGGTGATCGCAATCCGGTCACCGGCGCGGACCTTGCAGGTCGCGCCGTGCACCGCGACGATTGCGGCCGGCCCCTGACCGTAGGTGCGGGCTGCGTCCTGGCAGTGGACGAGCACCTCCTGTTCGCTGGTCATGACCCGATCCTTCCGTCACGCAAGGTGATGACCCGGTCGGCGATCTTGACGGCCTCGGGGCTGTGGGTGACGAGGAGCACACCGCCGCCTGCCTGGGCGCGGGCGCGCAGCAGTGCCAGGATCCGCTGCTCGGTGATGCCGTCGAGTTCCCCGGTCGGCTCGTCCGCGAGGAGGATGTCCGGGTCGTTGGCCAGCGCGACGGCCAGCCCCGCGCGGGCCAGTTCACCGCCGGCCAGTTCCTGGGGCAGGGCGTGGGCCCGGTGTCCGAGCCCGACCTGCTCCAGCAGCTCCGTGACGGGCTGCTTGCTCGCGTTGGGGGCGGCGGTGCGTGCGAGGCGGATGTTGGCAGCCACGTCGAGATGGGCGATGAGGTTGCCGGTCTGCAGCAGGACGCCGATGCGGCGGGCCCGCAGGCGGGCCCGCTCGGCCTCCGGGCGGTGGCTGATGCGTTCCCCGCCGATGTGGACGGTGCCGCCGTCGGGTTCGTCCAGCCCGGCCAGGCAGGCCAGCAGGGTCGACTTGCCCGACCCGGACGGCCCGATGACCGCGACGCTCTCGCCGCGCCGCACCTCAAGGGCGACTCCGCGCAGCGCCAGGGTCTCCTCCTCGCCCGCCCGGTAGAAGCGGTACAGGTCCCGCGCCGTCAGCGCGGCAGTGTCCGCGGGCGGGGCGGGTGTCGCGGTGGTGGTCATCACTGCCACCGGAAGGAGTCGGTGACGGTGCGCCAGGGGTCCACGTTGTCGGCGCCGACCGGCCCGGACAGCGTCAGGTCCACCTGACGGCCGCCCTGGTAGAAGCTGTACCGCTCGAACGCGGAATGAACGACCTTGCCGGTCACCGCATCGGAGGCGCTGTCACCCTGGTAGGTGAGCAGGACCGCCTGCCCGGCCGGGCGGGAAACGACAGTCGCCTTGCCCACCGTGAAGTTGGGCACCTGCTGCTGCAACTGAGGCACGAGGGTGGCGTTCACCGACTGAACGGTGGGGGCGCTCGGGGCGCTGGCGGAGGCGATCTCGATCCGGTTCAGTTTGTCCGTGAAGACCACCGCGCCGCCGACGGTTCTCTGGGCCCAGCCCTCGGGGACCTTGACGGTGAAACCGCCCTGGGCAGGCTGGTAGGCGACGTATGCCTGGTTGTCGGGGATGTCACCGGCCGGATTGGACTCCGCCGGACCCGGCACGGTGCCGGAACTGGTCACCGCGCCACGGGTGCCCGGTGACGTACCGCTGCTGCTGGAGCTGCATCCCGCCACGACTCCTGAGGTCAGCGCGAGGGCGGCAAGAGAGAGAACAAGTGTGCGTCGCATGATCGTGGTGCCCTTCACGAGTGGGGCCGACTGCCATACCTGCGACGCTAGGCAGCAGCCGGTAACAGGGATGCCCGAGCACGGTTAGACGACGGCAAAACCGCCCCCACGGGCCTGCCACGCACAGTCCAAGGCCCTGGCGCGGCCATCATCCGAGGCCCTGGCCCGGCCATCATGAGCACATGAGACAGCGTGTGGTCCGCGTGGCCCTGATGGCCGCCGCGGTGGCCCTTGTCCTGCTCGCCGTGCCCCTCGCCGTGGTGATCCAGGCATCCTTCTTCGCCGACGAACGCGGCGAACTGCAGCGCGACGCCATGGCCGCAGCCGCCAGCGTCAGCACCGACTTCACCACCGGCGACCCCATCGAACTGCCTCCGGGGCAAGCGGAGGGACAGCTGGGCGTCTATGACCTTCAACTGCGCCTGCGCGCCGGCACCGGCCCCAGCGGCGGTGATGACGTCACCCGCCGTGCCACCGCCGGAACCGTGGTGCAGCAGCGCACCGGCGCCACACTGGCGGTCGGCGTCCCCGTCTCCCACGACGAACGTGTCATCGGCGTGGTGCGTGCTTCCGTCCCTGCCCAGAAGGTCTGGAGCCGCGTCCTTTTGGCGTGGGCCGTCCTGCTGGCCGCCTGCCTGACGGCGCTCGGCGCCGCCGTCCTCGTCGCCCGCCGCCAGGCCCGCGCCCTGAGCACCCCTCTGGAAGCTCTCTCCCGCACCTCCCAGGCCGTCGCCGACGGCGACCTGAGCGCCCGGGCACCTGCCTGCGCGATCCCCGAGATCGACCAAGTGGCCACCACGCACAATGCGATGGTCGACCAACTGGCGCAACTACTGCGGCGAGAGAGAGACTTCACCGCCAACGCCTCCCACCAGCTCCGCACCCCGCTCACCGGCCTGCAACTGGCACTGGAAGCGGCACTCACCAGCCCCGGTACAGACCTGCGCGCCGCCATCGGCGAAGCCCTCGACCAGGCAACGCACCTGAACAACACCATCGACGAGGTCCTCCAGCTAGCCCAGGCCGAACCTGTCAACGACGCACTTGCCTCGTTGCAGCCCGTCGGTGAACTTCTGCACCGTGCAGAGCGACGCTGGCACGGGCCGCTCGCCGAGGACGGCCGTCGCCTCGCGGTTACCGTCGATCCGGCGGAGGCCGCGCTGCCCGTCCCCGGGCGCACCACCGACCAGATCCTCGACATCCTGCTGGACAACGCCCGCCGACACGGCCGCGGAACCGTCACGGTGACTTTGCGCGACCTCGGTTCCGCGCTCGCCCTGGACGTCGCCGACGAGGGAATGCCCGCCCTGGACCCGAAGGCCGTCTTCGCACGCGGTGCGACCACCGGGCCCGGCTCGGGCATCGGCCTTGCCCTGGCCCGGGAGCTGGCCGGGGCCGCCGGGGCCCGGCTCGCGCTGAGCGGGACCGCGCCCACCCGGTTCACGCTGCTGCTCCCACAGTCCGGGCGCGCATGACCCGGTTGGCCGCGAGCTTCTGGAGGAGGCTGTAGGCCAGGACGGGCAGCAGGATCTGCGGCCGGTCGGGCATCGCGGTGGTGATAAGGACGGCGCCCGCGCTGCTGTTGCTCATCCCGCAGGCCAGGGTGACCGACGTGCCGGCGCGGGCCTCCAGGTGCAGGGCGCGCACCGCGAGGTGGCCCCAGGCGAAGGACAGGCCGCAGACAGCTGCGGCGGTGCCGGCGCCCGCCAGGAGGAGGAGCGGGCGGGGGTGGGCCAGGAACTGGCCGATGGCGCCGCTGGCGTTGACGTAGGTGAGGACGAGTGAGGCGAGGAGTGCCCCGAGGGCCGCGACGGGCAGCGCGGCCCTCGTCAGGAGGCCCGGCCGCAGAAGTAGGCGGCTGGCGATGCCGGCGGCGCAGGGCAGCAGGACCCCGGTGAGAGCGAAGCCGCTGCCCACGCCCTGGGCGGCGGCTGCCAGGGTGTGGGCGTAGTCCGCGCTGAGCAGCGGGGTCAAGGCAGCGACCGTCGCGGGGACGGTGAGCGGGCTGATGAGGGTGGAGGCGAGGACCAGGCCCAGTATCGTCGGCTCGTCCCCGCGTCCCCCGCCGCTCCACACGGTGGCGCCGGCGGCTACCGGCATGGCGACGGTCAGAATCATCGCGGCGATCATGCCGCTTCCGCCGTCGGAGTCGGGCGAGCAGCGCAAGGCGAACGCGATGCCGGGGATGATCAGCAGCGGCGCCGTCAGGTGGAGGGCGAGGCCGGCCAGCAGGATGCGGGGGCGGCGCAGCATCCGGGCCAGCGCGTGCGGGCAGGCGCGGAGCCCGGCAGCGAAGAGGACGACGGCGAGCAGGGTCTGCGGCGTGTTCACGTCGGCGCGAAGGCCCGCGCCCACGGGGAGGCCGTGGACGTGGCGCAGCCACAGACCTGGCGCGGGCAGGGCCGCGGCGCCGGTGTACGCGGCGCAGGAGGCCCAGCCGAGCCGTCTGCGCAGGAACTCCAGGAGCCTGGTCACGGGATGTGCGGGAGCGGTATCTACGGGCTCCGGATGTACGGGCGCGGGCTCGGTCGCGGTCGGCATGGCCGGGAGGCTATCCACGGGGACGGACCCGCCGGGCTGTGCACGGCCGCCGCCGGTGTACGCGCTCAGGATGCGTTCAGGTTGCGCCTGGCACCGTCTGGCGGCATGACATACGAGACGCAGCAGTCCCCGGCCCCCGATGCCGGTACCGGTACCGCCGGGGTGCGCTGGAACAAGGTCCCCGAGATCACCGCCTACTTCTGGGTGATCAAGGTGCTGTGCACCACGGTGGGTGAGACGGCGGCGGACTTCCTCAACGGCCGGCTGGGCATGGGGCTGACGGGCACCTCGCTGGTGATGGGCGCGCTCCTGGCCGTCGCCCTGATCGCGCAGTTCCGCACCTCCGCCTACCGGCCCGGGATCTACTGGACGGTCGTGGTGCTGGTCAGCGTCGTGGGCACGCTGATCACTGACAATCTGACGGACAACCTGGGCGTGCCGCTGGAGGCCACGACCGCCGTATTCGCCGTGGCGCTGGCGGCCGCCTTCCTCATCTGGTTCAAGACCGAGGGCACGCTGTCGATCCGCCTCGTCGACACGCCGCGCCGCGAGGCGTTCTACTGGGTGGCGGTACTGCTCACGTTCGCTCTGGGCACGGCTGTCGGTGACCTGCTGGCGGAGCGGCTGTCCCTGGGCTACTGGGTGGCGGCGCTGCTGTTCGCCCTGGTGATCGTGGCGGTCGCCCTGGCCCACTTCAGGCTGGGGCTGGGCGCGGTGCTGACCTTCTGGACGGTCTACGTCCTGACCCGGCCGCTGGGCGCCTCGGCCGGCGACTTCCTCTCCCAGCCGGCCGACGAGGGCGGCCTGGGCCTGGGCACGATGATCACGAGCGTGCTGTTCCTGGTCGTGATCCTCGCCCTGGTGGTGTACCTGGCCGTGTCGCGGCGCGATGTGACGGAGCGGCAGCAGGAGCAGGGGCAGGTCACCCGGCCGGCAGTGTGACGACGAAGCGGGCCCCGGGACCGTGCCGTGCGTCGTGGCGGACGTCTCCGTCGGCGGAGCGGGCGAGACGTCGCGCGAGCGGCAGCCCCAGGCCCGCTCCGCCGTGACCGTCGCCGGGATCGGCCCGCCGCCCGGGGTGGAACAGGTCCGAGGTGAAGGCCGGGGGCACGCCGGGGCCGTCATCGGTGACTTCGACGACCACGCTCCCTTCCTCCCGGCGGGCCACCACCCGCACGCGGGTGCGGGCGTAGCGCAGGGCGTTGTCCAGCAGCGGGCTTACCGTACGTTCGAGTACGGCGGCCGGTACGCCGGCCGTAAGGCCCTCGTCCGCGGCTTCGACCTCCACCTCCACCTCCACTTGGCCGGTGGAACGGCTTGTGAGGCGGAGCAGGGCGGGCAGCACCTGTGCCGTGCCGGGCAGCGCGCGGGCGGCGCCGCGGGCGTCGTCCAGCAGGGTGTCGCAGATCGTGCGCATCGACCGCGCGGCGTCGTCGATCGCCGCGCAGGCTTGTTCCGTTTCGGCGGCGGTGCGGGGCCTGCTGCGCCACCAGTCGAGTTCGGCGGTGATCCGGGCCAGGGGGTTGCGCAGTTCGTGGGAGAGCTCCCGGGTCAGCTGCTGTTCGTGGCGCAGCCCGGCGCGGATGCGGTCCAGCAGGGCGTCCAGGGAGGCGCCCAGCCGGGCGAGTTCGGCCGGTCGGATGCTGGCGCCGAAGCGGTCGTCGGCGGCCAGGGCGCTCCAGGCAGTGGCCTGGTCGGTCATCGTACGGACGGGGCGCAGTGCCCGTCCCACGGCGAGGCGGGTCAGTGCGTAGGTGCAGGCGAGCATGGCCGCGTCGAGTACGAGGGACGCGTACAGCACGGTGTCGGCCGAGTTTCGGTAGGGGGCCAGGCCGAGGGCGGTGACCGCGGTGGCGTTCCCGGGGCCGGTGACGGGTTGGGCGCACAGGCGGACCGGCTGCGGGCCGTCGAGGGTGGTGCAGCGTCGGCGGCCCGCGCCGGCGAGGGCGTCCGCGGCCCGGGTGATGCGGCTGTCGGGCGCGGTGCCCGGCGGGGTTTCAAGCGCCACCGGGCCGGCGTAGATCCACACGTCGGCGTCGAGCAGGTCGTCGTTCGGCATCTCCACGACGCGGGGGGTGGCGCCGGTGGTGTCCACGGTCGCGGCGATGGCGGCGGCCCGGGTGTGCAGGTGGTCGTCGGCCTGCTGCTGGAGCCGCTGGCGGACGACGCCATTGAAGGCGACGGTCAGGACGGCCATCAGGAGCGCGGCGGCGGTGACGGCGACCAGAGAGAGCCGCCCGCGCAGGGTGCGGGGGCCCGGGCCGTACCGGAGCACCGCCACTATGCGGGTCCTCACGAGAGGCGGTGTCCCATGCCGCGGCTGGTCGTGATCGTCTGTGCGCTGCCGGCGGTACGGAGTTTGCGGCGCAGGCGGCTCAGATACTGGTCGAGGGTGTTGTCGCTGACCCAGGCACCTTCCGGCCAGCCGGCCCGGACCAGGTCCCGGCGCGGCACGAGGCCGCCGGCCGCGGCGATGAGCGCGGCCAGCAGCCGGAACTCGGTCGGGGTGAGGGCAACGCACTGTCCTGTGGCGGTGCAGGTGAAGCGCACCGGGTCGAGCACCAGGTCCCCCGCCGTGGCCGGGGCGCTGGGGCCGGC
The DNA here is from genome assembly GCF_056435845.1 of Streptomyces sp. NPDC043867. Lineage (NCBI taxonomy): Bacteria > Bacillati > Actinomycetota > Actinomycetes > Kitasatosporales > Streptomycetaceae > Streptomyces > Streptomyces sp. NPDC043867. Next base: position 62,116 of record NZ_JBWKDS010000020.1, on the reverse strand, counting down.
CCGTCGCAGGGCCGCGCGCAGGCGGGCGGCGAGTTCGGCGAGGTGAAACGGCTTGGTGAGGTAGTCGTCGCAGCCCGCCGAGAACCCGGCGAGGCGGTCGGTGATCTGGTGGTGGGCCGTGAGGAAGACGACGGGGGCGAGGTAGCCGTTGGCCCGCAGTGCCTGGCATACGTCCCGGCCGTCCGCGTCGGGCAGTCCGACGTCCAGCACCATCGCGTCATAGCCGTCGGCGGCCAGGCGCAGGGCGCTCGCCCCGTCCTGGGCAGGCACCGGTGCGAAGCCCTCGTCCCGCAGGCCCCGCAGCAGTACGTCGCGCAGGGCGTGGTCGTCCTCCACGACGAGGATGCGCTGCCCGGTCAAGGAGCGCTCCCGTCCCCGGCCGCGGTGGCCCGGGTGCGCCCTAGGCAGACGGCGCCGGTCAGGGCCAGCCAGGCGGTGGCGAACAGCCAGCCGCCGACCACGTCGGAGAACCAGTGCACGCCCAGGTAGACGCGGGTCAGGCCCACCGAGACGCCCCACAATCCGATCACCACGAGCGGCAGCCGAGGGAGGCGGGAGCCCCGCAGCAGCGGGGCCGCGATCAGGAGCCCGGCGGTCATGGCGGTGGTGGTGGCGTGGCCGGAGGGAAAGGACCAGCGGGAGGCGTGTGACACCCATTCCCCGGCCGGCGGGCGCGGTCGGGCGATCAGAGACATCGCGGCGTACCGCAGAGCCTGGCCGGCGCCGAGAACGAGGGCGGCCCCGGCGGCGGCGCTGACACGCTGGCGCCGTGTGTGGCCCACGGCCAGACCCGCCAGGACGACCAGGACGTACGGGATTACCCCGGTGCCGGTGGCGGTGATGGCGCGCGCCACGGCCACGGCGAGGGCGGGTCGGTGCTGCAGGGACCAGGTGTGCAGGGCCGCGTCGGCGGGCAGCAGCCCGTCCGATGCCTGCAGCACCCCCGCGGTAAGCAGCGCGAGGGCCGCCGCGGCGGCCAGGGCCACCCAGCCGAACCGGTAGGCGGCCCCGCGGCTGGTCACGGCGCGGCCAGGAGAGGACGCAGCGGGCCGCGGCCCAGCCGCTCGGCGAGGGCGTCCTGGTGGCGGCGCACACTACACGTGGCGAGGAGGCCCACGGCGGCGCCGACAAGGAATCCGGCCAGGACGTCGTGCGGGTAGTGCGCGCCCACCCAGACCCGGGAGACGGCCATCAAGGCCGCTGACAGCAGGGCGAGGGCGCCCAGCCGGCGCGAGACGAACAGCAGCGCGACGGCCGCCGCGGCGGCGATCGCGGCGTGGTTGCTGGGGAAGGACCAGTCGCCCGGGGCGGGGCACGCCTCCAAGGTGGCCACGTGCAGGCTCTGGCACGGCCGGTCCTCCCGGACGGCCAGCTTGACCAGGTCGTTCACACCGTAGGCGAAGACGGTGATCGCCGGGACCGCCAGGGCGGTGACCGCCGCCGGACGGCTGCCGCGTCGGGCCGGCCACCAGGCCGCGAGCATCAGCACCGCGAACAGCCCCAGCCCGTAGGCCGACCAGCCGGTGATCAAACTGTCCACCCAGCCCGGGGAGCGGTGCGCGAGGTCGACCACGTCGAGGTAGGCGGGGCCGTCGATGGCCGAGCCGTCGTACGCGAGATTCATCAAAGGGCCTCATTACGGTGCTTGGCGGCCCGCCGGGAGCGGAGCAGTTCGGCTGCCAGCGGCAGCAGGGACACGGCGACGATCAGGGCAATGATCGGCAGCAGATAGCGGTCGACATTGGGGATGGAGGAGCCGAGCGCGTACCCGGCCAGCACCAGGCCGACCGTCCAGACCAGGCCGCCCGCCACCTGCCAGACGGTGAAGACCCGGGCCGGGATGTTCAGCGCCCCGGCGAGCGGGTTCAGGACCGTGCGCACGACCGGGACGAAGCGGGCCAGCACGATCGCCTTGGCGTGTCCGTACCGCTCCAGCAGTTCCTCGGCGCGCTCGGCGCCCTCGTGCAGGCGCTTGAACCTGCTCCGAGACAGGACCGCTGCGCCCGCCCGGCGCCCGATGAGGTAGCCGACCTGGGCGCCGGCCAGCGCGCCCGCCGCTGAGGCGACCAGCACCCAGGGCAGCGACAGCGTCGCGGCCTTGTCCGCCGTGCCCGCGCACAGCAGGCCCGCGGTGAAGAGCAGGGAATCGCCGGGCAGGAAGAAGCCGACCAGCAGCCCGGTCTCGGCGAACATCACCACCGCGACGCCCAGCACACCGAACGTCGCCAGCAACGACTGGGCATCGAGCAGGTTCACCGCGAGCGCCGGCGCGGCGAGGACGGATACGGCCATGAGTGGGTGGCCTCTCACTGAAGGCGGGCAGGGGGCAGCCGGAGGAAACAACCGGTCGACTACAATCCAGTAGACGGTCTACTGAACTGTAGACGATCAGGAGATGAGGAAAACGTAATGGCGGAGGGTGCTGCCGAGCGCAGAGGGGCGGGAGAGCTCGAGGCGAGCGTGCTCGCGGCGCTGTGGGCCGCGGACGGCCCCCGGACCGCCGGACAGGTGCAGCGCAGCCTGCCGGTGGAGCTGGCCCGCACGACGGTGACGACGATCCTGTCCCGCCTCTTCGAGAAGGGGACGGTCGGCCGGGAACGATCCGGCCGGGGATTCGCCTACTTCCCCGTCCAGGACGCCCAAGGCCTGACCGCCCGGCGTATGCACCACGAGCTCGACAAGGACAGCGACCGCCAGACCGTGCTGGCACGGTTCGTCTCCGAGCTGGGCCCCGAGGATGAGCGCATACTGCGCGACCTCCTGGAGAGCGGTGGCGGGCGGTGATCGCCGCGCTGCTCGTGCCGCTACTGATGCCCCTCGCGGCGCCGGCGCTTGTGCGGTGGGCCGCTCGCCGCCTGCGGCCTGCGGCCGCGATGTGGGCACTGACCGCGACGGCGTGCGTGCTGGCGGGCGGCTGGCTGGCGGCACTCGGCGGCCTGCTCCTCGCCGGCGCGCTCACCGTGTCCGCCCTGGCCCGCCTCGGCCACCTGATCCACCCCCTGAACGTCGCGCCCGCCGTGGTCACATATCCGGCGACCGCCCTCGCCGTCGGAGCGCTGTCCGTCTGCGCCTGCACCGTGACCCGGTCGGCGCTGCGTCAGCTCCGCCAGTACCGAACCGCGCACGCGCAGGTGCGCAACGCACCCACCGCAGGAGACCTCAGCGTCCTGGACCGCCCCGACGCCGACGCCTACGCGCTCCCGGGGAACCCGGGGCGCATCGTGATGACCTCCGGCATGCTGCGCGCCCTGGACGGACCCGAGCGCGAGGCCCTGCTCGCCCACGAACGGGCCCACCTTGCCGGCCGCCACCACTACTTCCTCGCCGCCGCCGACCTCGCCGCCCGCTGCCATCCCGCGATGCGGCCCCTGCGTGACGCCATCGGCCTGGCCGTCGAACGCGTCGCCGAGGAAGCCGCCGCGACCACTGTCGGCGACCGGCACCTGACGGCCCGGGCCATCGGCCGCGCAGCCCTCGCAGGGAAGGCCGAGAGGGCCAGCCGCCCCGCCTTCGCCGCACGAGCCGCAGGAGGCCCCGTACCGCAACGCGTAAGAGCCCTGCTCCAGCCGACGGCCACCCGCCACAGGACGGCAGCCGCCGCGGCCTGCCTGCTGCTCGCCTCCTCGGCCCTCGCCGGCGCGGGAACCGCCGCCGGGCTCACGAGTCTCCACGGCAGCGTGGAGATCGCCCAAGGCGAGACCGAAAGCGACTGACCGGCAGCGGCGCAGGAACGTACCCTCCCGCTACTCGCGAAGCCTACGGTGCTGGACATCAGTGCCTCCTCACGCCGCGGGGCCGGCGACCGGGGCGGCTGCCGTCGAAGCCCCCGGGTACATCTCCAGCTAACGCCCCTGACTGCGAACGCGCCCGGCCGCACCTTCACGGTGTGGCCGGGCGCAGGTGTCGAGCGGCAGTGGCCAGTGGTAGGCGTGGACGACCGCGTGGCCCTTGCCGCGGCCGATCATCCACTTGTTGACCGGAGTCGTGATGAAGAAGGCCACGGCGAAGCCGCCCAGCAGTGCGGTCCAGAACAGCGCGTCCGACAGGTGGGCGCCCCTCGCGCGCGGCGTGCGCACAGTCCCCCGCCTGGACGGCCTCCTCGTGGGCTGTCACCACCCCATGACTGCTGCCCGCCGACGCGGTATTCACCGGCCCCGGGCCCAGCCCGTGCATCGCCAGCACACCGGTCAGCACTGCCAGGACCAGCAGCACGAACCCGCGCCCGATAGGGCGGCGGCTCGACGGTACAGGGCATGCGGCCATCGTACGATCCGGCTTCGGCCGCTGCTCACTGCACCGGCCAGGACTCCACCGGCCGCGTGACGCGGCTCCCAGCCGTTCTCCCATCGGGCATGTGCGAGAGACGTGCGCTTGCCCTTCGTCTCCCGAGTCCGCCCCGAGGACGCGAGGCGGGCGTATGCGGGTCAGGTGAGGGAGCTCAGGGCGTTGTCCAGCCGGGCCGTGGCATCGGTGGCGACCGGCTCCAGGGCGGGCAGGCCGGTGAGGGTGACCATGGTGCCCGGGTCGAGGGCCTGGACGAGTGTCGTCTGGCCGTCGCGGCGGACGACGACGTTGCAGGGCAGGAGCAGGCCGATGCTGCGGTCGGCTTCCAGGGCCTGGTGGGCGAGCGGCGGGTTGCAGGCGCCGAGGATCAGGTAGTCCTCCATGTCGTGGCCGAGTTTGGCCTTGAGGGTGGCCTTGACGTCGATCTCGGTGAGAATGCCGAAGCCCTGGTCGGCCAGGGCTTTGCGTACGGCGGTGACTGCGGTGTCGAAGTCGGCGTCGAGGCGGACGGTGCGGTCGTAGGGCACGGACACTCCCGGATAGTGCGGAACGGCTGATTCCTGTATACCCCGCCGGGTACCCGGAAGGCGTGAGGCGATGCCTTGAACGGGGTGCATTCCGTTCACGAAATACCCCCCTAGGTATAGCTGTTAGGGTGAGTATCAGATACCCCCCGGGGTACACCGTTCGAGAGGAGTCGTGCGTCGTGTTCTTCGTTGACACCCTGGAGTTCGAGGGCCTGGGCAACCGCAGCTACCTGGCCGGCGGACCCAGTGCTGCGGTGGTCATCGACCCGCCGCGCGACATCGACCAGGTCATCGCCGCAGCGGCCCGCCGCGGGGTGCGCATCGCTTTCGTGGCCGAGACCCATGTGCACAACGACTACGTCACCGGCGGCCTGGAGCTGGCCCGCGTCACCGGCGCCCAGTACCTGGTGCCGGCCGGGGCGCACGTATCCTTCGACCGCACCCCCGTCGCCGACGGCGACACGGTGACGGTGGACGAGGGCCTGGTGCTGCGCGCGATCGCCACCCCGGGGCACACCCCGCACCACACCTCCTACGCCCTTACCGAGGACGGGCGGGGTGTGGCGGCGTTCACCGGCGGGTCGCTGCTGATCGGCACCGTGGGCCGTCCGGACCTGGTCGAACCACGGCTGACCGAGCAGCTGGCCCGCGCCCAGCACGCCTCCGCCCACCGCCTGGCCGACGAGCTGGATGACGAGGTGCCGGTGCTGCCCACCCACGGGTTCGGCAGCTTCTGCTCCTCCTCCCAGGCCGAGGGGGACGCGACGACGATCGGCAAGGAGCGCAAGACCAACGACGCGCTGACCTTGGACGTGGACACCTTCGTCGCCCGGATGCTCGCCGGGCTGGAGGACGTGCCCGCCTACTACGCGCACATGGGCCCGGCCAACGCCGCGGGCCCCACACCGGTCGACCTCACCCCGCCGAGGCGCGCGGACGCCGAGGAGATCGCCTCCCGACTGGCCGCGGGTGAATGGGTGGTGGACCTGCGCAGCCGCATGGCCTTCGCCGAGGGACACGTGGCCGGATCGTTCAACTTCGAGGGCGAGGGCAAGCTCGCCACCTACCTGGCCTGGCTGATCCCGTGGGGCAAGCCCGTCACCCTGCTCGCCGACACCCCGGAGCAGATCGCCGAGGCGCAGCGGGAACTGGCGCGGGTGGGCATCGACCGCCCGGCCACCGCCACCACCGGCGACCCGGCCGGCTGGATCCGCGCCGGCGAGCAGCTCGCCTCCTTCCAGCGTGCCCGCTTCGCCGACCTCGCCCAGGCGCGCGAGCGCGGCGACGAGGTGGTCGTCCTGGACGTGCGCCGGGACTCGGAGCGCGCGGGCGGCTACATCGACGGCTCGGTCCACATCCCGATCCACGAGCTGCACGGCCGTATCGGCGAGGTGCCGGACGGGACGGTGTGGGTGCACTGCGCCGGCGGGATGCGCGCGGCGATCGCCGCCTCCCTGCTGGATGCGGCCGGCCGCGCCGTGGTCGCCGTCGACGACGGCTTCGACGCCGCGGCGGATGCCGGGCTGTCCCTGGCCTCCGGCTGAATGTCGGCCGTTCCCCCTCGCAAGGAAGGAAGCGTGTGATGTTCCTCTGTCGCCGAAATGGGCCCCGTGTCACGGTCGACGAGGCACGCAGCCGTACCAGCGGCGATCAGCCCGATGCGGTCCTGCTGGACGTCCGTGAGAAGCCCGAATGGACCGCGGGCCACGCCCCGGGCGCCGTCCACCTGCCGCTGACGAAACTGGTCGCCGGCGCCACCCTGCCCGTCGAGACGCAGGGCCGTCCGCTGGTGGTGATCTGCCGCAGCGGTCACCGCTCCCAGCAGGCCGCGAAGCTCCTCACCGAACGCGGAGCGCACGCGGTGGACGTCGAGGGCGGCATGAACGCGTGGGCCGCCGCCGGGCACCCGGTCGTCGACGAACGCGGGAACAGCGGCCAGATAGCGTGACCGTACTCGTTCTCGCCCTCATCGCCGGGGCCGTCATCGGTCTCGCCCTCGGAGCCCTCGGCGGCGGTGGCAGCGTCCTTGCCGTACCGGCACTGATCTACCTGCTCGGCTTCACCCCGGCCGCCGCCACCACCGCCAGTCTGATCATCGTTACCGCCACCTCCGCCACCGCCCTGTACGCCCACACCCGCGACGGGAACGTGGCATGGAAGACAGGGGCGCTGTTCGCCGCGGCGGGCATCGTCCCCGCCTTCCTCGCCGGCGCTGCCGCCGGGCGCCTGCCCGAAGCCGTGCTGACGGCGGCGTTCGCGGTCATCGCCGCACTGGCGGCCCTGCGTATGCTGCGGCCGTCCGCGTCCGAGCCGCCGGACCGGATCCGTCCCGGCAAGGCGGCCGGTGCCGGTGCCGGACTTGGCGCCGTGACGGGCTTCCTGGGGGTCGGTGGGGGATTCCTCGCCGTGCCCGCCCTGGTGAGCGTCCTGGGACTGGCCATGCGGCGGGCGGTGGGCACCAGCCTGCTCGTCATCACGGTGAACTCACTCGCCGCGCTCGTCGCTCGCACCGGCACCGGTGGCGGGCTCCACTGGGAGATCATCGGCCCCTTCACCGGAGCCGCGATCCTCGGCGCCTGGGACGGCAAACGGCTCGCGACGAAGATCCCCGGCACCACCCTTCAGAAGATCTTCGCCGGTGTCCTGCTGGCGGTGGCGGCCTTCATGCTCGTTGACGTGATCGTCTGAAAACGAGGGCCGCCACCGGCTCAGGACAGGGACCGGGAGAGCTTCTCCAGCCGGCCGCGCATCTCAGGACCGCCTTCAGTCCGGCTCCCGTCAGATCAAGCCCCAGCACACTCCGACACGCAAGGATGACTCTGCCATGACCACCCCCACGGCCCTCGCCACCGACGAGGCGCGCACCCGCCTGCACGAACTGACCATCATCGACGTGCGTACCCCGGGCGAATACGCCAGCGGTCATCTCCCCGGCGCGCTCAACATCCCCCTCGACCAGATCCAGCGCGCGCTGCCCGACATCCGGCATGCCACCGACCGCGGTGACGTCCTGGTCGTCTGCGCCTCGGGCGCCCGCTCCGAGAACGCCTGCAAGATCCTCGTGGAGAACGGCATCACCGCCGTCACCCTGTCGGGAGGCACCGGCGCCTGGGCGGCCGACGGCCACGAGCTCCACCGCCCCCAGGGCGCCTCCCGTGCCACCTGGGGCATGGAGCGGCAGGTAAGGCTCACCGCAGGAGCGATCGTGCTGCTCGGCCTGCTGCTCGGGTACGTCGTCCACCCCGCCTTCCAGCTCCTCTCCGCCGGCATCGCGGGCGGTCTGGTCTTCTCCGCCCTGACCAACACCTGCGGCATGGCCGCCATGCTCGCCAAGCTCCCCCACAACCGTCCCCACGCCGCCGAACTCGACCACACGCTGGCCGCACTGCGCAACCGCTGAGCCACGCGCAAATGGGGAGGGATCCTGAGCCGGATCCCTCCCCATTCGTATGCCAAGGCATGTGGCCAAACACCCCGAACCGAGCGAGTGATCGGGCACCGCGGCACCACAGCTCAGGCCAGAGAAAGGAAGAGCTTCTCCAGCCGAGTACGCATCTGCTCCCTGTCACCAGAAGCAGCCATGTCCGCATCGGTCAGGCAGTGCTGCAGCCCGGTGGCGATGATCGCGAAACCGGCCTTGTCCAGAGCCCTAGACGCCGCCGCGAGCTGGGTGACGACATCCTCGCAGTCCCGCCCCTCCTCGATCATCTTGATCACGCCGGCGATCTGGCCCTGCGCCCGGCGCAGCCGGTTGACCACCGTCTTCAGTTCCTCAGCCGCCATCGCCAGTTCCACAACCCACACTCCTTCGAGATACCCCCTTGGGTATCCTACCGAAGGGGTAACCGCCAACCGAGCAAAGAAAAGTCCCCTGTGGCACCCACCACCGCCCTCACCGTCGTCCAGGCCAGCGCCCACCTGCACGAGCTGACCGTCGTCGACGTGTGCACTGATCGGAGGCGCGTGGCTGGTCTGGCAGGGCATCCACGAGCACAGGGGCCGGGTCTGGATCGGCGCCGGTGTCATCGCCCTCGACCTGTACGGGGTGGTGGCCACCTGGCAGCATGACGCGAACTTCGGACACATCCTCGCTGCATACGGCGGGATCTTCGTCGCCGGACCGATCGCCTGGGGCATGGTCGCCGACGGCTGCCGGCCTGACCGCTCGACGTCATCGGCACCCTGGTGTGCCCCGCCGGGATGGCCGTGATCATGTACGCCCCGCGCGGCCACTGGCTGAGTCGGCAAGCCGGTCTCTGGCCCCTGCGCCGGGCGGCGAGCTTGGGGTTCAGTCGCCAGCCGGGCGTGCGGCCTCGATGACGCCGTGGATGGCCTGGCTGATCCGGTCCGCCGCGGTTTCGGGGTCCGGCTGTCCGGCGTCCAGCCAGCCGATGACGGCCTCGATGGTGAATGCGGGAATCACCCGCGCCGCCCAGTCCAGCCAGGGTCCGGCGGGCAGGAGTGCGGCGAGGTTGCGCTGGGCGGTCTCGGTCGAAGCCGCGGTGAGGGTGTCGATGAGGTCGCGGAACTCCGGCTCCCGGGCGGCGTGGCGGAACAGGAGCCGGAAGGCGTCGGGGTCGGCCGCTGCGGCACGGACCAGGGCGGGCACCGAGTTCTCGTCGAAGTTGTCGCTGCCCACGTTGTCCGCGAGCCGGGCGCAGCCTCGGTCCAGGACCGCCCGATACATGTCGGCTTTCGACTCGAAGTGCCGGTAGAGCATCACCCGGGTGATGCCCGCCTCGACGGCGACGTCATCAAGGCCGGTGCCGGCAAAGCCGGCGCGTGCAAACGCCCGGGTGGCGGCATCCAGGATCTGCTCACGCCGCTCGGCCCGCCGCAACCGCTTCACCGGCTCGATGCCCGCGGAGCCCGCTCGCCCTGCCACCCGATTCTCCTCTTGTTTACGTGTGAGTATACAGAACGTTTGTTTACGTTGGAGTATACAAGCATGCGTCTACTCAGGAGCTGCTGTGACTTCCCAGCTGCCCTTCGAACAGACCGGTCCCTTGCAGGTCCCGCCTCTGCTGCGCGAACTGCAGGCCCAGGGAGCCGTGCACAAGATCCGCACCCGCGTCGGCGACGACGCCTGGCTGGTCACCGGATACGACGAGGTGCGCCGACTCCTTGACGACCCCCGTCTCGGCCGCTCCCACCCCTGCCCGGAATCCGCCGCCCGCTCCAACGGGTCGGCCCTCTTCGGCGGCCCGCTGGGCAACTACGCGACCGAGAAGGCCGACCACGTCCGCATGCGCTCCCTGCTCCAACCGCACTTCACACCTGGGCGCATGCGTGCCTTCCGCCCTCGCGTGGAAACCCTAACCCGCGGGGCACGCGAGGGTGCGCCCCGCCGTCACACCTGTCGTGCTGCACACAACACGCACGCCTGACGCACCGATGCGCCGAACCGAGAGGACCGGTACAGCGCATCCGCCGCGCGCGAGCCAGTCCCACAGCGGTACAGAACCCTCTCCATCAACCGCTGCACCGATTCGTCACGGTGGGGGAACCATCCCGATGGCCCAACAGGGGCGAACTACGGGGCAAGGTCAGAGGCACGGGCCTGGGCGCTGGGGCTTGACGTGGCGGCCGCGGTCGGGGCCGTGTCTCGTTTGGTGACCCGCCACCGCGGGCTTCAGCCCTTCGCTGTCGTGGGCGTTGCCAGCCGAGACACCGACGAAGAGGGGCAGCCCGTTCGCGTCCGACAGGACGTGCAATTTGGAACCCGGCTTGCCCCGGTCCGCAGGGCTCGGACCTGTGTGTTCGCCTCCTTTTCATCCCGCACGTGGGCGGTGTCCAGGACGACGCGGGTGACGTCGATGAGGTTGGCGTCGTCGAGCAGGTGCAGCACGGCTTCATGCAGGCGGCCCCAGACACGAGTTCTCGACCAGACGGACAAGGTCGCGAACCCTCCTAAGCACAGCACTTGGGCGCCCTGTACGGTCAGCTGAATCCAATGGGGTTTGGCCGAGCACGGATTGGTGATCTCGGCTGACGCAGTTCGCACGCCTGGACTCGGGTCCAAGGGTCACATCGGAGGCAGGGTGTGGGCAGATCTGGATTCGGCGAAGTTCGACCCCGGGGGCAGCCCGCACCGCACCGGGGCGGCCACTGCGGCGCCACCGCGGGCGGAGGAAGTGCGGTGCCGCCGCGGGTATCGCCCCGGCAGTAACCGCTGCGACCACGGCCACATGGATGCCTATGTGTCGCCGATCGGTAGGTGCCCATCTCGTTCGATAGTTGGCCAGTCCCCTCGATCGGTGTCGGCTGCCATCGGAACGTCAGCGGAGTCTGCCGCTGGATGTCAGTGGTTCTGCCATGAGGTATGTCAGTAGGTGCTGTTGCCGTCGGCGTCGGTTGGGCGGAGGCCGTATCGGACGTCGTCGGCCAGGACGGCGGTGCCGTCGTCGGCGCTGAGCAGGAGCCCGGCGTCGCGCAGCCCGCACGGTGGCCGCGGTCGGCTCCTCGGGATCGGTGGAGACGGAGCCCTCGTACGACGCCTGGAACAGTACGGCTGCGTCCTCATTGGTGAGGACGTCGCGCTAGAGCGGCCGGTAGTGCGCATCGTTCGGGTGACGCCACGGCTCGGTGTGGTTGGCGGGGTGGACCCAGTTCATCTGCCGGTCGGTGAGGACGTCCAGGCGCGGGCTGAGGGTGAAGTGGGTGGGGGCCGCGCGCCGTAGGGCGTACGGCCCGGCGAGGTGGGGGTAAGGCCCAGGAGCGTTCAATGGCGTCGCTGACGCGGTCGAGGTCCCAGCTGAGGGACTCGGCGAGGAAGTCGGCGGTGATCGGGCGGCCGGCGTGGGCGAGGGCGTTGAGGACGGCGACGGCATCCGTATCGGTGCCGGGGGCGGGCTCAATCGGGAACTGGGCGTCGAAGTGGAGGGCGTTGTCGTAGACGCCAGCGGCGTACGGGGTGAGGTCGCCGAAGTGGAGGTCGAGGCGGCGAGCGAGTTCGAGGACTACGTGCAGCGGCTGGTTGGGCAGGTGGTCCAGCGAGAAGTCGTGACGTCGTGGCGGCGCTGGGGGCGCAGGCCCGACGCGAAGGGGAGGACGCATGATCCGCACGCCGCACCGTACGAAGGGGCCCGGCGTACTCGGCGCCGAAGGCTCTGGCCGCCTCGGACCGTTCGGCCGCTGGCCCGACGACAGCAAGGACGAGGACCAGGGCGAGCCCGGCGAGGAACATCCGGCCGGAGACCGGCGGTAGGGCGCCCGGCCACCGGGACAAGATTCATCTCAGTGCAGGCGGCCGTACGCCGTCTGCACTCACCACCAGGGGGTAACGAAGGCAGAGCAGACCGCTGGGCTGGGTGGGGCGGACGTGATGCAGCTGGGTGCGAGCCTTGACACGCGGCCTTGGGGGGAACGGGTCCAGGTCGCCGCGGCCGGCCTGTGATCAGCAACGATCAGGAACGGTGCCGCCCGCTCGGAGGGCGGCGCAGGGGGAACCAGAGGGCTGCGGACAGACGCGCTCTCCGAGTGAGGACGCTGTAGGGGACGGGGGTCTCGCCGCGGGCCTGGACCAGGTTCTCCAGATGGTCGCGCAAGAGCCACACGTCTTGCGGCCTGCACTGTTCACGAACGTTGAGGGTGTCATCGAGCTGCTGGGCAGTGAAGTCCAGCTCGGTTTGGACGTCTTCAGACGTCGTGCGCGCCAGCTGGAAGTTGGCCAGCAGTTCCTCTCTGGTGCGGGCACGCTGTTCGTCGTTCAGCGACATGTTGTCCCTTCGGGGAGCTTGCAGTAGCGGACAAGTGTGTGCGGTGCACGGTGAATTGCTGAACGGGGCATCGGGGAACGCGCGTGAGGCAGGTTCGCGCGTTTGCGGATGTGAAGCTCGGCGCTCACTGTCGAGTTGCGCGAGCTGCGGGGCGGCGTAGCGTTCGCCGGCGACCGCAGAGGCGGGCACGGCCTGCTCGATGGCGGCCAGGTCCTGCCCGGTGAGGACGAGTTCGGCCGCGGGCAGCGCCTCGGTGATGCGGTGGGGGCGCCTGGCTCCGATGAGCGCGACGATGTCGCCGTGCTGTCGTCCCTGGGCAAGGACCCAGGCGATCGCCAGTTGGGCCACGGTCACGCCGTGGGCGCCTGCGATCTTCCGTAGCTTTTCGACGAGGGCGAGGTTGGCTTCGACGTTGTCGCCGTGGAAGCGCGGCAGGTGCGAGCGGGGGTCGCTGCCGTCGGTGGAGGGGCGGTAGGTGCCGGTGAGCAGGCCGTGGGAGAGGACTCCGTAGGCGGTGATGCCGATGCCGAGTTCCCGGCAGGTGTCGAGGATGCCGTTTTCGAGGCCGCGGCTGAAGAGGGAGTACTCGATCTGCAGGTCGTTAATCGGGTGGACGGCGTGGGCCCGGCGGATGGTGTCGGCTCCGACCTCGGACAGCCCGATGGCGCGTACGTGTCCGGCCTGCACCATCTCAGCGATCGCGCCGATCGTCTCCTCGATCGGGACGTCCGGGTCGAGCCGAGCGGGCCGGTAGATGTCGATGTGGTCGGTGCCCAGGCGCTGCAGGGAGTACGCCAGGGCGCTCTTGACATTGGCAGGGCGTCCTTCGACGCCAACCCAGTTTCCGTCGGGGTCGCGCAGCCCGCCGAACTTCACGCTCAGTACGGTCTTCTCGCGGTCGCCGGGGCGCAGGGCCTGGCGGATGAGCCACTCGTTGTGACCAATGCCGTAGAAGTCCGCGGTGTCGATCAGGGTGATACCTGCGTCAATCGCGGCGTGGATGGTCGCGATGCCGTCCGCGTCCTGTGCCGCGCCGTAGGTGCCCGACATCGCTCTGCAGCCCAGTCCGATCGCCGGAACGCTGGGGCCATTCGTTCCGAGGGTGCGTGTTTCCATGACTCCGACCGTAGGGAGGGCGGTCACCGACGTCGCTTGGTCGTGACCTGAATGGCTGAGGGGTGTGGCAGCGAGCCTGCGCGAGCCGGCTCTGTCATGTGCTGGATCCCGCCCGGCACGGTCACCGGTGCTGGTTCTGGGGGCTGCGCCGGACGGCAGGGGTGAACAGGCAGGCGGCAATGACGGCGCCGGCCAGAAACAGGAATCCGCCGACGAGGTAGGCCGTGGCGTAGCCGTGCACCGCCCCGACGGTGTACGCGGTGGGAGAGTGGTGGCCGCTGACGTAGCTCGTGGTGGCGCTGGCGGCGACGGTGGACAGCAGGGCGGTGCCGATGGAGCCGCCGATCTGCTGCATGGTGTTGACCATGCCGGAGGCGACACCCGCGTCACCGTGCGCGACGCCGCGGGTGGCGGTGTTCATCGCGGTGGCGAGGACCAGGGCGAAACCGATACCGATGATGATCAGGGCGGGCAGGATGCGTACGGCATACCCGCTGGCGGGGGTGAGCTGCGCGAGGTAGAACAGGCCGGCGGCACCGGCGAGCATGCCGGCGGTGACGAGGCGGCGGGCGCCGTGGCGCGGCAGCAGCCTGGAGCTGACGACCATTGATCCGGTGAGCGCGCACAGGATCATGGGCAGGAACGCCAGGCCCGTCTCGACCGGGGAGAAGTGCTTGATCTGCTGCAGGTAGAACGTCAGGAACAAGAAGACGCTGAACGTGGCGATCGCCAGGAGGGCCACGGAGAGATACGACGCCCCGCGGTTGCGGTCCAGGATGATCCGCAGCGGCAGCAGCGGACTGGCGATCTTCGACTCGGCCAGCACAAATGACACGAGCAGCGCGGCGGCTGCGGTGAGCATGCCGACAGTGAGCGCGGCGCCCCAGCCCTCGCTCTCTGCCCGGGAGAAGCCGAACACCACGCAGAACAGGCCGGATCCGGCGAGCATCGCGCCGAAGAGGTCGATCCGCGGTCGCTGCCGGATTGCTGGGTTGCGCAGTAGCAGGAGCGCTCCGGTCACGGCGACGGCCGCGAAGAACAGGTTGACGTAGAAGCACCAGCGCCATGAGGCGTGCTCGGTCAGCAGCCCGCCCAGCAGCAGCCCGACACCCCCGCCGCCGCCGGCGACGGCCCCGAAAATACCGAACGCCCTACCGCGTTCCTTCGGGTCGGTGAAGGTGGTGGCCAGCAGCGCCAGCGCCGAGGGGGCCAGCAGGGCGCCGAAGACGCCCTGCAGTGCACGTGAGGTGACCAGGACGGTGAACGAGCCGGCCGCACCCCCCAGGGCGGAAGCCGCTGCGAAGCCGATCAGGCCGCCGACGAAGGTCCACTTGCGGCCGAACAGGTCACCCAGACGGCCACCGAGCAGTAGCAGACTGCCGAAAGCAAGCGCGTAGGCGGTGACGACCCACTGCCGTCGGCTGTCAGCGAATCCCAGATCGGCCTGGGCCTGGGGCAGGCCGATGTTCACGATCGTCATGTCGAGCACCACCATCAGCTGCGCGACGGCGATGACGGCCAGGACCAGCCACCGCTTGGCATGGTCGTGCGTGGAGGGCGGCGCTATCGGCGCCGGTGCGGTCGTGGACATGCAGATACTCCTGTGGGTGATGCAGGTCAGGGACGACTGCCGGGAGACCTCTGCCGGGCCGTCGCCGGCGCGACGAACACTGCTCAGCGCGTGTCGTCGGAGAGGGTCAGGGCATCCAGCGGAATGCCCTGACCTGGTGCGGCCCGATCCGCTTCCGGCTCGGCCGTCATTTCGGTAACGCGGTCGCTGACGGCGCCAAGCATCCGCGACAGCGCCACGCGCTGTTCGGCGGAGAGGTCTGCAAAGATCTCCTTGATCACTTCCGCGCGAGCGGCCATGGCCAGCTCGTTCGCGCGCCGGCCCGCCGCGGTGAGGTACACCAGCCGAGCCCGCCGGTCCTTGGGATCCTCCTGCCGCTCCACCAGGCCGTTGCGCTCCAGACCATCCACCAGCTCGGTGATGGTGCGCGGCGCGACCTGAAACGCCGTAGCCAGTGCCCCCTGCCGCATCGGACCCGGCACCAACGCTCCCAGCACCCGTTTCCGGGCGACCGACACCCCGTAGGTCTTCAAGCGCTCGTCCAGCACCCGTCGGATTTTCGTCACACAGGTCAGCAGCTGTTCAGACAACTCGAACTCGTCCACCTACGACCACCTCCACTTAGCATTCTACTCTCATATTGAGGGTGCTCACTAAATCAGGGAAACCGATGCCATGCTTTTCCGGTTCGAGCCACACCCTTGAAGGTGCGAGCTGAGACGGCTGCGTCAGACGGGGATCGTTCCTTACTGGCCACTTGTTGAGGGCCCTCATGACTGATACAACTTCATGAGGGCCCTCAACATTCCAGGGGATTAGGTCAGTATCGATCTAGGCGCCACCGGGGCCGGTGCGGTCGCGGTCGCCGGACCGCCGCGCCCTGATCACCAACTGCGACCTGCTCGCCGAACCCGGCAGCCCCCATGGATGCCCGGCCTAGCCGATGGACAGTCGGCGAAGACCAGCGGTACAGGGCTCGTGACCTGCAACTACGACAAGGACTGCCAAGTGATCAATCCAGGCAAAGAAATACTCGCCACCCGCACCCTCGCGCTCCTGCCGGTCGTGCTGTTCCTGCCGACCCTCGTCTCCTACATCGTCGCCCCCGGCTCGACCGCCCCCGAGTACAGCGGGATCCTCTTCCACGTCGCGTTCCTGTTCCTGGTCGGACGCCTCAACGCTCCGGACTGGGCCAAGGGTGCCGCCTACGGCTGGCTCGCCCTCGACATCGCCACCGGCTCCCTGGTGATCAACGGCATCCCCTACGACACCGCGATCTACATACGCCTGGGCGGACACGTCCTCGCGGCCGTCTGGTTCATCAGCACCGCCCTGCTGTCCTCCGGCGCCATCCGCATCCTCGGCACCATCGTAGGCGCGTGGCTGGGCCTATACACCTTCGTCTCAGCATCCTTGCCGCGCACCCTCCTGCAGCCGGCGGGCGCACTGATGATCATTTGGCTGATCATGCTCGCCATACGCTCAAAGCCATCTCTGACAGAGCAGGGCACACCCATCCGTGAGGCAGCGTCCTAGGTGTATTGATCACGAGCGTTGTTGACACTCGCTGGTGCTTGATCATGGCGAAGACCTCCGGCGTGGCTGACCTTCCAGCACACCGACGTTTCCCTGGCGAACCTGGTCGCCGCCAGGCTGTTCGGTGACAGCGCCGCCGCAGTCGTCGCGCTTGGTGCCGGCGGGGTCCTGGAACGGCGGACGCTCCGCGACCCGGGCACGGAAAGGCCCGAGGCGCGGAGCGCGTGCGGCAGTCATGAGCGGAGCGGGGACGTCTCCGGTCAGGGAGCCCAGGGGGCGTCCACCGACCAGGTGGTGTCCTGCGTGAAGCTGGTCGGATTGTCCCAGGCGTGCGTGCCGCCGGGGGTGGCCAGCCACACCTCGGAGTTGATGTGGCGCAGGTACTGGCCGGCGAAGTTATAGGCCGACAAGCGTACGCCTCCGTTGCCGGCTATCGCACAGAACGTGGCGTCGGCCTTGAAGAGCGCCGAGCCGTCGCCTGCCTCCTTGTACACGCGGAAGTCGCGGTGGCGCAGGTACTGGCCCGGGTAGTTGCGGGACTCGAAGGAGTAACACCCGATGCCGGCCAGGCCGGGGACAATACGCCAGGTGGCGTCGTTCTTCAGCAGCGCGGAACTGTTCGCGTCGACGACCTCTGTAAACGCCTGGCCGTCCTGGTGGCGCAGGTACTTGTTGGTGTGCCCCGCTGTGGTGACCCGCAGCGACTTGTTCTGGTCGGTGGGCAGGGTCACCGGCGGCGGGGGGTTGCGGGAAGCGTCAATGAGGGCGAGGTTGGCCGCCTTCACCCGGGCGGCGTCGACCTTCACGATCTGGCGGTCGTAGGTCAAGAGTCCATTGACCTCGTTCTCGACGTCGGTGATCTCCGTGTAGACCGAGGCCGAAAGGCCCGCGGGCATCTGATTCTGGCGCAGCGAGTCGAGGAGGCCGACGAATCGGTTGTTCAGCGCGGTGGCGTTCACCTGGTCCTCGTAGCTGAACCCGCCGCCGGGGAACCACTCGTGGCCGGCGACGCGCAGGCCGAGTCCGCCGAACTCGCCCAGGACGGCCGCACGGGTGTCGGTGGGCGTGGTGCTGCCGGGGCCGACATAGATGTGGTTGTCTATCACGTCACCGTTGCCGCCGTCGACGGAGCCACAGCAGTTGACGCCGCTCATGTTGTTGACGAGGCGGGACGGGTCGTACGCCTTGACCTCGTTGGCGATGCGCGCCTGGTCGTACTGGCCCCAGCCCTCGTTCTGATCGACCCACATCACCAGGGACGGCGAGCTGCGGTGCTGGTCGATGATCCGGTCGTACTCCGCCTCCCACTGGTCGCGCGGGGCGGTGTCGGACGGGGTGTTGTCCATCGAGGGCATGTCCTGCCAGACGAGCAGGCCGAGCCTGTCCGCCCAGTAGAACCAGCGCTGCGGTTCGACCTTGATGTGTTTGCGGACCATGTTGAAGCCGAGGTCCTTGTGCTTTTGGAGGTCGGACCTCAGGGCCGCATCGGTGGGCGCGGTGTAGATGCCGTCGGGCCAGTAGCCCTGATCAAGGGTGCCGGTCTGGAAGACGAACTTGCCGTTGAGCAGCGTGCGCTGGACGCCGTTGACCTTGCCGACGGAGATGGAGCGCATACCTGCGTAGCTGCCGACGGAGTCGACGGTGGCGCTCCCGGCGAGCAGGTCGGCCTTCACGTCGTAGAGGAAGGGGTCCTCAGGAGACCACAGGTGCGGGTTCGGAATCGGCACGGAGATCTGGCTGCCGACCGCGCCGGTCACGGTGCCCACCTGGGCGCCGCCGGTGGAGACCGTCACCCTGGCTGTCTGGTTGGTGGTCCCGGTGCCGCGGACTGTGACCTTGAGGCTGTTGTCGGAAAGGCTGGGCACCATGTCGAGGCGGCTGACATGGGCGGACGCGGTCGGCTCCAGCCACACGGTCTGCCAGATGCCGGACGCGGCGGTGTAGAAGATGCCACCGCCGGAGTGCGGAGCGACGTCGCGGATGCGCTGCTTGCCGACGGCCTGGTTGCCGGTCTCGGTGGGGTCGAAGACGGAGACCACGACGGTGTTGGTACCGCCGTTGAGCAGCGGGGTGATGTCGTAGCGGAAGGCGTCGAAACCACCCGTGTGGACGGCTCCGGCCTGCTGCCCGTTGACCCAGACCGTGGTGCGCCAGTCGCTCGCACCGAAGTTGAGCTGGACGCGGCGGCCGTTCCAGCCCGCGGGGACGGTGAAGGTGCGCTTGTACCAGAGCTTGTCGTTCTGGGTGATTTTCCGCTGGATGCCGGAGAGCGCCGACTCGGCGACGAAAGGCACCCGGATCTGGTCGGGGAAGACAGCGGGCTGGCCGGCGTCGGCCCCGGTCACCGCGAAGTCCCAGATCCCGTTGAGGTTCGTCCAGTCGGGACGGGTGAGCTGCGGACGCGGGTACTCGGGCAGCGGGTTGTCGACCGGGACCTGCCCGGTCCACGGCGTGGTCATCGGGGACGGCTTCGGTGTCCAGGCGGCGAGCGGCGCGGCTTGCGCGGACCCGCCGGTGGCTATGAGGCCGAAGCACAGCAGGACGAGCGTGCTCAGCCAGGCGGTCGCCCGGCCCAGCTGGGGTCTGCGGGGCGATGGTGACGCAAGGGGCATGGGAGAGCTCCTCTGTCGAATGGAACGGTACGGATGCGGTGGTGCAGGTGGTGCCGACGGGGGGTGGTGCGCGTACGCATACCGGTGCGGGTCAGCGCAGGCGCCAGAGGTGGTCGGCGGTGCCGTTGTCGGCGTACTGCACGACCCGCGCGCTGTCGGCCCTCGACATCCCGTCCACGGCCAACACCTTGCCGCTGTGCCGATTGCGGATGCGGAAGAAGCCGCCGCCGTCATGCACGAGACGCCACTGGTGGTCGGCGGTGCCGGTGTCGCCGAACTGCACGACCTGCGCGCTGTCCGCCTGCGACATCCCGTCCACGCCCAGCACCTTGCCGCTGTGCCGATTGCGGATGCGGAACCAGCCGTCGGTGTCCGGCACGAACGCCCACAGGTGGTCGGCGGTGCCGGTGTCGCCGAACTGCACGACCTGCGCACTGTCGGCCGTCGACATCCCGCTGACACCCAGGACCTTGCCGGAGTTCTTGTTCTCCAGGCGCACGTCGCCGTCAGGGAGCCACCGCCACAGATGACCGGCGGCGCCGTCGTCCGCGTACTGCACGACGGGCGCGCTGTCCGCGCTCGAGGCGCCGAGCACGGCGAGGACCTTGCCGCTGTTGCGGTTGCGGAGCAGGAACGAGCCGTCGCCCTGGTCGACGACCTGCCACACGTGGTCGGCGGTGCCGGTGTCGCCGAACTGGACCACCCGCGCGTCGTCGGCCGTGGACATCCGGTCGACGCCCAGGACCTTGCCGGAGTGCACGTTGCGGACGCGGTACCAGCCGCCGCCGTCGTCGAGCAGCTGCCACAGGTGGTCGGCGGTGCCGGTATCGCCGAACTGCACGACTTGCGCGCTGTCCGCCTGCGACATCCCGTCGACGCCCAGCACCTTGCCGCTGACGCGGTTCGCGACCCGGAACGCGGCACCGGGCACGGCCCAGGCCTGTCCGGTCGGTGAGGCGAGCGGGAAGGCTGAGATCCGCAGCCGTGCCGCGCCCAGCGGCACCAGCGTCACGGTCTCAACCGGGGCGGAGGAGCGCGCGGGGCTCTGCTGGAGCGGGGTGACGACATGCTGGCTGTCGGCCTGCCACTCGGCGATCCGGCGGGCGGGCGCGGTGACGCGGTAGGGGGTGGTGGCCTGGGTGAACGGGTTGGCGGGCAGCGCCCCGCCGGCAGCGGTGAAGGCGAGCCCGCCGGTGGGGTTCGCGGGGTCGAGGGCGAGCCCGTAGTTCCACGGGGTGGTGGCGTGCACGTCGTACTCGGGGAAGGTGTCGGTGCCGCCGGTGCGGACGTACTGCTCGCCGACGCGCAGGGCGTAGCTCAGCGGGCCGCGGTCGACGGTGACCGAGCCGCCGTTCGCCGTCCAGGTACGGACAGCCAGACGCTGCGGGAGGCGCAGCCGCACGGTGTTGCCGCTCGTCCAGGCGCGCCGCACGGTGGTGAAGGAGGGGCCCGCGGGCGCGGTGACGTCCTGCCCGGCGACATTCAGGACGGGGTCGGCGCACCAGCCGGGGATGCGCAGGACCAGGGGGAAGGTCACCGGCTTCGGCGTGGTCACGGTGAAGGTGACCGTGTCGTCGAAGGGGTAGTCGGTGTCCTCCCGGACGGTGACCGTGACGCCGTCGGCGACCTCGGCGGTGACCGAGGAGGGGGCGTACATCACGGCGCAGAGGCCGTTGTCGGGGGTCGCCGTCCAGAGTTCCTGGGTGAACCAGGGCCAGCCCATACCGTAGTTGTGCGGGCAGCAGCGGTACTGGTCGATACCGGGCCGGTAGGACTGCATGGCGAAGCCGTTCTGGAACTGTCCCATCGTCTTGGGGGCGTTGTCCAGGTCGACGCTGTTCGCGCTGGTCACGTAGTGGACGGCCTTGCCCTGCGGGTCGAGGGCGGCCGGCAGCGCGTTGAACGCCAGCTCCTCACAGCGGTCGGCCCACACGGGGTCGCCGGTCAGGCGGGTGAGGAGCTGGTGGCTGGCCATGAACTCCACAACCCCGCAGGTCTCGAAGCCCTGCCGGGGGTCGGTGTACGCCTGGCGGATGTTCTCGTCCCCTGCGAACCCGCCGCCGGGGAACTGCCCGTATCGGCGCATGACCGTGTCGTACGTGGTGTAGGCCGCCTGGGTGTCCGCCGCCGCACCGGAGCGCAGGGCGAACTGGGCCGGCTCGCGGAAGCCCTGGGCGATGTTGACGTTGTGCCTGTCGGGCAGCGCGCCGGTCCAGTCGGCGCCCAGGGTGTGCATCTTGTCGACGAGGTCGAGCAGGAAGGCATCACCGGTGCGGTTGTAGAGCCAGACCGCCGTGTCGATCCCGTCGCCCCAGCGCAGGGAGACCCAGCTCTGGTCGAAGGCGGAAGGGCCCTGTGCGTTCATGTAGCGCAGGAAGCGGGTGAGGAACGGGACGACCCTGCTGTCCAGGGTGTGTTCCTGCCAGGAGCGCAGCGCCTGGAGCAGGGGCAGGAACGGCCAGAAGTCCGGGCCGCCGCCGAGGGAGGTGCGCAGCGGTTCGGGGCCGAAAAACCCGTCCGGGCGCTGGGTGGCGAGGATGCCGTCAATCCAGCGGCGCGCGGTGGCGAGGGCGTCGGCGTCGCGGGTGACGATGGCGAGGTCGACGTAGCCGCGCAGCCAGTAGGGCACTTCCTCCCAGCCGGCGCGGGCGGTTCTGATCCAGCCCGAGGTGTCGAGGTCGAGGAAGTGCGAGATTTCGTCCAGGCGGCCGCAGAGGCCGTCGAGCTGGAGCTGGAGCTGTCCGGTCAGCCAGCCGCGGGGGGTGACGGCGGTGGTGGGCAGCCGAAGCAGCGCTGTGGGCCGGAGCGGAGCTGCGTTGGGGTGGTAGCGGCCTCCCGGTGCAGGCGGCAGCCGGATGCCCGCAGCAGCAGCGGGGCAGATCAGTGCCTGGCCGAAGGCGCTGGTGGTGGCGGCCACCGAGGCGGCGAGCAGGATGGACTGACGGCGGGTCAACGACATGGTGCTCTCCGTGGGAACGGGGCGGATCCGCGCGGGGAAGGTGCGCGGTGAGGGCCCGTCCGGGGTGGCGGTCCAGGCGGGGCACGGGGCGGGACACGCGCGATCGCAGGGCGCCGGAATGCCCCGGGGAGGTGCCGGGCATCCGACGACGCGATGAGCGTGCGAGCCACGTCCCGCGGGCCCGGACCACCGTCCCGGGCGGGCTTCAGGGAGCCACGGTGCGAGGAGGATCGCGGTCGGAACCCTTGGCGTGGGCGGATTCCAACGTTAGAAAACTGGTGTCATGTGGAATGACAGCACGCACTCTTGGGCATGTCCATGCCTCGCGCACAAATTCGTGGAGCGGCGTCCGGAAGGTGTCGGCATTCGCACGGGGGGAGCGGGAGCGGTCCGCGGGCGGGTGATCGAGGGGCGCGGACGGCAGGAATGGCGGATCGTCAGAAGTCGACAGGAGGCGTCCCGGCACGTACCGCGACGGCCCCGGGTCCGCCCCCGGCAGCCGCGCCCCCAGCCCGCGTCCGCATCCACCCCGGCGCCGACGCCCTCGCCGGATCGGCACGAAATCACCCTTCCGCGGCCCCGACCATACCCGGCCCGGAGTCCACACTTCCGAACATTGCCCCGGTCTGCGGCCCGAGCGACTCCCGCGACCAATTCCCCGACCCGCAGACCAGCACCGCGACAGAGCCTCCGCCCTTTCGCAAGAAGGACTCGGAAATGACCCATTGACCTGTGCTTTCACGCGGTCGAGCCGTTCCTCACGACACTCCGGTCCCCGACCCTTCCGGACGCGGATCCCTCACGGGCCGCACCAGCTCACTGCTGCCCGCCCTCCCGGCCCCTCAGTTTTCTATCGTTGAAAATTGTGCGTGCAGACCCGTTGTCACCCGTCTGCGGCTGTGACTCAATGTTCGATCATGTGCAGTGCCTCGCCGATCGAGGCACCCGGCATCTTCGACGAGGACGACGCCTTGATACGACAAGTACCCCGTACCCGGACCCTGTTCAGATCACTGGCCTGTACTGCCGCGCTGCTGCTCCCGGCGGGAGTCCTGCTCGCGCCAGCCGCTGTCGCCGCCCCCTCCGCCGGTGGGGCGACGGCCGCCGCCTTCGCCGCCGAGCGGCCCTCCACGGAGGTGCACGGCCTCAAGGGCGAGTACTTCCGGATGTCCGCGCCCGGCGCCCGCGACTTCGCCGAACTCGGTGGCACGGCGCTCGACCCGGAGATCAACTTCGCGGGTCTCACCGGGGCCTTCGAGTCCGCCACCGGCCGCACCGAGCACACGACCGCCCGCTGGACGGGCCTCATCCAGGCTCCCGAGACCGGCGAGTACACGTTCGCGGCCAGCGGGGACAACGGGTTCCGGCTCTACATCGACGACAAAGCCGTCATCGACCACTGGGAACCGGACTGGGACAACGAGCAGACGAGCAAACCCATCGCCCTGACCGCCGGTGAGCAGCACACCTTCCGCCTCGAGATGTTCCAGGACATCGGCGGGGCAAACATGTTCCTCCGCTGGTCGAGCCCCGGGCTCGCCAAACAGATCGTGCCCGAGTCGGCGTTCACGCCACCGGCCGACTTCAAGGTGTATCCCGTCGCGCTGACCGTCGACAGCACCGGGCGGAAGCTCCAGGCAACGTTCGACGAGAAGGTCGAGGACATCGGCGGGGTGAAGGAGCACCTCACGCTGGAGGCCGACACCTCGCCCATGCCGGTGAAGTCGGTGACGCGCGCCTCCAACGACCCCAAGGCACTCCTCGTCACCCTGGACGCGCCCGTCCAGAAGAACCAGCGGGTCAGGGTCGCCTACGACGGCAAGGGCGGCCTGACGGCCGGCGGCGAGGTCGTCCCGGAGATCAGCCGGGTCGCGAAGAACCTCTCCACCCACCGGCTCCTCACCCCCTGGGGCGAGGGGGTCGACAAGAACAACCCGCTGCCGGAGTACCCCCGCCCGCAGCAGGTGCGCGACCGCTGGAAGAACCTCAACGGCTCCTGGGAATTCGCCGGCGCCGAAGCCGACGAACAGCCCGTCTTCGGCAAGAAACTCCGTGAGCGCATCACCGTGCCGTACCCCGTGGAGTCCCAGCTCTCCGGTCTGGAGCGGCACGAGGACCACATGTTCTACCGGAAGCTCGTTACGGTCCCGGCGAACTGGTCCATCGGGAAGAAGCACACCAAGGCGCAGCGCCTGAAGCTGAACTTCGGGGCCGTGGACTACCGGGCGACCGTCTGGGTGAACGGTGAGAAGGTCGCCGAGCACACCGGTGGCTACACCGCCTTCAGCGCCGACATCACGGACGCTGTCACGGGCAAGGACCCGCAGGAGATCATCGTCGCGGTCACCGACACCACGGGCCGCGACCAGCCCACGGGCAAGCAGTCCGCTAACCCCGGCGGGATCTTCTACACCGCGTCCTCCGGCATCTGGCAGACCGTTTGGATGGAGCCGGTCGCCCCGGCGGCCGTGGACAGCCTGACCACGACCCCCGACATCGACAGCAGCGCGCTGGCCCTGAAGGTGAACTCGGCGAGCGCCTCCGCCTCCGCGCGGGTCACCGCCGTCGCCCGCGACAGCAGGGGACGGACCGTCGGCACCGTCTCCGGGCCAGCGAACCGCGAGCTGACCCTGCCAGTCGGCAAGCAGCACCTGTGGACACCGGACGACCCCTACCTCTACGACCTGAAGGTCACGCTCCAGGACGGCCGTTCGAAGGACAATGTCGACAGCTACTTCGGGATGCGCTCGCTGCGCGTGGAGAAGGTCGGCGGCTACCAGAAGCTGACGCTCAACGGCAAGCCGTTCTTCTCGCTGGCCATGCTGGACCAGGGCTTCTGGCCGGACGGGCTGAACACCCAGCCCAGCGACGCGGCCATCGCCTTCGACCTGAAGGCGCAGAAGGACCTCGGCTTCAACTCAGTCCGCAAGCACATCAAGGTCGAGTCGCCGCGCTGGTACTACCACGCGGACAAGCTCGGGTTGCTGGTATGGCAGGACTTCGTCTCCGGCGACCTCACCAAGGAGGCCGGACAGCAGGCGTTCCTCGGCCAGGGCAAGGAGATGATGCGCCAGCTTCACAACTCGCCGGCGATCGGCGGCTGGATCGTCTTCAACGAGGGCTGGGGCGAGTGGGACCGAGCGCGGACCGGTGAGATCGCCGAGGCGGTCAAGGCGGACGACCCCTCCCGGGTCGTGAACGCGCACAGCGGGGTCAACTGCTGCAACTCCAAGGGCGACTCCGGCAGGGGCGAGATCATCGACCACCACGACTACAACAACACCGACGCGCCCTTCCCCGACGCGAAGCGCGCGGCGATGGACGGCGAGCACGGCGGCTTCACGCTGCGCACCGCCGGCCACATGTGGCCGGGCGCCCCCACCGCCATCTACAGCGGCGTCGCGGACAAGGCCGCGCTGACGGCGAAGTACGTCGAGAACACCCGAACCCACTACCTGGAGGCGGCGGGCGCCGAGCTGTCCGGCTCCGTCTACACGCAGGTGACGGACCTGGAGAACGAGCTCAACGGGCTCTGGACCTACGACCGGCGCGAGATCAAGGTCGACGCCGCCGCCGTGCGGAAGATCAACCAGGAGGTCATCGCGGCCGGAGCGGCAGCCGGTGAGCGCGACCAGCTAAAGGGCGGCGGCACCTGGTCCCTCGACGAGGGCAAGGGCACGACGGCGGTCGACAGCGGCCCCAACCGCAAGGACCTGACCCTCGCCGGGGGCACGACCTGGGCGCCCGGCGTCAAGGGCTCCGGGCTGCACTTCGACGGCTCGGGACAGTACGCCCAGACCGGCGGTCCGGTCGTCGATACCACCGGGGATTACTCGGTCTCGGCCTGGGTCACCCTCGACGAGTTGCCCGGCAACTACGCCAGCGCCGTCAGTCAGGACGGCCGACGCCGGGAGAACCCGTTCTACCTGCAGTACGGACAGGGCGCGTTCGCCTTCTCCACCCCCGGTGAGCATCGTGCCCGCCTGGAGGTAAAGCCCGAGCTGAACCGGTGGTACCACCTGGTCGGGGTCCGCCAGGGCGACGAGATCTCCCTGTACGTCGACGGCAAGCCCGCCGCCACGGCAGCCGCCGGACCCGCCGACGTCAGCACCGGACCGCTCGCCGTGGGCCGCGCCAAGTGGTCGGGCCAGAACGGCGACTTCTGGAATGGCTCCGTCGACCAGGTCCGCGTCTACGACAAAGCGCTCACCACGCAGGAGGTGACGGCCCTCCACGACGGCGAACAGCCGTAGGAGGAAGAGCCCGCCGGGAGACGGGCGGGGCGAAGGCGGGTACGGCCCAGACAGGGGCCGTACCCGCGACGTACAGGGGGCGCGGAGGACCCGGGGAGGGGCGGAAAGTCGTGGGTCCTGGCATCGGGACGGGGAGTACGGGCCCCGGGGCCAGGAATGCGGACCCGAAGCCGGCAAACCGGCCATCGGCACCGGCCGTACCCCGCCCCAGCCCCCGCAACGTCTCGCCCCGGCACGCGCCGAAGCCGTACAGCCCCTCGCCCCACCCCGGCCCCAGGCAGGTACTGAAGCCGTACAGCACCGGACCCCGGACCCGGGCACATACCGGAACCAACCGGACCCAGGCGCGCACCGGAAGGCCGCCCGGGCCCCCGATCCGCACCCGAGCCACCCAACCTCAGTCTGTACCGAAACCGCGCGAAAACCGGCCTGCATCCGAAGCCGCCCCGCCCCCGACCCGCCGCACCGGCGCCCACCGGCCCGCCCGGGCGGCCACGCCTCCCTCCCCACCCGGCGACCCCGTCGGAAATCCTCCGGCCGGGCGCGTCACCGTGCCCCGCCACCACCGCTCGCGACACATTTCGGAAACGCAGCGGCCATCCTCTTGCCACCTGCGCCACCCCGCTTATATAACGTTGTAAACCTAGCCGCGGAGGGGTCGACCGAACCCCCTCGAACCCTCTCGACCGCGCGTTTCCGTCGCAGCCACGCAGCACCGCAGCGGGCTCGCGAGCGCAAATCAGCCACGCCACGCCACGCCACGACCGCACGCCGCACGACGTGCCGTCACCCCGTCAAGGAGCGTTCCGCGCATGATGATCCAGCGTCGATCCCGTACCCTCGCCGCGGCCTGCCTGCTCGCCGCCACCGCCACGCTGGCCGCCTCCGGCTGCTCAAAGTCGGAGACCTCCGAGCCCTCCGGCACCGACAGCAGTCAGGGCGCTCAGGCCGCCAAGAGCCCCGAGGCCACCTCCGGCGACGGATGCAAGCTCGAGACCTACGGCGCGCCGAAGCTGGACCTGAAGAACGCCGTAGTTGGCTTCTCCCAGTCGGAGAAGGAGGCCAACCCGTTCCGTATCGCTGAGACCCAGTCCATCAAGGACGAGGCGAAGAAGATCGGCGTCAAGAAGCTCCTCACCACCAACGCCCAGTCGCAGCTGTCCAAGCAGATCAGCGACATCCAGGACATGCTGTCGCAGGGCGCGCAGTTCCTCATCGTCGCCCCGCTCAACTCCGACGGCCTGGAGCCGGCCCTGAAGGCCGCCGCGGCCAAGAAGGTCCCGGTCCTCACCATCGACCGCAAGGTCAACTCCACGGCATGCAAGGACTACGTCGCCTTCCTCGGCTCCGACTTCGTCGAGCAGGGCAAGCGCGCCGCCGACGCCATGATCAAGACCACCGGCGGCAAGGGCAAGATAGCCATCCTGCTCGGCGCGTCCGGAAACAACGTCACCACCGACCGTACCAAGGGCTTCGTCGACCAGATCAGGGCCGAGGCCCCGGACATGGAGATCGTCACCCAGCAGACCGGTGAGTTCGCCCGCGACAAGGGCCAGCAGGTCATGGAGCAGATCATCCAGTCCAAGCCGGACATCACGGCCGTCTACGCCGAGAACGACGAGATGGGCCTCGGCGCGGTCACCGCGCTGAAGGCCGCCGGCAAGAAGCCCGGAAAGGACGTCAAGATCGTCTCGATCGACGGCACCCGCAACGCCGTCCAGGCCCTGGCCGACGGCGACTACAACGCGGTCATCGAGTCCAACCCGCGCTTCGGCCCGCTGGCCTTCGCGACCGCGCAAAAGTTCTACGGCGGCGAGGCGATCCCGGAGAACGTCATCATCTCCGACCGCTCCTACGACGCGACCAACGCCAAGGAATCGCTCGGCGGAGCGTACTGATCCCGACCCGTCCCCGCCGGACCCGGGCCCAGGTCCGCGTCCCGCAGGCCGCCGCCGTGGTCGCTCCCCCGCGCCACGGCGGCCGGCCGGCCCCACCCCGGCACACCGGAAGGCCAGCACCCATGGCACCACCCAAAACAGCACCTCAGGCGGCGCAGGCGGTCGCGGCTCCCGCGGGACCCCCCGTCCTCGAAGCGCGCTCGGTGAGCAAGCGGTTCCCCGGCGTCGTCGCGCTGGACGACGTCTCCTTCAGTCTGCGCGCGGGCGAGACCCATGCGCTGGTCGGTGAGAACGGCGCCGGCAAGTCCACCCTGATCAAAGTTCTCACCGGGGTGTACCACCCGGACGACGGGGGCCTGCAGATGGCTGGGGAGGCGGTACGGTTCGCCCGGCCGTTCGAAGCCCAACAGGCCGGTATCTCCACCATCTACCAGGAAGTGAACCTCGTCCCGCTCATGAGCGTGGCGCGCAACATCTTCCTGGGCCGCGAGCCTCGCAACCGCCTGGGACTCATCGACTTCGCCCGGATGCACCGCGAGACCGCCGAACTGCTGGGCGGGTTCGGGGTGTCCGCCGACCCCCGCCGCCCCCTGCGCACCCTGGGCATCGGCACCCAGCAGATGGTCGCCCTGGCCCGTGCGGTGTCCGTCAACGCCCGGGTCGTCGTCATGGACGAACCCACCTCCTCGCTCGAACCACGCGAGGTGGAGACCCTCTTCCGGGTCATCGAGAACCTGCGCGGGCAGGGCATCGCGGTGCTCTACGTGAGCCACCGGATGGACGAGCTCTACCGGATCTGCGACCGCGTCACCGTGCTGCGCGACGGCCGCCACATCCACACCGGCGACCTCGCCGGACTCGACCGGATGCAGCTCGTGTCGATGATGCTCGGCCGCGACATGGCCGAGGTCCGCCGCTCCGGCGTCACCGGCTTCGCCGCCGGCAGCCACGGCACCGCCCGCACCCCCGTGCTCACCGCGACCGGTCTCACCAGCCGCCACGAGCTCCACGACGTCTCGCTGTCGCTGCACGCGGGCGAGGTCCTCGGCCTCGGCGGGCTCCTCGGCTCCGGCCGCAGCGAGACCGCGAAGGCGCTCTCCGGGGCACTGCACCTGGACAGCGGCGAGATCACCGTCGCCGGGACCACCCTGCGCCGGCCCAGCCCGGCCGCAGCCATCCGGGCCGGCATCAGTCTGCTCCCCGAGGACCGCAAGGCCGAGGGCATCATCCCCGGCCTGTCCGTCCGCGAGAACATCGTGCTGGCCGCCATGCCCCGGCTCTCCCGGGCCGGCGTCGTCTCGCGCGCCAGGCAGGACGCGATCGTCGACGTCTTCATGAAGCGCCTGCGCATCAAGGCGTCCAGCCCCGAGCAGAAGGTCGGCGAGCTGTCCGGCGGCAACCAGCAGAAGGTGCTGCTCGCCCGCTGGCTCTGCCTGGAACCGAAGGTCCTGCTCCTCGACGAGCCCACCCGAGGCATCGACGTGGGGGCCAAGGCCGAG
The DNA here is from genome assembly GCF_056435845.1 of Streptomyces sp. NPDC043867. NCBI lineage: Bacteria > Bacillati > Actinomycetota > Actinomycetes > Kitasatosporales > Streptomycetaceae > Streptomyces > Streptomyces sp. NPDC043867. The sequence continues at coordinate 32,144 of NZ_JBWKDS010000020.1, read as the reverse complement.
GTCCAGACCCTCATAGACGACCTCGCCGAGGAGGGACTGGCCGTCCTGCTCATCTCCTCCGACATCGAGGAACTGATCGAAGGCGCCGACCGGATCGTCGTCCTGCGCGGCGGCTCCGTCGCCGGCGAACTGTCGGGCGACGACGTGGACGAGAGCCGACTGCTCGAAGTGCTGGCCGATCACGCACCGGCGACCCGGGACCCCGCGGACGCGGACGAGGCCCCGGCCGCTCAGAAGGACCTCCGATGACCCAGACCACCACCCCCTCCCCCGCCCTCCCCACCGAGCCGGCGAAGTCCGCCCACCCGCTCGCCCAGCTCCGCAACCCCGCCTGGTACCAGGAGTACGGCGTCTACGTGGCCGTCGCCGTTGTGCTCGTCTTCAACGCAGTCTTCACCGACCACTTCATGACCGCCGACAACTTCCGCACCCAGCTCGTTCAGGTCGCACCCATCGTGATCGTCGCGCTGGGCATGGCCCTGGTCATCGGGACCGAGGGCGTGGACCTGTCCGTCGGCTCGACGATGGCCCTGGCCGCCGCGTTCCTGCCGCTGTACCTCGGATACGGGCTGATCCCCGCCCTCGTCGTCTCCCTGCTCGCGGGCACGGTCGTGGGCGCGGTCAACGGCGCTTTGATCTCGCTGGTCGGGCTGCAACCCATCGTCGCCACCCTCGCCCTGTTCGTCGGCGGCCGCGGGCTGGCGCTGGTCGTGGCCGACGGCCAGCTCAAGCAGATCGTCAACCCCGACCTGCTCTCGCTCGGAACCGGCTCCTTCCTCGGGATCCCGCTGGTCGTGCTGATCGCGGCCGTGCTCGCCGTCGCCGTCGCCTTCCTCGTCCGGCGAACCACCTTCGGACGGCAGATCGTCGCCGTCGGCGGGAACCGGGCCGCCGCCTCCCTCGCGGGGCTGCCCGTCAAGCGCGTCCTGATAGGCGTCTACATCCTGTGCGGCATGCTCGCCGCGCTCGCCGGGGTCCTCGCCACGGCCCGCCTGTCCGCCAGCGACCCCTCCTCGCTGGGCACCCTGATGGAGCTCTCCGCCATCACGGCAGTCGTTGTCGGCGGCACCCCTCTCAACGGCGGTTCCGTCCGCGTGCTCGGCACGGTCGCCGGAGCACTGCTCATGCAGCTGCTGCGCGCGACGCTCATCAAGCACGACCTGCCCGACTCCACCGCACAGATCGCCCAAGCGGCCATCATCATCGCCGCCGTCTACGTCGCCCGGGAGCGTCGGTCCCGATGAACGAAACCACCTCGCCCTACGCGGCCGCCACCACGACCCGCCGCCCGTCCCCCGCACCCGGGGGCAGCCCCTCGCGCCCGGCCCCCGGTCCCAAGCCGTCCTCCAAGGAGCGGGTGGCCGAACTCCTCCAGCGCCAGGGCGTGCTGGCGGTCCTGCTGACCGTCGTGATCATCTCGTCCTTCGTCTACCCCACCTTCGCCACCCTCGACAACACGCGCGGGATAGCCATCCAAGCGTCCTTCCTCGCCGTCGTCGCCCTCGGCATGACCATGGTCATCATCACCGGCGGCATCGACCTCTCGGTCGGCTCGGTCTTCGCCCTCGGCGGCGTCCTGGCGGCCTGGGCCTCGCAGTGGGGGTTCTTCCCCGCCCTCCTCGTCCCCCTGGCGGCGTGCGGCGCGATCGGACTCCTCAACGGCTTCCTGATCGCCCGCGGCAACCTCGCGCCCTTCATCGTCACCCTCGCCACCCTGCTGGCGGCCCGCGGCCTCCTGCTCGCTCTCACCGACGAGGGCGCCACCACGTACCTGGTGGAGAAGAACTCGGCCTTCGCCGACCTGGGCCAGGGCAGCGTCTGGGGCTTCGGCTACCCGATCCTGATCGCCCTGGTGCTCTTCGGCATCGGCGGCCTCGTCCTCCAGCGCACATCCTTCGGACAGACCCTGTTCGCCGTAGGCGGCAGTAGCGACGCCGCCACCCTGATGGGCCTGCCCGTCGCCCGCACCAGGCTCCTCGTCTACACCCTCAGCAGTCTGCTGGCCGGGCTGGCCGGCGCACTCAATGCGGCCCGGCTCTCCTCTGGCGTCACCATCGTAGGCGTGGGCATGGAACTCGACGCCATCTCCGCCGTCGTCATCGGCGGCACGCTGCTCATCGGCGGCGCCGGATCGATCAGCGGCACCCTCTGGGGCGTACTGCTGCTCGCTGTCATCCAGAACCTGATCAACCAGATCGGCTCGCTCAACTCCTCCTACCAGTCAGTGGTCAGCGGCGGATTCCTTATCGTTGTCGTCGTGGCGCAGCGCTACCTGGCGCGCAGCCGCCGAAGTACCTGACGAAACGTCAGTCCGTGCCGGGACCGTCCGCGACGCATCTGTCGCGGCCGGAGCAGCGCGGCCGCGACTGTCCGGGCGCAACAGTCCGGGTCGCGGCAGTCCGTGCCGGCCCGGGGTCCCAACCGATCGAGCCGAGGAGTGCCGTGGGCGTCAGCCTGAAGGACGTCGCGCAGCTGGCGGGCGTGTCCATCAAGACCGTGTCGAACGTGGTCAACAACTACCAGCACGTCACTCCCGCGATGCGCGCCAAGGTGCAGCAGGCGATCGACGAGCTGGGCTACCGGCCGAACCTGACTGCCCGCCATCTGCGCAAGGGCCGCACCGGCATCATCGCCCTTGCCGTCCCCGAGTTCGGCAACCCCTACTTCGCGGAACTGGCGGGGGAGGTGGTCGACGCGGCCGCCCGACACGACTACACCGTCCTGGTCGACCACACCGCCGGCCTGCGGGAGAAGGAGCTCCTGGTCAGCCAGGGGTTCCGGTCCCACGTCATCGACGGCCTGATCCTCAGCCCCATCCACCTGGAGACCGAGGACCTCATGGCGCGCGCCGAGACCGCGCCGCTGGTACTGCTCGGCGAGCGCGAGTACGAGGCCCCGTACGACCACATCGCCATCGACAACGTGGCCGCCTCTCGAGCGGCGGTCCGCCACCTTGTCGAGGGCGGGCACCGCCGGATCGCATTCCTCGGCTCCCGTACCGGCCGCGAACGCCAGCCCGCGCACCTGCGGCTGCGCGGCTGGCGGGAGGAGCTCACGGCGTCGGGCATCACGCCGGACGAGTCGCTGGTCGTGGTCACCGACGGCTACGGCCGCGAGGACGGCGCCACTGCGATGGCGTCCCTGCTCGACCGCGGCGAGCGGCCCGACGCGGTCTTCGCCTACAACGACCTCATCGCCATCGGCGCGATGCGCACCATCACCGCCCGCGGGCTTCGCGTCCCGGCCGACATCGCCGTCGTGGGCTTCGACGACATCGAGGAGGGCCGCTACGGGACTACCACCCTGACCACCGTCTCCCCGGACAAGGCGGCGATCGCCCGACTGGCCGTCGACAGCCTGGTCGAGCGCCTCGCGGGCACACCCGTCGCCGAACCCCGGCGTCCGCGCCCCGGCTACCGCCTCATCGTCCGCGAATCCACCCGCCCCTGACGGCCCCGCCCCGGCAGCCCCATGCCCCCACGCCGGCCGTCCGCTCCTCCGCAAGGATCCCTGATGCCCCGCCCTACCGTGCACCGCAAGCCGTTCGGCTCCGCCCACGGGCGCGCGGAGACCGAGGTCTGGACCCTCGACTCCGGTTGCGGCGTCCGGGCCAAGATACTGACCTACGGGGCTGTCCTGCACGGCCTCATCGTGCCCGACACCGCGGGCGGGGACGCCTCGGTTGTCCTCTCCCTGGCGACGATCGACGATTACACGGGCAAGAACCCCTACCTGGGCGCCGTCGTGGGCCGGTACGCCAACCGGATCGCACACGGCCGCTTCACCCTCGACGGGACAGTGCACCAGGTCCCCGTCAGTGACCGGGGACACGCCCTGCACGGCGGGCCCGACGGCTTCCACACCCGGGTGTGGAAGGCCGCGGCCCACGTCACGGACGAGGGCGCCTCCCTCACGCTGACCCTACGCAGCCCCGACGGGGACATGGGCTTCCCCGGCGCGCTGGACGTGTCCGTCACCTACACGCTCAGCGCATCGGGCACCCTCTCGGCCGACTACACCGCCGTCACCGACCGGCCCACCGTCGTCAACCTCACCAATCACGCCTACTTCGACCTGACCGGCGAGGGCGACGTGCGCGGGCAGCGGTTGCAGGTGGACGGGGAGACGTACCTGCCTGTGGACTCCGAGGGCATCCCGCTCGGGCCACCGGCCGGGGTGCGGGACACGCCGTTCGACCTGACGACCCCGCGGGTCCTGGGCGAGTGCCTCCGGCAGCCGGACGAACAGATGCGCACGGCGGGAGGGTTCGACCACTGCTGGGTGCTTGGCGGTACCGCCGGCCCCGAGGAGGGCGGCCTGCGCCGGGCGGCGCGGCTCGCCACGCCGGGGGCGACCCGGGTCATGGAGGTCTGGACGACCGAGCCGGGCATCCAGGTGTACACGGCGAACCAGCTCGACGGCACGCTCACCGACGGCGCGGGCCGCCCCCACGAGCGGCACGCCGCGGTCTGCCTGGAGACCCAGCATCTGCCCGACTCCCCCAACCGGCCGGACTACCCCAGCACGGTCCTGCGGCCGGGCGAGACCGCGCGCAGCCGGACGGAGTGGCGCTTCCCGCACCTGACCAGGTGACCGGACAGCGGACGCGCGGACCACCGGTCGGAGACGGTCCGCGGAACAGGCCGCAGCGGTCGGGGGCGGCCGAGTCTGGTCAGAGGCTGCCGAAGGCACCGGCCAGAACAAGGTGCTGCGGCTGGCGAGAGCCCTGGAGCACGCCTCCAAGCACCCGATCGCGGCGGCGGTGGCCGCAGCGGATCGGCGCCCTGCCGACACCGGAGGACTTCGCCCACATGCCCGGCCTCGGCGTCCAGGGCGTGGTCGAGGTCACGTGGTCCTGGTGGGCCGGACCAAGTCGCAGATTCGGATGATGCGGTGGGTGCGTGCGGCGGCCAGATCATGAGCGCGGCCCGGCAGGACCGGCGAGATCTGCAGAAGCTCGTCGCGGTCGCGGCGGCGCCGACGCTGGGCACGACCCGGCGGATGCTGCGGGTTTCGGCGATGGAGGCGGTGGGACTCGCAGGCTGACGCACGGGGACCCGCGCCGGGCGGGAGTGGCCCCCGCCCGGCACCGGCGCATGGGCCCGCCACCGGTCAGGCGGGCGGTCCGTCGTTCACCCGTACGCGGATGGTGCGCAGCTCCGGGTCGGCGGCGTCGGGTAGGTTCGCACCCGCCTTCAGGCCGGTGCGGAGGTAGTCGAGTACGGGCTCGGTGAGCCGTTCCCCCGGGAGGACAGCCGGGATGCCGGGCGGGTACGGCGTGATCATCTCCGCCGAGACCCGGCCCGCGGCCCGCTCCAGCGGCACGGGTTCAGCCCGGCCGAAGTACGCGTCCCGGGGGCGCGCCGCCTGTTCCAGCCGCATCCGCGACCCGGACGGTACGACCATGTCCGGTACGCCGGCGGCCAGTTCGCCAGCATGGTCGGCCAGGTCGCGCATGGCGTCCAGCAGCGGGTCGGTGGTAGCGGGCGAGTCGGCGTGGGTGATCTGGGCGCTGATCCGCCGATGGTCGGCGAGGTGCATGTTGATCCCGTGCTTCTCGCGCAGCCAGTCAGCGGCCCGATAGCCCGTCGTGCCGAGACCTGTCACGTCGATGACCACGGGCAGCGGGTCGAAGTCGACGGACAGGCCGCTGCCCACGAAGTCGTCGTGGCCGAGCACCCGAAGGCCGGGGGTCTTCTCGACGGCGGAGCGCACGTCCGACGCCAGCGCCAGGGCCTCGCCGAGCAGCCGCTCGCCGTCCAGGACCATCTGGCGGCGCCAGGCGTCGAGCCCCGCGTAGATGAGCACGGAGGGGCTGGTCGTGCCGAACAGGTCGGCCCGCGATTGGAGGAACTCCGCCTCGATCAGGTCGCCCTGGAGGTGGAACACCGAACCTTGTTCCAGGCCGCTGCCCATCTTGTGGATGCTCGTCACGCACACGTCAGCGCCGGCGTCCATCGCCCAGGACGGCAGCTCGGGATGAAAGGGCAGGTGGGCGCCCCACGCCTCGTCCACGAGGAGGGGCAGCCCGCAGGCGTGCAGGACGTCCGCGATCCGGCCGAGATCGGTGCAGGCGCCGTACGGCGTCGGGCTGGTGACCAGGGCTCCCTTGGCGTCGGGGTGCCGGGCGAGCGCCTCCTCGAAGGCCGCCGCGTCCGGTGCGTGGGCCAGCCGCTGCTCCTCGTCCCACCGCGGGTCGACCCAGACCGGCTGGATGCCGGCGAGGATCAGTCCGGAGATCACCGACTTGTGGGCGTCGCGGCCCACGAGGAGCTTCTCGTTCGGGCCCGCGACCGCGAGCATCGCCGCCTTCACGGAGAGGGAGCTGCCGCAGGTGGTGAAGAAGGTGTGCTCGGCGTGGACCGCGTCCGCCATCAGCTCCTCGGCGCTCTTGAGGACGTTGCCCGTCATGCGCCGGTCGTCGAGGCCGCCGGACGCCAGCAGGTCGGAGCGGTACACCCCCTCTCCGAGGACGGCCCGCGCCTGCGGGTCGGCGCCGCGTCCCTGCTTGTGTCCCGGCGGCGTGAAGGACAGCTCTCCCTGGTCGTGATAGCGCCGCAGCGCGTCGAGCACGGGCGCTCGGGTGTGATCCACGGTGTACGTGCTCCTTCGGCGAGGGGTCAGATGGAGGGGTGCCCCTCGGCGCTCTTCCGATTGGCGGGACGGCTCGGGGTGACGGGATCGCCGGTGCCTTCCGGCGCGCCCTGGGTGGTGTCGGTGTCCTCCTGCTCGCCCAGCTCCTTCACCTCTTCCAGGGCTTCTTCCGTCGCGGTCTGGGTCGGCTTCTTGCGCCCGGTCGGGCGCGGGTCGATGTCGCGCATACCCGCCGGATACCCGGAGATCCACGATCAAGCCCGATCATCCCGCGGGCCGGTGCGGGGCTCGGCCCCTGGACGACCGCTGGAACCAGGGCTGCACCAACGCCTGGAAGGCATGGGAGGAGATCGTGCCACTCGGCTACAAAGGCAGCTACCAGCGAGTTCGCGCCTACTTCCGCACCAAGCGCCTCTCAGCCGACCCGGTCACCGCACCCCCGGCCCTCACCCCGCACCGTCGCCGGCTGGATCCTGCGCCACCCCGACTCCCTCTCCGAGGTCGAAGCTCCGACTCAAGGCCGTCCTGGCCCACTTCCCCGAACTGGAAGCCCTCACCGGACATGTCCGCTCCTTCGCCCAGATCCTCACCGAGCGACAGGGTCAACAGCTGCCCGAGTGGCTCGATGCCGTCCGCCAAGATGACCTGCCCGGTCTCCACACCCTCGCCGCGGGCATCGACCGCGACCGTGACGCCGTCGCTGCCGGCCTCACCCTGCCCTGGAGCTCCGGAGTCGTAGAAGGGCACGTCAACCGCATCAAGATGCTCGAGCGGCAGATGTTCGGCCGCGCCGGCTTGAACCTCCTCCAGAAGCGCGTTCTCTTGGTGTGGGGAGCCCCGGGAGAAATTGCGAAGCGGGCTGAACCGCCCCAGGCGAGAATGACGCGGCTTTGATCGTGAATGCCGTCCTGGAAATCCCAGACACCGTTGACTTCTCTTTCTGGCCGGTGGCTGACCTGCCTCCGTACCAGTTCATGGCTCTGTCGAGCAGTATGTCCCCGCTCGAAGTCGGCAGCGCGCTGGCCATGCTGGCTGACTACAACTCGGGGACAGGTGACGACGATCGCCCTTTGATGGACGCCAGCGAGGCAATTCGCCATCTGCTGGAGACAGACAAAATCATCGCACCAGGAGGGCTGCGCGTCCACGACACCCGTACCAACGTCACCGTCCGGCCGGGATGTTGTTGTGGGCTGGAGGACTGGCGCGAGTGGCTCAACGTCGCAGACGGAGAGACGCTGTGGCTCGGCCATGACCCTTCACCAAGGCTTGAGCATGCCGACGAGGTCGTGCAGCTGTGGCAGGACAGCGTAGACGCTCAGGAAACCCCTTCCGGGCAGCCCATCGAGATCGTGGTGGGTGACCTACCGGGGATCCTGCATACCGTGCAGGAGGGACTGCAAGGCTTTCTCTCTCTGACCAAGCAGTGGGCCATTCGCCATGTTCCGACTCTCGCCGAGGACCTGGCAGCCAGACTCGACGAAGATCTGGCCATCAGTGCACCACTGCCGGGTACCAGTGGCCAACACGCACCGTAACCGCTCACGAAATCTGTGCCGGAGCCCGAATTGGCTCTGGCACAACTTCTGTGGACCTGTGGCAGCGGTTGCCGGCGACCAGATAAGGAGCACACCACACAGCTGATAGCGCCGGGCTCTCGTGAAGAAAGCCAGTTGGCCTTTCCACAGGCGTGGTTCTCCGCCTCAGCCGGAAGGGTGCTGCCGATGTCGGTCTGGTCGCGGCGGGGGAGGTCGTGTGCACTCCTAGGTTGTTACTGGTGCCCGGGCCGGGGGCGGGACAGTAACCCGTACCGAAGGGGTCATGCCTCACTCTGTCCGTACAGGTCATGCCCAGATGACGGCGGGGTGCGGGGTAGTGTCGGCCCTACGGGCGGGTACGGGCCCGACATGCCGGGTGTAGCCAGGGCCGGTCACGCCCAGGAGGGTGTCGAGCCAGGTGGCGGTCTCAATGAGAGCGGGCAGGTTAATGCCGGTATCGATGCCGGTTAGGTGGAGCATGTGTACAACGTCCTCGGTGCAGACCCCGCCGACGCGCGCCTGAGGAGCGGCAGGATGGCCGCCCGAGCCGGCGAGAGCGCAGTCGATGGTGCCGATCTCGAGGCGGGCGAGCTCGGCCACGTCTGCTACGCCCATTCCGCGGCTGTCGTGGACTTGAACGGTGAGGTTGTGCGGGCCCCCGACCCGGGGGGCGACGGACTGGATCATGGTAGTGATGTGTTGTGGCGCTGCGTAGCCGCAGGAGTCGGCCAGGATCCAGTCGTGTATGCCTATGTCGGTTAGCCGGTCGAGTAGGGGGCGGATGTCGTGGGGGCCGCGGGGTGGTCCGGCTGGCCCGCCGAAGGCGGCGATGAGGTAGGTGCCCAGGTGAGTGCCGCTGCCGTCGGCTATCTGCCGCAGGTCGGCGAGTACGGTCAGGGATTCTTCGATGGTGCGGCCGGTGTTCATGCGGGAGAAGTCCTCGTCGACTGACAGCAGGAACCATGCCCGATCCGCGCCCGCGTTGATTGCGCGGCGCAGGCCGCCGGGTCCAGCGACGCAGGCTTCGAGGCTGACCTGGTCGGAACGAGGGATGGCTGCGAAGACTTTCTCCGCGTCGGCGAGGCCGGGGACGAGGTCGGGGTTGACGAAGGAGGAGACCTCGATGGCAGGGAGCCCGGCGGCGATGAGCCGTTCGACGAGTTGGATCTTTTGCGTGGTTGGAGTCAGATGGGTTTGGAAGGCGAGTCGGGGGGCGATGTCGCGAATGCGCACGGAAGCCATCTGCAACTTTCCCTGATGGGGCTGAGGATGCCAGGAGGAACGGCGCTTCTCAGATCTGACGGGTGGGAGAGAGGCCGGCGGCTTGTGCGTCGAAGGTGTCTTCGGTCAGGCCGTCTTGGCGCAAAGTGACTTTGCGGATCTTGCCGGTGGGGGTCCGGGGCAGGCTGGTGGTGAGCCGGTAGTAGCGCGGAACCATGAACCGAGGCAGAGCGGTGTCGCAGTGCCGGTACAAGGCCTGTAGGTCGAAGTTGTCGGGGTCGGTGACATCGAGGACGGCAAGCACCTCGTCCTCGCCGAGTTCGGAATGCACGGCGATGGCGGCGGCGTCGTTGATGCCGGGGAACGTCAGAAGAACTGCTTCCAGGTCCTGTGAGGAGATGTTCTCGCCTCTGCGGCGCAGGGCGTCCTTTTTGCGGTCGACGAAGTAGAAGAAGCCGTCTTGGTCCTGGTAGCCGAGGTCACCGGTGTGCCACCACAAGCCCGTCATGCCCTGCAAGGTGGCGGCCGGGTCGTCGAGGTACTGGGTGAGCATGATGTCGGCTTGCCTTGGCCGGTAGACGATTTCACCGACTGTGTTGGCCGGCAGGGGGGTGCCTTGGTCGTCGTGGATTTCGATGATCGAGGAGGCGGTTGGCTTACCGAGAGAACCGACCTTGCGGCCGTGACGGGGGTTGTAGAGGACGTTTTTGATTTCCGTCTGGCCGTAGCCCTCGATGATGTGTACGCCGAAGCGCTCCTCGAAGGGGTAGAGGACTTCCGGCGGGGCCGGTGCGGCGAAGACCCTGGTGACGGCGTGGTCGCGGTCGGCTGCTGTGGGCGGCTGGGCGAGGAGGATGGGCAGGAGGGGACCGAGAGCGTTGAACTGGGTGGCGCCGCTGGCGCGGATCTCGTCCCAGAAGCCGCTGGCCGAGAAGCGGGGTGACAGGACGAAGGCGGCGCCGGCGTAGAGGGCGGCCAGACCGGAGGCGACCGCGGCGGCGCCGTGGAACATCGGCAGGCAGGAGTAGACCCGGTCACGGGGGGTGAGGTCGAAGGCCACGGCGGCCTCGCGGGCCATGGTCACGGCAGCGAGATGAGGGCTGACGACGCCCTTGCTGTGGCCGGTGGTGCCAGAGGTGTAGGCGATCGAGCAGGCGCTGGCGGGGCCAACCTCGGGGAGGATGGCCGGGCTCTGTCCGAGCGCGAGGAGGTCTTGCCAGGGCAGCAGGTGCAGTCCGGTGTCCGGGACGGTGTCGGGAATGCCGTCGAGGAAGATCACCGTATTGACTGCCTGTGGCCACTCCCCCACCGTCCACAGCGCGTCGGCCAGGGCGGCTTCGGTGATGACTGCCTTGGCGCCGCTGTGGGTTAGCTGTTGCTGGAGGAAGGCGCCCTTGTAGGCCGTGTTGACGGGGACCTGGAGCATGCCCGCGCGGGTGGTGCCGATCCAGCTGCTGAGACATTCGGGACGGTTGCTCAGGAAGGAGGCCGCCGCATCGCCGGGCTGCAGGCCCAGGGCCAGCAGACCGGCTGCGACCTCGGTGGCCTGCTGGTCGATGTCGCGGTAGGTGAACTGCTGGTCCTTGAAGATCAGCGCTAGGTTGCCGGGGGCGGCTGCGGCGCGGGCGGCCAGCAGGCCGCCAATGGTGCCGCCGCCCAGGTCACGCAGGTTGGATGTGCTGCTCACGGGTTCCACCATTCATGTACGGGTGCCACACAAAAGCAGAGAGGAACGGGCTGCGGGGCCGGGGGCTGTCCGGCCCTTCACAGTTCGCGTTTGACGCGAGCGGCGAAGTCTTCCAGTGCGGGTTCCCAGATGCCGTAGACGCCACCGGTGAGCAGGAAGGCGTCGACGCCCACGTCGCGGTAGGCGGCCAGTGCGCGTAGGACGCGGTCGGGGGTGCCGACGAGGGCGGCGGAGTTGGCGAAGCCGCCGAGCAGGCCGACCAGTCCGGACCAGAAGCAGTCGTCGTGTATGTCGGTGCCGGTGTAGGCAAGCTGGCGTTCGCGGCCGGTGGAGGTGTCCGTGCTGGCGGAGCGGATGATCTGGCGGCTGCCGGTGGCTTCCTTGATGGTCTGTTCGGCCTCGTGGGCCTGGCGCCAGGCTTCCTCGTCGGTGTCGGCGACGAAGAGGCGCAGGGACAGGGAGAAGGAGGGCTTGCGGCCATGGGCGGCGGCGGCCTGGGTGACGCGTTCGATGCGTTCGCGGGTGCCTGCCAGTGGTTCTCCCCAGAGCATGTAGCGGTCGGCGTGCGTGGCGCCGAACTGCACGGCGTCGTCGCTGTCGCCGCCCATGAAGACGGGGATGTGGCCGCTGTCGGGACGCAGGTCGTGGCGGACGCGTTCGGCGTCGAAGTAGGTGCCGTGGTGGTCGAACGGCTCCTGTTCGCTCCAGGCCCGCTTCATCACGTCGAGGTATTCGATGGCCCGCTCGTAGCGGGCGGCTTTGGGCAGTCCGTCGCCTTCACGGCGCAGGTCCTTGTCGGCGCCGCCGACCACAATGTTCACCGCCAGGCGCCCTCCTGACAGGGCGTTGAGGGTGGAGAAGTACCGGGCCGCAGCGGTCGGTGCCATCACGCCGGGGCGGTGAGCGACGATCAGCGAGAGTCGTTGAGTGGAGGCGTAGACGAAGGGGGCGGTGACGTGGTTGTGCGGCCAGGTGGAGGAGTAGCCAACCAGGACCGCGTCCACCGCCTGGGAGGACTCGAAGGTATGGGCTCGGGCGACGAGGTCGGACAGCTGTGACTCACCGGGGTGGAGGGGGTTGTCAGTGGTGAAGATCTGCACCATGAGGCGCTCTCCTGATCTGGAAGGCGGTCAGACCGCGGCGGCGTCGAGGCGGCGGAACTGGCGCCGGTAGTACAGCAGCGGATTGTCGTTGCTCGGGGCATGCACGCTGCGGGGGCGGCCGATGACGATGTCGTGATCGCCGGCCGGCACCACGCGGTCCACGTCACAGGCCATCCAGCCCGCCGCCTCGCGGATGACCGGCAGGCCGTCGTTCTCCTCCCAGTCGAGCTGGGCGAGCTTGTCGTCGCTCTTCGAAGCGCACACTGCCGCCACGTGGTGCCGGGTGTGGTCGAGGAGGTGAACTGCAAAACGCTCGCTGCGGCGTACGACACCCAGCAGACGCGAGTCGATGCCCAGGGCGATCAGTACCAGCGGCGGGTCAAGGGAGAGGCTGCAGAATGCGCTGACCGTGGTGGCGTGCGGGCGTCCCGCCCACGAGGCGGTGACCACGGTTGCTGCGGCCGGAAGTCCCTGGAAGAAGTCACGGAACGCTTCGGGCAGGACGTCTGGAGGGTCGCCCACGACCTGATTCATCAGCATGCTGCCAATAAAGCAGCATGCTGAGAATCGCGTCAAGAGTGAGCCGTGCCACTGGCGAGATCGGCAGCGTGCTGTTCTAATGCCAGCATGCTGGTATCAAAGTGGGGTGTGGTGACGTGATCCTCTCTCTTGGCCAGGCAACGGCTCTGGCCCGTGCGGCCATGGTCGGCGTCGGCCACAGCGACGCAGAAGCGGCGGTCATCGCCGACCACCTGATCGACTGTGAGCTGCGTGGTCTGGGGTTCGGCGGGCTCTCCCGCGCGGTCTCCGTCATCGAGCGCATCCAGGCCACCGCCACCGCGCGCCAAGAGCTGCGCATCGAGCGCGAGAGCGCGGTATCGGCGGCGATCGACGGCGGCGACCAGGTCGGCTACCTCGTCGCCCAGCGGGCCACCGACCTGGCGATCACCAAGGCCCGCGCAGGTGGTCTGGCGGTGGTTGGAGCTCGCAACACCTGGTACACAGGAATGTTCTCGTACTACTTGGAGCAGGTGACTGAAGCCGGCTTCATCGGCATGGCCGCCGGCAGCGGCGCCCATATCGTCGCCCCGCATGGGGGCACCGAAGCGCGGTTTGGGACCAACCCGCTCGCATTCGGATTCCCTACCACCGGTACGCCGGTGATCTGGGACATCGGCACGTCCAGCGTGATGCTGGGTGAAGTGCTGCTTCGCCATCGCGAGGGTCGCCTCCTCGACCCTGAAACGGCCTTCGATCCCAACGGGCACCCCACTCAGGATCCGGTCGCCGCACTGTTCGGCGGCGCGTTCACCGTCTGGGGCGGCCACAAGGGATCCGGCCTGGCTCTGGTGGTGCAGCTGCTGGGCATGGCCTGCGGAGCCGCCACGGCGCCACAAGGAGTGGCGGACTGCGGCTTCATGCTGGTTGTCATGGATCCAGGCCTGCTGACCGACGCCGACGACTTCCGTCACAGGGCGGCTCGGTATGCCGACCACGTCCGCGCCACCCGACCCACCGATGAGGGCAGGCCGGTGCGAGTCCCTTTCGACCGCTCCGCCGCTGAGCGCGGCCGCCGCCGCCGTGACGGCACCGTGGAGGTCTCCGATGACACCTACGCGGCGTTGATCAAGGTGGCCGCACCGCTTTTGGGAAGGCACTCGTGAACAGTCCGAGACATCCGGCGCGAGCCATCAGCGAACGCATCAACCACTTCGGCGTGTGGTGGGGTTCGTTCGACCAGACTCCTGCGGACCAAGTACGGTCGGCCGCCGCCCAGGTTGAGGAGCTGGGTTACGGCGCGATATGGATTGGTGAATCTCCCGGCGGCCGCGAAGCGTTCACCCATGCTGGACTTTTGCTGGCGGCCACGCGCCGCATCACGGTGGCCACCGGCATCGCCAACATCTGGCTGCGTGACCCCTCGGCCATGCATGCGGCCGCCGTCACCCTCGCCGACGCCTACCCTTACCGCTACCTCCTGGGCATCGGAGCCAGCCACGCTGCAGCCCTGGAACTCATTGGGCGCCCCTACGGCAAACCCCTGTCCGCGATGCGCACGTACCTCAAGTCCATGGCCGAGACATGGCATGCCGGCCCGCAGCTCGACGAACCCGTCCCCGTAGTCCTGGGTGCGCTGCGCTCGCGCATGCAGGAACTCGCCCGTGACGAGAGCGTGGGCATGCACTCGTTCTTCGTCACCCCTGAACACACCGCTGCAGCCCGCCAGACTCTCGGCCCCGACCCTCTGCTCGCTCCCGAACAGGCCGTGCTCATCGAGTCCGACCCAACGGCCGCCCGACGCAAGGCCCGCCGCCACGTCCAGTCACGGCTGGGGCTGACCCACTACGTCAACCACCTGCGCGCGCTCGGCTTCACTGACGCCGACGTGGCCGGTGAGGGCAGCGACCGCCTGGTGGATTCCCTGGTCGCTTGGGGTGACGTCGAAACCGTCACCGCGCGCCTTCGCGCCCATATTGATGCCGGCGCCGATCACGTCGCCATTCACCCTCTCGGCAACCGCGCCGACCCTGGAGGTCTGCGCCAACTACGAGAACTAGCTCCGACGCTCCTTGCGCCCACGCCGATCTTTTAGGGTGGAGCCCATGCCCGACAGCTCTCGCGCAACAGCCACTCCCGCCAGTGCCGCAGCTGCGGGCCATCTGGACAGCACCAGCCTGCTGATGGACGCCGTCTTCCGGCTGGAGCGGGCAGTGGTCCGGCTCCAGAACCAGCGCCTGCGAGCTTGGAACATGACCCTGTCCGGATACGCGGCCCTACGGGTCCTGGCCGACCGTCCCGAACTCTCCCTGGCCCAGCTGGCCCGACGTTGCCACGTGCGGCCGCAAACCATGGCCCGAATCGTCACCAATCTGGAAGAGCGTGGGCTGATCGCCCGCAGCCCGCATCCGGAGAGCGAACGGGCGATCTCCCTCATGCTCACCCCTGAGGGTCAGACCGCCCTCAGCGGGATGACCAGGGAGATCAGCAAGATCAGTACCGATCTGAGCGACATCCTCACCGGCGAGCGAGCGGACGAGCTCAACGAGACCCTCCGCGCCTGCGCATCGACCCTCGAAACCCGGCTTCGCCACCTGTCCTGACCGGGAATCCGCCCCAGCCCCCTTTACACCGTCCGCCTCGCCGCCTCGCCACCATCGGGTGACGAGGCGGGCTCATGACACCCTCCTCCTTTTGTCCCTCCGGGACAATTGTCTCGGCGGGACAAAAATGCTAGCGTGAGGGCATGGTCAACGAGATCCCCGGCGGCGGCCGCCGGATGCGCAAAGCGCAGCGCACACGCGAATCCATGTCCCAGGCCGCACTCGAACTCGTGCTGCAACACGGCCTGGAAGCGGTGGCGGTCGAAGACATCACCGAGCTCACCGACGTCTCCCGCCGTACCTTCAGCCGCTATTTCGGCTCCAAGGAAGAGGCGGTCCTAGACGGCCTGCGAGCCGATTTCGAGCGCATCAACGACGCGCTCGACAGCCGTCCCCCGTCCGAAACGCCGGTGCAGGCCTACCGGGAAGCCGTCCGAGAGTGGCTGCGCGACGAGACCGAGCCGGCCTGGCACCGCCGGCCCGGAGTGCGCTCGCTGCTCAGGCTCATAGCCGATGAGCCCACACTGACCGCCGTCTTCCGCCGCCTGAGCGTGGAGGCGGAGGAGCGGTCCATCGCCGTCATCTCCAAACGCCTGGGCCTCGATCCCGACCGGAACATGCGCCCCTCCGCCGCTGCCGGCATTGGCGTGGCCGCGTTGTTCACCGCCACCCGAGCCTGGGTCCACAGCACCGACCACGACCTACCCGAACTGGTCGAGTGCGCGTTCACCGCTGTCCTCGACGAGCTGCACCACGGCCAGGACTGACCTTCCAGCAAACAAGGAACCACACATGAGCACCACCGACTACACCAAGGAATTCGCCCGCAAGACCGCTTTCATCACCGGCGGCGCTTCCGGTATCGGCCTGGCCGTCGCCCGCCGTCTGGCAGCAGGTGGCGCATCCCTGGCCATCGCCGACTTCAATACGGAAGGCGCCGAGAAGGCCGCCGCCGAGTTCGAGGCCCAGGGCACCCGTGCCATCGCAGTCCGCGTGGACGTCACCGACGAGCGGTCCGTACACGAGGCCATCGCGCGCACGGTCGAGGAACTAGGCTCCCTGCAACTCGCGGTCAACAACGCCGGCATCAGTGGACCCACCGCGCCGACCGGCGACTACCCCATCGACGGATGGCGCCGCGTCCTCGCAACCAACCTCGACGGCGTCTTCTACTCCATGCGGCACGAGATCCCTGCCATGCTCGCCGCGGGCGGCGGAGCGATCGTCAACATGACCTCGATCCTTGGCACCAACGGGTTCGCGGGCTCTGCCGCCTACGCCAGCGCCAAGCACGGTGTCGTGGGTCTAACAAAGACGGCTGCCCTGGAGTACGCCGCGCACGGCGTACGGATCAATGCCGCCGGTCCCGGCTTCATCGACACCCCGCTGCTCGATGCCGCCGAGCCCGAGCAGAAGCAGGCCCTGATCGCCCTGCATCCGGCTGGGCGCCTGGGCCGTCCCGAAGAGGTGGCCGAACTGACCGCCTTCCTCCTGTCCGACCGCGCCTCCTACATCCACGGGAGCTACCACCTGGTCGACGGTGCCTACGCGGCACGCTGACCTTGTACCTCCCTCGCGCGAGCCAGACCAGCAGCTGAGGCAGCGAGCCCGCAGGCGAACCACGTCGACACCCTGTGCGGCGCGGCATCCCGGTGGCGGGCAATACCCGGTACTCACCCAGCGCTGCGTCACAACACAGGAGCACCATGTCCTCCCAGCATCACCACCATGGCCAGGCCCGGATCTCCCAGATGCTGCGCAACCCCCGGATCTGGATATCACCTACGGTCATCATCGCCACGGTGGCCCTGCTGCTGCCTTTGCTGTACATGGGCGGCATCCTCAACCCCCGCGCAGACCTCCGCCACCTTCCTGTCGGCGTGGTCAATGCCGACCAAGGAGCAAGGATCGGCGGGCACGAACAGAACCTGGGCGCAGAAATTGCCTCCGCCGTCACCAGCGCCCCTGACCCCGACGAAAAGATCGCCTGGCATCAGCTGACGGAAGAAGACGCGCGAGCGCAGCTGGCCTCGGGCAAGCTATACAGCGTCCTGCTGATCCCACGCGACTTCACCGCATCAGTCACCGCACTGGGTGACACCGGGACCTCAACGCCCCACCGCCCCGGCATGACGGTCCTCACCAACCCCGGCGCCGGCAGCATGGCCTCCTCGCTCGCCACGACCACGGCCCAGCAGGCAGCCGCCCGCGCATCACTCAAGCTCGGCAAAACACTCACGGCGGCAACCCCCGCCAGCCACACACGGGCGGGCAACGCCGCGCTCCTGCTCATCGCAGATCCCATCGCTGTGAAGACCCAGCCGGGCCACCCCATCGGGGAACGCTCAGGGCTTGGACTCAGCGCCTTCTACTACACCCTGCTCCTCATCCTCACCGGCTTCCTCGGCGCGAACATCATCAGCAACGGTGTGGACACCACGCTGGGTTACGCCGACACCGAGATTGGGCCCTGGCACACCCGCAGGCCCGCAGTGCCCATGAGCCGACTGCGGATCTTCGCTCTCAAGAGCGCAATGTCCACTGCCTTGGCGGCGCTGACCTCGGCTCTGGTCCTGTTCGCTACCACGGCGGTGCTCGACATGGACGCCTCCCACCTGCCGATGCTCTACGCCTTCTCCTTCTGCGCCACAGCAGCTGTCGCGCTCGGCGTCCAGGCCGTCAACGCCGCCTTCGGGGGACTGGGACAGCTGGTGAGCATGTTCATCTTCTTCGTCTTGGCCCTGCCCTCCTCGGGCGCCACGGTCCCCCTGGAGGCCCTCCCCTCCTTCTACCGCTTCCTGTCCCACTTCGAGCCCATGCGCCAGCTCAGCGACGGCGTCCGCTCAATCCTCTACTTCGACGCCCAGGCCGACGCCGGACTCGCCCGCGGCTGGACGATGATCGCGACAGGAAGCGCCCTGGCCTTGGCCGTCGGCGTGGCCGTGACCTTCCTCTACGACCGCAAGGGACTTCACCGCCTCGCCTTCCACACCCAGTGACCAACGGGTGGCAACCGCCGCCAAATCCGTTCAGCCGCACACAAAACGAATGAGACCAACCACCATGGCTTTCTACGTCGTCACCTATACCCATCCCGACGAGGAGAAATGGCAGCAGCATGTCGCCGCCCACGTCGACTACCTGCTCGCCCTTCTGGAGAACGGCACCCTCAAAGCGTCGGGCCCCTTCATCGGAACGCCCGTCAAGACAGCAATGCTGATCCTCAAAGCGTCCAGCCGGGAAGAGGCCGAGGGGGTGCTCGCCCAGGACCCCTTCATGAGCGAAGGGCTGGTCACCGAGTACACCGTCACCGAGTGGGATCCCATCTTCGGGACCTACCATGATGAATCGTCATATGCCGGCCACCAGTTGTAGGTTGCAGCCGTAACGTCGATCACGATCCCCCGAGAACCGGCAGCCCTGGCCACCGGCCGGCGGCCAGGCAAACCCATATGCAGGAGGAGCCGCCATGCTGACGCAGCGACGACCAAGTCCGTCATCCCAAAGCCAGACTCAGCGTCCGTGCCGTGCACCACGGGGCCGGTAGCGAGCCAACCACCGCAGGTTCGCCATCAGCACCGGAGGGGGCTCCCCGGCGTGCACAAACTCGCAGCCTATCGCCGGACAGGCCCGCTCGATCGCGGCGCAACTTTCCGCGGTCCGTTCGCCGACTTGGCCCTCGGCCAGCGGGACGGTGTCGTCGACGGACGACACTCGCGCGATGGCGATCAGCTTCTAGCGGTTGCGGCGGGCGTGCGCGCATTGGCGGCAAGAAAGCAGCCGAAGCCTCGCCGGTCGCGTCTGTAGTAGCCCGCCAGTGGGAAGCGAGTGCTACCGATACCGCGCTGTCATGGGGTGACGGTTTCGGATTGCGAGGGGGCAACAGCGCTGTGGTGGGAGGTGGCGACGATCTTAGAGCGGTGCGCCGGGGTGCGCTTGCCGCGTCGGTCGGCGATGAGGGTGAGAGCGCATCCGAATACGGCCCAGATCGTCAGGACCAGGGCGGGGAAGCCGGCGTCTGTCCCGTCGAAGAAGGCGTTTGCACGCAGGAGACTGCCAGAGGCGCCCGGGGGCAGCAGCTGGCCGATGGTGGCCCATCCGCCAGGAAGCCAGTGCGGTCCGGTGGCCAGGCCTGAGAGGGGGTTGCCGAGCAGCATCATGAGGGCGCTGCCGAGGCCGA
The DNA here is from genome assembly GCF_056435845.1 of Streptomyces sp. NPDC043867. Taxonomy (NCBI): domain Bacteria; kingdom Bacillati; phylum Actinomycetota; class Actinomycetes; order Kitasatosporales; family Streptomycetaceae; genus Streptomyces; species Streptomyces sp. NPDC043867. The sequence continues at coordinate 12,720 of NZ_JBWKDS010000020.1, read as the reverse complement.
AGCCTGCGATGCCGAGCAGTGCCTGCAGGCCGAGTAGGGTCGTGGACAGCGCGGTCATGCCGAGGATGACACCGAGGGTAGTCAGTCCGTAGTTGCCGTCGATCGAGTGCGTGCCGAATTGAAGGACGGCGGTGATGGCGGCGCCCGCCACGATGGAGAACTGCGCGGCTCCTGCCAGACGGATCCGCAGCCCACGATGGCCGGGGAAGGCGCTGCCGAGTATGAGGGCGGGGAAGATCCCACCGAAGATCATGGGCATGAGCGCTGCGGTCAGTCCGGCACCTCGAGGGTCGTCCTCGGTGAACGGCACCAGGTCGTGGACGGTGGCCTGCGCCTTGTTCTGAGCGGCAACGCCGTCGCCCAGCGAGGTGAGGGCGCTGGTGGCTGAGGGGCCACCAGCGGTGGCGGTATAGGTGTCGACGCCGTGAGAGAAGTGACCGCGATACCACCTGAGATGTCGCCCTTTTTGACGGCGGACTCGATGGCGTCGGACGTCTTGTAGAGGCGGACCTCCCACTCGGGACCGTCGAGGTTCTTCTGGAGGGCGTCTACCGCCTGTGGAGAACCGGTGACGCCCACGGGCACGTGGTGGGGGCCGCTATTGAGTGAGGGCAGCGCGAAAGCGCACAGCATCGTGGTTATGAGGGCCGCCAGGCCGAGGACGACGAGGGTCAGTTTGCGTCCCGTACGCGGTTGGCTGGAGTGCTGAGTCACGAAGATCCTTTGGTGTTTGATGCCGCACGGGTGAAGAGGCTCGGCTGGGCTGAGGAGGCGGATGCCCGGCGCCGAAAGCCGGGGCCGCCGTAGCGGCCCTTCACCCGGCGCCGTGCCCGCATCGCCGCCGAACTGACGAAGTCAGCCGGCGGCGATGTCTGCCGTCACTGCTGAGGTGCGGCTGCCGCAGCGGCGATGATCCAGTTCCTGAACTCGACGGCGTAGTGGCGCAGGTGGTGCTCCACAACCTCGTCCGGGCAGGTGACGGGGAAGTAGACCGTCAGGTTCGCGGTGCATCCGTCCGTGGTGTCGCCGAACTGGACCAGTGCCCGCCCGACAACGGTGCCGTCGGCCAGGAAGAGGTTCGAGGAGATCTTGTGCGGAAATTCCGCCTCCGGGAGCAGCTCGTCGGCGTCTGCGGCCCAGGCCATCGCGTCGGTTCCCCAGCCGCCCATGTAGAAGGAACAGACGTAGGGGCCGAGGTTCTCCACGACGTTGAACGAGCCGTTGGCTTCGGGAGCCATCACGTAGTGCTCGGGGTGGCCGGCGAGGAGGGCGTCCTCGTTGCCGGCGAAGGCCCTGTCCATCCAGGCAAGGAATTCGCCCGAGGTCAGGCCCTGCGCCGCGAGTACGGTCGTGGCGGCCTTGAAGCTCCCCTCGGAGGCATGGGCGCTCCTTCGCAGGAAGGCGTTGCCCTCCTCGATGTCGTCGGCCAGCAGGTCGAGCAGGCCTTGGCGTCCCAGCTTCGTGCGGAAGCGGTGAAGGGCGCGGCGCGCGTAGAACAGCTCGAAGTCGTCGATGCTGCCGGGGCCGGTGGGACCAGAGACGAGTGTGACGGTTACGGGCGGCGAGGTCTGATCGGCGGTCATGCCCACTCTCCAAAATATGCGAATGTGAGTTCACGTTCGCTTTTTAGAGTAGGCAGAGGAGTGCGTCCCTTGTCAAAAGATCCTGTCGACAGCATCGTCGCTAGCATGCGCGTCATGACTGATGAGCCGGTTCGCCCAGCCCGCTACCGGGAGCCCAGGCAGGCGCGCAGTGCCGCGACACTGGCGCGCATCCTTGTGGCGGCCGAGGAGATCGCCTCCTCAGTCGGCCTGGAGGAGATGACGATGACCGGCGTAGCGAAAGCCGCCGGTGTCTCGGTCGGCACGATCTACCGCCGCTTCGAGGACAAGGAGCAGCTGATCACCGCTCTGACGGAGCGGATGCTGGAGCGGCGTGAGGAGTACGTGGCCGACCAGCTGGCCAAGGCCGAGCCGTCACTCGCCGGCGTGATGGATGCCTATGCGCATTCCCTGCTGCAGTCCTTCGCCGACAGCAGCAACCTCTTCCCCGAGTTGCTCCGCGCGCGGGCGGGTGCTGGAGGGGAGCGTGGGGCACGGACCATCGCCGAGATCCACCGCCGCCTCCTTGCGGCGGCGATCCCTCACGCCCGCGAGATCCGGCGCTCCGACCCGGAAGCGGCCCTGGACGTGGTGGCCCGCGCCGTGCTCGGAGCCTGCTTCCACAACTCCGTGCGCCCCGATCCCGTCGCAGGTGTGTCGGCTCAGCGGCAGTACGCCGACGAGCTCAGTGACATGGCGATGGCCTACCTTCTCGCCCCCGACCCTCGGCGACCCATCGACGGCTGAGCCGGCCGGCGTCACAGGACTCCGCGGCCGGCTCGGGGTCGCTCAGAGCCAGCGACGCCATTTGAAGACGCCCCACAGCCCGATACCGAAGCCGGCCATGAGCATGACGGCCAACGGGTAGCCCCAGGTCCAGTGCAGCTCCGGCATGTGGTCGAAGTTCATGCCGTAGATCGAGGCGACCAAAGTGGGGGTGAACAAGATCGCTGCCCACGACGAGATCTTCTTCACCTGCTCGCCCTGTTCGATGGTCTCCTCCGCGAGGCGACGGCTCTCCTCGCCCTGGGCAAGGCTTGCACTCGACATACGCCGCATGGCCTCGTTCTGCTCCATCGTCACCAGCGTGGAGTGAACGGTCAGGGCGTTCTCAAGCAGGGCCCGGGATCCGTCGACGCGTTCCGTCACGCGGATGGTGTGGTCAAGGACGTTGCGCAGCCGGTTTTGCACCTCGTCGCCGGTGCCGTACCGGCCGGCGCCCCGCAGTAGTCCTTGGACCATGTCGGGGAGGGGGTCGATCGCGCGCTGGAGTGTGATGACCTGGGCGAGCAGTTTGTAGATCCGTTCCGACAGCGACGGGTCGACGCCGCTCGCGCCGAACAGGCTGTCCTCGACCTCGTCGATGTCGTTCACCAGCCCGGCGACGACGGGGGCGTAGCCGTCGACGATGACGTCGAGGAATGCCGTGAGCATGGCTTCCGGGCCCGTGCTGAGGAACTCCGGCTCGGCTTCGAGCGCGTCGCGGGCCACGGACAGGTCGACGGCGCTGTGCCGGACGGTGATGACGAACTGAGGGCCGACGAACAGGTGAACCTCACCGATGTCCACGTGCTCGTTCCGGTCGTCGTAGGAGGCGGGTCGCAGCACGACGAAGACCGTGTCGCCGTACCGCTCCAGCTTCGCTCGCTGATGCCCCTTGTACGCGTCTTCGAGGGCCAGTGGGTGCAGGCCGAACCGGACCGCGGCGGTCTCCAGGTCCTTCGGGCCGGGATCCATCAGCCCGATCCAGGCGACGCCCCCTGACTGCTCCAGGCGGTCGGCGGCGTCCTGAAGATCGGGCGGGCAGACGGTGCGGCGCCCTTCCACGTAGATGCGGCCGTCAATTGCCGTCATCGGCCCAACCCCTCGTCGTCGGTGGCCGGCGGCGTGGGGGCCAGCACGCTCTGCACGGCAGGCCCGACGAGCGCGATGAGTGTCTCGCGTTCCGCCTCGGTGAGCACCGGGACACCCACGACGTCACGTCCCACCACGAGCCCGACCAGCATCGAAGACACAATTCCTGCCCGGAGGGTGGCGTTGTCGACGGTGCGCGACGAGAGGGCGTCGACGAGGAGCCGTTCCTGGAGGAACTCGCGCAGCTGCCCATTCGCCTGATCGTTGACGATGGCTCCCCGGAGCATCGCCATGAGCGGTTCGGAGCTCCTGGCATCTTCTTCCCACACCTCGAGGAAGGCGCGGACTACACGCTCGCCCAGGTGGTCGTCCGTCCCCTGAAAAGCGGCGCTGAACCGCTCCAGGGCATCCGCGGGAATGGCCATCACGGCGGCGAACAGTTCGCCCTTGGACCGGAAGAACTGCATCACCAGCGCCGCATCGACGCCGGCGTCGGCCGCAACCCGCCGGATGGTGGTCGCTGTGAACCCGTCGGCTGCGAACCGGGCGCGGGCCGCGGTGAGTATCGCCTGGCGGGTCGTGTTCGTCCCCGGTCGGCGTCCACGGCGCGTGGGAGAAGCCGGATTCGTGTGCGCGGTCATGCCCTGAAACTACCTCCCGGGTCGAATATCAACCGCTGTTGATTTAAAGGATTCACAGTCGTACGCTCGCCTTGTTTGCAGAGCGCGTCCGCAGACGGAGAGAGCAAGGAGCTCACCATGAGTGACGTCCAGAAGGTGTTCATGCCGTCTCGCCCCCTGGAGCCCGGCGCCAGGTACGGAGTCCTCAGCGACTTCGAGCCCGCGACCCGGACACTGGAGGCGGGCTTCCAGATCGCTCCGCCGTTCAAGCCGCTGCCCGTCGACATCGTGCTGGACAAGGACGTACCCGTTACGCTGCGTGACGGCGTCACGATCTACGTCGACGTTTTCCGTCCCGCCGGGGAAGAGCGGGTGCCGGTCATCGTGGCATGGAGCCCGTACGGCAAAGGCCAGGGCACGTCCGCCAGCGTCATGGGCGTGTTCAACCTGGTCGGCCTGGACAACGGCATCGTGTCCGGACTCTCAAAGTTCGAAGGCCCAGACCCCGCCTACTGGTGTGCTCAGGGGTACGCCATCTGCAACCCGGACATCCGGGGTGTGGCCAACTGTGAAGGCGACAGCGTCCTGTGGGACCGGCAGGAGGGCCGGGACTGCCATGACCTGATCGAATGGCTGGGCGTCCAGGAGTGGTGCACGGGCAAGGTCGCCATGAGCGGCACGTCCTACCTCGCCGTCTCCCAGTGGTTCACCGCGGCCGAACAGCCGCCCCACCTGGCGGCGATCAACCCGTGGGAAGGCGTGAGCGACGTCTACCGCGACCTGGTGCTGCGCGGCGGCATGCCTGATCACGGGTTCGCCCAGCAGCTGCGGGACTACAGCTTCTGGGGCAAGGGCCGCAAGGAAGACATCATCGCGGAAGCCGACCGCTATCCGCTGATGAACGACCTGTGGGAGAACAAGATCCCCCAGTTCGACAAGATCAACGTGCCCGCGTACGTGGTCGCGAGCTACTCCAACACGCTCCACACAGCCGGCACCTTCCGCGCCTGGCGCCGGATCGCGTCCGAGGACAAGTGGCTGCGCATCCACAACACCCAGGAGTGGCCCGACTACTACGACGAGGCCAACGTCGAGGACCTGCGCCGCTTCTTCGACCACTTCCTCAAGGGCGAGGACAACGGATGGGAGCAGACGCCCCGCGTGCGCTACTCCCTCCTCGACCTCCAGGGCGGCGACCAGGTCAACATCCCCGCGGACCAGTTCCCGCCGGCAGACGTCACACCGGTGAAGTACTACCTCGACGGCCGCTCCCGGACCCTGGGCACGGCAGCGCCCACCGACGGGGCGACGGCCGACTACACCATCGGTTCCAACCCGGACGAGGTGTCGTTCGTGACGCGCTTCGAAAAGGAGACCGTGCTCGTCGGGTACCCGAAAGCGCACCTGTGGGTCGAAGCGGACGGCGCGAACGACATGGACCTGTTCCTCCTCGTCCAGAAACTCGACGTGTACGGCACGCCCTTGCAGCAGTTCACCGTGCCCAACCAGAGCGCGCGGGTCCACGACGTCACTGAACGCGGCGGCTCGATCCTGCGGTACAAGGGAACGGACGGACGTCTGCGCGTCTCGCTGCGCCACTTGGACGACAAGCTCTCGACCGAGGACATCCCGGTCCACACCTTCGACCGCGCCGAGAAGCTCTCCTGCGGCGAGGTCGTCGACGTTGAGATCGACCTGCTCCCCATCGGGCTTACGTTCTACCCCGGCGAGCAGTTGCGCCTCGTCATCAGCGGCCGGTCACTGCTGGGTACGATGATGCCCGGAATCCGCGAGTACACCCCCGCCAACAGCGGACAGCACATCATCCACACCGGTGGCGAGCGCGCCTCGCACCTGCTGCTCCCCGTCAAGCAGGCGTGAACCCGGTGGCCCGCCCCTGGGCGCGGGGCGGGCCGAAGCCGCGCGGCGCTTCATCTGCCCCTCCGCAGGGGTGGTGCAGACATCCGGATCTGGATCGGATCCACAAACGGCTCGCCGCCGCGCAGCTCACCCCACACTGGCGCCCGCAGGGCCTCGTGGACCCGCTCTCCACTTGAGTGGGCAAGCGGTCCGCCACCCGAGCCGGCCGTGCTGCCGTCGCACGCTGGCCCTCACGCTTTCCTTCAACACCGGGAGGTTCGGCACCCGTCGCGGACAGCTGACCGTATCGATGAGACAGCTGGGAGCCGGGCCGACGAAAGCTGCGCTCGAACACCCTCACGGAACCACAGCCAAGCAAAACGGACTATTCAAGCATTTCGGCGTTCATACTGGTGCAAAGGGGATGCCGGGCGGGGCGCGTCTAACGGTGGTGAAGTGGATGAACTCCTCTGGCAGTCATGAAGCCGGTAGGCCCTCCCTCTTCGGAGAGGTGGCCACTGCCCTGATCAACGCCGACGGTGTCGTGCTGCGGTGGTCGCGCCCAGCTGCCGAACTTGCGGGGCGTAGTGGCGCGGAGGTCTGCGGCAGGTCCGTGACGCAACTGCTCGCGAAGCCGACGGACCCAGGCGGGGCCGTGGGGCCGTGGGGCCGTGCACTGGTCACTTCCCCAGCTCGGGTCGCACCGTGCTGCGACACGGATCCGGAACCACGGTTCCGGTGGCCTTCCACATTGTGGACCTCGAGGACTCCACCGACGTCCTCATCATGGCGGCCCCTATTGAGCGCACGGCCGATTGGGAGCAGGGAACCGCCCTCCTACATGCACTGTATGCACAGGACAAGATCGGAGTGCTCATCCAGGACTTGGGGCTGACCATCGTACGGAGCAACATCACGGCCGATCTCTTTGAAGGCCCGACCTTCCCGGTGGGCTCCCGCCTCGACCAAGCACTGTCCGCGCGGCATGGAGAGAAGGCGGACGCCGCCATGCGGCAAGTCATCGAGACAGGTGTCCCCCTGGTCGCACGGGAAGAGCGGGTACGGTCGTCCACAGAACCCGCCCAGCAGTGGTCGTTGTCTGCGACGTCTGTCCGGCTGGACGATGCTCAGGGGCGCGCCATGGGCGTGGCCACCTTTCTCACCGATGCTACGGAGCACTGGGAAGCGCGCCGCAGGCAGGAGCTGAGACAGCTGGCCTCCCAGAACACCGGCCGCTCCCTCGATGTCGTACGCACCGCCCAGGATCTTGCGGATATCCTCGTGCCGGCCTTCGGTGACCTGGCCTGGGTAAATCTTGCAGAAGCCGTACTCCAGGGAGACGAGCCTGCCAAAGGCTTCGGCGGGCAGGATCCGCATGTGCGCCGGGTAGCCGTGGCCTCGGCGTCCGGCTCCTGGCCACAAGCACTGGTCCAGGTCGGAGAAGCGGTCCCTGCGCTGCTCGATGCCCCTTTCATCCGGGATCTGGAAGCGGGCAAGGCTGCGATCCTCGACCGGCGCGCCGTCATCGCTCGGCACCGCGAGGCGAACCTTGCCCCGCAGACGGTCCCCGAAGACGGTCACTCCTTCGCCGTGGCTCCGTTGCACGCCCGTGGCCTGCTCCTGGGCGTCGTCGCGGTTTGGCGCACCGAACAGCAGGAACCGTTCAGTGCGGAGGACGCCGAACTACTCACCGGTATCGCCTCACATGCGGCAGTGAGCGTAGACAACGCCCGCCGCTATACCCGGGAGCACCGCACGGCTGTCAAATTGCAACAACGCCTGCTGCCCCGCACCCGCACGGTCACCACCACAGTGGAGAGCAGGGGAAGCTACCTGCCGGCCGGAGGGGGCGCGGAAATCGGCGGTGACTGGTACGACGTCATCCCTCTGCCCTCGCTTCGGACCGCCTTCGTCGTCGGTGACGTCACAGGGCACGGCCTGCACGCCACCGCCACCATGGGCAGGCTGCGCAGCGCCGTGCAAACCCTTGCCGACCTGGAGTTGACGCCCGACGAGCTGCTGACGCACCTGGACGGCCTGGTCACCCGCCTCGCCGCCGAGGCCGAACCCGAGCACCGCGACACAGTGGGAGCCACCTGTCTTGTCGCGGTCCACGACCCGATTGCCGGGCAGTGCACGCTGGCCACCGCAGGCCATCCGCAGCCCATCGTCGTCGGAACAGACGGTTCTGCCACCCCGGTGCCGCTTTCACCCGGCCCGCCCTTGGGCGTCGGCGGGCTGCCCTTTGAGACCACCACCATCGACCTTCCCCCCGGCAGCGTGCTTGCCCTCTTTACCGACGGTCTGCTCGAACGGTGCGGACCGGACGTGGACACAGCCGCCCAGTACCTTGCCGGCCGCCTCGCCGAGCTGGACTGCCCTGCCCAGCCCCTGGAGGCGCTGAGCTTCGGACTTCTCGCCGGAGTCGCCGAACCGCCGCCGCGGGACGACATCGCCCTGCTCCTTGCTCGCATCCATGCGCTGAAGCCAGGGGCCACGGCTCACTGGATGTTCCCAGCCGATCCGGCAGCGGTTGCCGATGCCCGGAGCGCAACCGCCCGCCAACTCGCCGCCTGGGGACTGGAGGAAGCCGCCTTTACCACCGAGCTCATTGTCAGCGAACTCGTCACCAACGCCATCCGCTATGCGGGCGGCCCCGTCGGCCTGCGACTGATCTACGACGTCGGGCTCATCTGCGAGGTGACCGACCCGAGCAACACCCAGCCAAGGTTGCGCCGAGCACGCAGCACCGACGAGGGAGGACGAGGTCTCTTTCTCATCGCGCAGCTCAGCAGCCGGTGGGGCAGTCGCTACGGCCACTCAGGAAAGACGATCTGGGCCGAGCAGTCACTCCCGGCTCACTGACCGGCGGGGCGAAAACACGTTCCCTTCTCGTCCAGCCAGAGACCGGGGCATGCCGTTCGCAACGGTCACACGGGTGCGTGCCGCGTCTCGCACGCTGCTGCGGCGAAATTAGGAGACACCTGCAAGGAGGCGGCATTGCCGCCGAGGCGGCCGGCCGGCGAGCACCTGCGGACGTCCTTTCGGGCGGCGTGGAGCGAAGCGGGATCGCGGCCTTGCCGGGACGGCCCGCCAGCAGGATTCGGCACAGCAGGGCCCGACGGGACGCCTTCCACGAGCCTGGACCGGATTTCGAGTAGACAGTAACTTGAAGCCTATGCCAGATGCCAGCAAAGTGTCACCGGCTCTTGTGCCGCAGGAAATTCTCGAAGCCACTGTGCGGGCCGCGGAGGAACGCAGCGTGCCGGTAGCGGATGTGTCTCTGCGCGACATTGCCAAAGCGGCCGGTATGTCCCGCAGCACACTGCTGCGTCGGCTCGGCGGCACGCGGCAGGCCCTGAACGACGCTCTGCGAGCCGCCGGTGTTGAACCGGGGGGAAGGCCGCCGGTGAGGGAACGTGCCATCGAGGCCGCGGCCGACATCATCAGCAAGCAGGGCTTGGGGACACTGACCTTCGAACGGGTCGCGAGCACGGCTGAGTGCTCCGTGCCGAGCCTTTATGTGACCTTCGGCGGCCGCGACGAACTCATGCGCGCCGTGTTCGACCGGTACAGCCCCATTCTCGATGTCGAAGCCCTCCTGGCCGGGCCGCGTGGCGACTTGCAGGACATGGTTCGCCGGTTCCACCGGTTGCTGGCCGACGCTTTGGAGAGAGAGCCGCGCGTTCTGCCTGCCCTCCTCGCAGAGGTCTTTGCCCGTCCTGGTGACAAGAACGTCCAGAGTGTGTTCCAAAGCGTCACCCCTCGGATGCTGGCCGGACTTGGGACATGGCTCACGGAAGAAGTCGCCGCCGGCCGTATTCGTGACCTGCCACCGCTTCTGCTCGTGCAGCAGATGACCAGCCCGATCCTCCTGCACTTTCTCTTGCGTCCCGTCACGAGCCAAGTGGCTTCGGCCGACCTGCCGACGAGGGAGGAAACCCTCCAAACGTTCACGCAAGCCTTCCTGCGAGCCGTTTCTGTGCCCGCCCCTGAGAGGGAGAGTTGACTCCGCCTTGGAACGGGCGTGTGCCCAGTGCGGGGCCGGGCATACGCCGCCCCAGGCTGAGAACTTATGCCTCCCCCGGCTCTCGGGATGTGGCAGCGGAGCCGGTCAGAGCGCGTTCTGCAATTTGGCTGAAGTCGCGTCGGGCTGCCGAGGTCCGGGATGCTGTTGCCCTGCTCGCCGCCCATCCAAGGAGGAAACCTACGGGGATAGACACCAGGCCCGTCGTTTCCAAGGGAAACCAGGCGAAGTTGGTGTCGGGAAAGGTGGAAGCTGCTCGTCCTGACACGGCCGGCCCGAATACTTGGAGCACCACGCAGCAGCTGAGCCCCCCATAAACACTCCAGAGCATGCCGAGGCGCGTGTAACCCGACCAGAAGAGACCAAAGACGAGTGTGGGCAAGATGGCAGCGGCTGCGGACGCAACGGCGAAGTGGGCGAGGAAGGCAATGTTCTTCCCCTGCAGGCCGACCGCGATCATGACAGCCAGCGCCCCGATGACCGCGCTGAACCACCGCATTGCCCGGATCTCGGCGGCCATCGACCATTCTCGTCCGACCGTATAAGCGCAGATGTCGTGTGCGAGCGCGGCTCCTGACGAGAGAGTCAGGGAGGCCACGACCGTGAGACTGGTCAGGAAGACCATGGACACCGTCAGAGCAAGGATTGCGCCTCCTCCCGATCCGTCGGCGGCCAGCTGCAGGGCGAGAAGCGGAACGGTGGCCATACCCTCCGGGTCGGCAGCCACGATGTTCTTGGCCCCCACGATCGCCGTCGCGCCCAGCCCGAGGATGATCGTCAGTCCGAAGAAGACGGCGACCAGGCCCACGGTGTATCTGACGGTGCGGCGTGCCGAAGCGCCCCGATCGGAGGCTTTGAGCCGCATCAGCATATGAGGGGCTACCGCGGATCCGAGTGTCACGGTGATGTATGTGGAGAGCCGAGACAGAGCCCCCGCGGGCCCGTCACCGTTGAGCAGGCCGCCTTCGTAGAACTGCGCGGGGTCGGCGCTGTTGCGGGATGCCGCGTCGAGAAGGCGGTTCGGGTCCCAGCCGAAAACGTCCAGGACCTGACCGGCGAGCAGTGACATGGCGAGAAGCAAAAGGACTGTCTTGATCACTTGCAGAACCGTGTTGCCCCTCATCCCACTGAGGGACGCGGCGCAGATCATGATCACGCCGATGAAGGCGGTGCAGATACGCGCCGCCGAACCGATGTCGGACAGACCCAGGAGATAGGAGACCGCCGCGCCGGCCACCACCAGCTGCACCACCGTCAGCGGGAGGCAGAAGCAGAACGTCGCTACTGTGCCTGCGACGCGTGCCGCAGCACCGGGGAACCGCGCACTCCATGTGGCACCGAGCGTGAACCCACCGATGTTGTGCAGGGGATGCGCGAGCAACAGGAGCACTCCCACGGCTGCGACGCCGCAGGCAGCCAGGGCCATGCCGTCGTACCCGGCCAATGCTATTGAGCCTGTGACGGTCAACAAGGTGATGACCGTGATGTAGTCCCCTGCCAGGGCGAGGGCGTTGCCCACTGGCCGGAGAGATCTGCCGGCCACGTAGACGTCCGTGGTGCCCTCAGAGTCCGCTCCGTACATCAGGTAAAGAAGGACGGAGAGACAGACGACCAGGAGGAAGGCCACCAGCGGTGCGGCGCCCAACGCCTGGGCAGCCTGGAACTGTTCGGCTATGTGCGTCATCGTCCACTCGCTCCGCTCGCGGAGGACGATGCAGCGCCCCGCCCCTCGTTCCATGCCTTGTACGCTCGGCCCTGGGCTCGGTCCAGACGTATCGAGGATGCGAGCACAAGACAGCTCTGCAGCGCGATGATCATGATGCTGACCGTCAGTTCACCCACGACGGCCGCGCCCATCGGCACCCGAGCGAGCGTGGGAGCCCCAACGGCTACTGCCCAGCCGAAGGCGTTGACGGTGATGAAGCGCCGACGTGAATGTCCGATGGCCGCCCGCAGTTGTACGAGGCCGGGATCGTCCCGCTCCGGTGGGAGTGATGAGGCGAAGGGCGGTCTCGCCTTGGAGGACGAAAACCTGAGAGGTTCCACGATGTCTCCTGATCACGTTCAGGGAAGTGTCTGCCGGTAGCTGGCCCGGCTGGAAGCAAGGGGAAAGGGCGCCCTGCGGAAGGGTGATTGACAACAGCGGATCTGGCACGCGTGGACTGCGCGGTGCCGCCGCGACAGGCGCACACAGGCATCGGCACAGAGACGGTTCACGCCTGAGGAGGGGCCGCGCCGGGGGTCAGCATGGCGGTACTGAGCGTCAGTGCCAAGAGCTGCGCAACAGCACGTAACGCTCTCGTTACACGACCGGTGGCGGCATCCGCGCGCTCCGCACCCCGTCTGACCTGCAAATACTCTTCAATGAGCTTCTAACTCTGGACCGAAACTCGACTACAGGATAGATTTACCGAAGTACCAAGTGCAGGGAAGTGCTGGGCGCCATGGCCCAGGCGGCGGCAGACAACTTCCTCCGCACCGCGGGCCGTCGACCGAGCGATGGCAGGTGTGACCGCGTGGCATGCGGGGCGAGACCTCGCGGCGCACCAACAACCGCGGTCACTGCCTGGCGCGGCAAGCCCCCGAAGATGAATGAGAGCAGATATGCCTGCATCACAGGACGGTGGAGCAGCCAATGGCGGTGCGTCGGTTGCCGCTTTGGCGAAGGAAGAGCGCAGGTTCGCGCCGCCCGCCGACCTGGCCGCGAACGCCAATGTCACCGCGGAGGCGTATGAGCAGGCCAAGGCTGACAGGCTCG